>JAIRKZ010000100.1 GCA_031259845.1 Tannerellaceae bacterium | reverse complement strand
ATAGAGGAAAAATAGAAACACGCAAAGTAAAATACAGAAAGATTGTCAAATGTTAGAAGACGTACAGCATTTGTTATATTCCTCAAAACGTACTATCTTTGCTCTGAAATTAATGCCGAGAGGTATTGTTTTAAACTCACCAAGCACATTAAAAGACAGCGGTTTTTTAGTGTGCTTTTTTTGTTATTTGAAAATAAGTGGGGATTTAGTGGGGATTTTTCTTAAAACAAAAACGTCAACCGCCTGATTTATTGACGATTGACGTTTTTTGTGGTACTCGGAGCGGGACTTGAACCCGCACAGCCGCAATAGCCAAAGGATTTTAAGTCCTTCGTGTCTACCATTCCACCATCCGAGCATCCTGAATATCTTTTCTCTTAAAGATATTATTATTATTTAATGCCTGCTTTTCTTTCCGGGGACGAAATTACATCCTTTTTTTGAAACGGCCAAATTAATGCAGGCAATTCAGCGATTAAAAATCACAAACCTAATTTTGCCCTGACGGCAGAGGGTATGGCATTTTTGTGGATAACGATGCTCATTGTTTTGTAGGCTACAAAGGATTCTGATACGTACCAGATTCCTTTATATTTATTATCTGTTCCCCATGAATTTTTAATCATAAAGAATTCTTTACCGTCCTGGTCTTTGGCAATGCCGTAAATTTGCATGCCATGGTCGTCGGTTGTTTGGTAATTATCGTATGCTTCCTGGCGCATTTCCTGGGTAATCGTTAATTCCCGGCAGGGTTTTTCGGCCAATTTACGGATTTCTTCATTCTTTTCCCGCTGGTTTAATCCTGTCCATCTTTCCTGATCGGAACCGGATGTTTCTATTGCTTTTACATCAGGGACTACCGCTACTCCGTTCCGGCTAAAGCCTGCTTCGCTTACATCAGACGCCCAGGCAACCGTATATCCTGTATTTATTGCATGTTTTATAACTTCCATCAATTCGTTTAATGGTACATTATAAGACATTCCCCAACGCCAATTGTCCGGTATTTCCAATGCAAATGGTTTATAAAAAGGCTCGTGTGTAAAAGAAGTAAGAGAAACATAGTCGTCTATATTGAGCCCTAACTCTTTAGCAAAACCTGAGGGGGTATATTCTTTCCCTTTATAGGAGAATTTCCCGGGAATTTCTCCTAAATAAGCATCAATGATACCGTCAAAGCCTTTTTTCCAGGCTGTAGACAGTTTACCATTCGGATTTTTCAGGATAGCATTTACATAGGCCGAAGCGGCGCTTACCAATTCGCTATGTACGTGCATGTCTTCGCCATAATTTAAACCATCCATCACCGATTCGGGAATGACGCCGTAATGTTTAACCGCATAAAGCACGTCTTCAAAAGAACCTCCCTGCTCAAAGTTTAACGATCCGTGGGTACGTACATATTTGGCAGCCTGGTCTTTATATGAATGGCTTACAATAAACATTTCAGACAAATTGTATTCGCCTTTTCCCATGCGCAACAATTCGGATTCTAAATAGGCAATTCCTGAAAACGCCCAACAGGTTCCCGTACGGTTTTGATTTTGGATGGGTGTTATTTTCAGTTCTTTTACCGGAGTAAAGGTATATTCTTCTCCGTTTTGGGCGCTACTGTTCGTTAGCGTCGCAGCCAGCAGTAAACCAGCAATTAATAATCTTTTCATGTCTATTATTTTTAAGTTCAATTATTTTTACGGCAAAGATACGACATGCAATCCGTATAAGCGATTCTTTTTATTACTTTTGTGGCTCGTATTCATTCTAAATAAAGGAATTATCATGAAAATCACCCTTATCGGAACAGGTAATATAGGAAGCGCTATCGCGCGCGGACTTGCGCAGGGAACCATTATCAAAGCATCAGATATAACATGTACAGACCGCTCGGAAGCGTCGCTTGCAAAAATAAAAGCGTTCAATAGCGAGTTCCGGTTGTCTACCGATAATGCAGAAGCATCCCGGAAAGCAGATATTATCATCATCGCCGTTAAACCATGGATGGTAGAAAGAGTTATTAACGAAATAGAAGGCGTACTTGACTACGACCGGCAAATCATCGTTTCCATAGCTGCCGGCGTAACGTTTGAGCAATTGACGGCTTACTTTGAACATACCGGCTCAATGGCTACCCCTACCCTGTTCCGCGTCATTCCCAATACAGCCATAGAGGTATTAAGCAGCATGACTTTCGTTTCTGCGCTTAATGCTTCAGACGAACAATCCTCCTTAATCTTACGTATCTTTAGCGAGTTGGGTAACACTATGCTGGTAGAAGAGCGCCTGATGATGGCCGGCACAGCTCTCGCTTCAAGCGGAATAGCCTTTGCGCTTCGCTACATAAGGGCTGCCATAGAAGGGGGCGTAGAGTTAGGTTTTTATCCCCGGGAAGCACAGGAAATAGTTGTCCACACGGTAAAAGGCGCAGTAGACCTGTTGCTTGCAAACAAAAGTAATCCGGAAATGGAGATTGATAAAGTCACCACTCCCGGAGGAATCACCATTAAGGGATTAAATGAGATGGAACTGTCGGGTTTTACCTCAGCCGTTATCCGCGGACTGAAAAAAAGCCGGTAGCTTTTTCCTCCTCTCCATTTCCAGTTTCAGCATACGCAGTTCGCGTCCGGTCTGGCCGGCTACGGAGGTGTTTTCTTCAGCGCGACGAAGCAGGTAGGGCAATACGTCTCTTACTTTAGCGTAGGGGACATACTTGGTTACATTATATCCTGCATGAGCCAGGTTGAAGGAAATATTGTCACTCATTCCTAATAATTGCGAAAAATAAATACGGGGATTGTTCTTCTCTATATTTTTCTCTTCGATAAGAGCGGCCAGTTTATAATTACTCTCTTCATTGTGCGTACCCATAAAAAGCTCCATCCTGTCGATATGTTCAACTACAAATCTCACCCCGGCGTTAAAGTTTTCGTCCGTAGCTTTTTTGTCCTTACATATCGGGTCGGGATACCCCATTAGTTCTGCCCGCTTACGTTCTTCTTCCATATAAGCCCCCCGTACAAATTTGATTCCGGGATAATAGCCTTTCTCTATCGAATCGTCATAGATACGGCGCAGATAAGGCATCCTGTCATGGCGGTACATCTGCAAGGTAGCAAACACGATGGCGCGTTCCTTATTAAATAACCGCATGGCCTCGTCGGTAAGTTCGTCAATGGCGTCTTGCAGGCAATAATCTTCGGCATCTACCAGGATACGCACGCCATTGTCGCAAGCGCGCTGGCAAAGAGCCATAAACCGTTCTTTAAATTCGCGGAACCCTTTGAGCTCTTCGACGGTTAATTTTTCCCTTTTTTCCGATGCTTTAGAAAGAAGCTCGTCTGTTGTCAGCGTAGAAGGTTTAAATACGGCATAAGCAATGTTCGGATTTCTTTTGGCAAAGTCTACCGAACGAAGGGTTTCTATAAATGTAGCCTGGATACCTGACGGCGTTTTTTTACTTTCGGCAGAATAGTCTAATGTAGATTTTACATTGTATTTTTCCAGGAAATTGATATACCTGGCGGTATCTTCCAATGTTTCACCGCCAACAAATTGTTTATAAAGAGTAGGTTTTACAATCCACCCTAAGGGGAAATGTATTTTTAACGCAATTGTACAGGCAAACTTTCCGAACTTCACTACGCCCGGATGTTTCATTACATTAAATAATAAATGAGCGTTCTTTAATTCGGATTTCGACTTGGAAGAGAATGCTATTTCGGTATTATTAAAGTCTAACATGGTATTAAATTATGTCAACTGAAACGATTATTTTTCTTGAAGAAAAGGATATGTATAGTCGGTCGGAGGAACTAATGCCTCTTTTATTGTCCGGGCATTTGTCCAACGGGTAAGATTCAACGGCCCTCCCGCTTTATCATTTGTGCCGGAAGCCCTTGAACCGCCGAAGGGTTGCTGGCCGATTACGGCGCCGGTTGGTTTGTCGTTGATATAGAAATTACCGGCAGCGTAGCGTAGCTTATCCATCGCTGTTTGGATAGCGTAACGGTCCTGGGCAAAGATTGATCCGGTTAATCCGTATGGAGAGGTACGGTTACAAAGTTCCAATGTTTCTTCAAATTTATTGTCGTCGTACACGTAAATAGTTATTACCGGGCCAAATATCTCTTCAACCATCGTCTTGAATTGCGGATTCGTTGTTTGAATCACCGTCGGCTCAACAAAATAACCTGTCGATTTATCCCCTTTTCCTCCAAAAATAATTTCTGCGTCAGACGCTTCCTTTGCATAATTGATATAGCTCATGATATTATCAAACGAGGCTTCGTCTATTACGGCATTAAAGAAATTGGTAAAGTCTTGCGGATCGCCCATTTTTATGGTTTTCAGCATATCGCCCACCTGTTCTTTTATTTCTTTCCAAAGGGATTGGGGAATATAGGCGCGCGAGCCGGCGGAACATTTCTGCCCCTGGTATTCAAAGGCTCCGCGAACGATAGCCGCTGCTACTTCCGGGGCAGGAGAAGAGGGATGGACAAAGATGAAGTTCTTCCCGCCTGTTTCGCCCACTATCTTTGGATACGACCTGTAGTTTTCCAGGTTATTACCCATCTGGCGCCACAAGGCGTTGAACGTAGCCGTAGAACCTGTAAAGTGGAACCCGGCCAAATCAGGACTGGCTGTTATTACTTTACCGATAACGCTACCCTGTCCGGGGATAAAGTTTACTACCCCGTCGGGTAAACCGGCTTCGCGGAATACTTTCATCAGTAAATAGTTGGAATGAATGGCCGTAGTAGACGGTTTCCATACGGCCACATTGCCCATCATGGCAGGAGCCATATTCAGGTTGCCGGCAATAGAGGTGAAGTTAAACGGGCTTAATGAGAAAACAAAACCTTCCAACGCTCTATACTCCATACGGTTAATAATACCTGTATCCGAATAAGGCTGATCGGCATAAACCTGTCCGGCATAGAAGGCGCTGAAACGTAAAAAATCAATCAATTCGCAAGGGGCGTCAATCTCCGCCTGGAAAGGACTTTTACTCTGCCCCAGCATAACGGAGGCATTCAGCAGGTAACGATATTTCGTTGCAAACAATTCTGCGATACGCATCATAAGCGAAGCGCGTTCTACCCAAGGCAATCCCGACCATTCCCTGTGCGCTTTCATCGCGGCGTCTATAGCCATCTGCACCTCTTTCTCCCCGGCTTTATGATAGGTAGCCAATACATGTTTATGATTGTGGGGCATAACCACTTTGCCGGTATTACCTGTCCGGATTTCCTTACCTCCGATTATCAATGGGATATCCCATTCTTCCGACGACAACTGCGCTAAAGCTTTTTTCAGTAACGTTTTTTCCGGCGTTCCGGGCGCATACGCTTTTACCGGTTCATTAACAGGTTTAGCGAATGTAAAAATTGCATTATTCATGATACATTAAAATTTTTAAATGATACTTTTTTATTGGGCGCGTAAACTTAACGAAAAAAATCCGTAATCAACCAAATACTTTCAAAATTCATATTTCCCCATGCATTGGATTGCTTGAAGTCAAACCAGCGTTGCCGGTACTGACTATCATGCCCGTATCAATTTCTCCCAATCTAAACCTGTTTTAAATACATATTTACTTTCTCAATGTCAAATGCTCCGGTATCCCATATCTCACCTTCGTCCATGCCGAGCCACTCACGATATCCATCGGCCTCTTCACTTTCAGGCATCGTCGCAAAAATTTCTTTCATCTCTTCATATCCGTATATACCACCACAATCTTCCGGGGGACAAGCGCCTTTGCCCGAAAGGCAGATAGCTGTCTTTTGCCTGTCATCACTGATAGACTCCAAAGTTATCTCGTGCACCCAGTTATCTCCAAAATCATAAACATAGAGAAGTTTCCGGAATTTGTCCTTAAAAATATCGGACAGTTTGATTTTTGATGAATCCTTTGTGTCCGCAAAGAAATCAGAATCAAAGAAATCATCCCCTGCCGGAACTGTGATACGGATATTGCTTTGCCATTCTTTCTCTTTGAACTCGAATAAATGACAATTTTCCCAGTCAAAAACAGTCTGGATTACATTATGAAATCTGTGAAATGTAAAATTTGCAGGAACAGAAACCTTTCTCCACACAGGAGGTTTTGTTATTCCTTTAATCTGAATTTTGAATTGAAATACCATAAATACATTTTTCCTCAAAAATACGATATTACATTGAAAATAATATCAGTTGAAAACAATTGTTTGGATTTTATTTTTGTTCGGATAATGGCGAATCACATTCCACAGGTTCGTAGAGGGGGAAGTTGCGGTAGCCGGTATCGCGGAGTTTACCCCCGGCAACTAACCGGCGCAGGCGACGCCGGCCTGTAGACTCGGTGAAACCACAAAGGGAACAGAACGCGCGACTGGTGATATGGGCATTATTGAGGAAATAACCGGCCAACAAGCCGTCTATCTCGGTATCCGAACAGCGGCTGGAATGCCTTTTTTCTTTTGAGCGCTTTAACGGTATGTTTTTGAAGCGTTTCTTAAAGCTTTCCTCCGGGCGGAAAGCAATCGAACGTACACGGACAGACTCGGCCCGTATCTCTTTGGGCGAAACTACCGGGGGCGATGAGAGCGTAAGCTGAAAATAACCTAATCCATCCAGATGAATCCGCCGGCCCGACGCCAGTTCGCCGGCCATTACTTCAACAAGAGCAACTAAAGAAGCCTTTACGTCGGCAGTTGCAAGCGTACACTCTTCATGTATATGCTGCGCCAGCCGGTCGATGTTCATCGTACCATCCGTAACTACCCTTGCATGTAATTTCGGGCGTTCATCACTATCCTTCGGAACAGGATTTTCATAGAAGTCATAACGTAAACTCATTGTTTTAGCTCTTTATATAGGATTATTTACTGTTTTGTTCACCCCGTTTTCTACCGTTCACCCTTGTGAACGAGTCCAGTCACAACTGTGAACGTATCCGCTCACGAGGGTGAACGGTATCCAGTCACCCCTGTGAACGGAGGAAATGGACAGGACAAATATACGAAATTACCGTACACAAAAGCAAAGAATTGCAGCATGTTTTCATTAATGGTATTACTATATAAACAAGCAAAAGGATCGCTCTCACGAGCGATCCTTTCATTTCTGTACAGGTTTTTGGTATGTCTATTTTCGTACAAATTAGTTTACCTGTTAGTTTACTCCTGTGCGGGTATCCCACCATAATTGCCGGCCCCAGCAATAATCTACAATACCTTTTTTGGCAGCTTTACAGTTTTCAGCATTGTAAAGTTCTTCATTATTCGGATAAGGAAGACGGAACGGCATATCATTATGAATTCCTTTCCATACCGATTCAATAGCCGGATAGTTGGTCGTAGGGTAACCTGTGCGGCGGTATAAACTCCATCCTTCGTAGTTGTTCTTGAACAACGATACCCACATCTCCCAGTAAAGACGATCTTTTGTATTATCGAACTTGCCTTTTCCGGCCAGATACGTATCAGCGTCCGCCTCAGCAATTTTGTTTTCTTCCATCGAAAGGCGGACAGCCTTTTCGTATGCTTCGGCAGCCGTTATCCCTGTGCTCCAGCCATTCAATGCTGCTTCGGCAACAATAAAATAAGATTCGCTGGCATTGTAGAAAGGCGTAAAGCCGGCCGGGTCGTCACGATAGATAGCGCCGATACGGGATACCGTATTTAATACGGCCCATTCTGCCGGCCCGTTAGGATAACCGCGATATTCGCCATCGCTTTCCGCCGGATGGGCGATCGATGCGATACGCGGGTCGTCCATCGCTTTTAAATGGTCGATAAGAATTTCAGATACCCCATTGTCGTCACGGCTCAACTTATTGCTATACCATGGTTCATAATAGGGAGGGGTTCCCTGCCACCACAGATAGCATTGAGAGTCTGTACTGTCAATAAACGGGTATCTGGAAGGATTCCCACAGATCTCTTCGATGGTACTTTTTGATAGATCCGGTGCAACGCCCGATATACGCATTGCCATACGCAGGCGAAGCGAGTTGCAGAACCGTTGCCAGTTTTCAATGTCGCCGGAATAGATAAAATCGCCGTCGCCAATATCATCGTTGCCCAGTCCGGCGGCCATTTCATCGGCAATCGTTTTCAGGTCTGCCATAACAGCCGGCCAGATATCCTGCTCTTTATCGTATTCAGGCGTCAGGATAGCCCCATCCTCATCGGCGCCTTTTATTGCTTCCGAGTAAGGTATATCGCCCCAGCCGTCTAACAGGTACGACCACATATACTGCTGCCAGATACGCGCTACAAAACGGATATTCTTCAAATTTCCCGCATTCTCTTCCGTCCTTTTTAAAATATCATTCATCTGGTAAATATTATTATAACACCGGCTCCAACGGTTGCCATACGTATTATTCGGCGGGTTGATACCACCCATATAGTCTATATACTGGATCGTGGTGATATAGCCGGCCCAAATACCGTAGCCCCCTATTTCATTTCCCATTCTTGTACCTACTTCACGAATGGCGTCTGCCAGCATATTTGTATAAGGCGCTTCATCAAAGGCGTCCGGGTCGGTATTGATTTCTTCAAAGGAGTCCGTACAACCGGCAACCAAAACGGTAGCGAAAAGAAACAGCGTTGCTACCCATAATTTTATTTTTTTATTCATAATGTGATTCCTTTATTAGTTAAAACGTAATACCTAATTTAATACCGAAACTGCGGGAAGTAGGAACTGAAGCCTGTTCGTAGCCAACCCCTCTACTGTCGCTGGATACGCCGCCTGTTTCGGGATCAAGGCGCAGGGTATTTGATTTATGCGTCCAAAGTAAGGCCAGGTTAGAACCAATCAGTGAAACGGTGGCTTTACTTATATATCTCGACTTAGCCAAAACGGAGGATGGAATTACATAGGTAACGTATGCTTCACGTAATTTCAGGTATGAACCGTCGAATACATACATTTCAGCAACGCCGCCATCCCTGAACCAGGTCTGCGCATCGGTGGCTATCGTATTCTCTACCCAATTCGGGTTTTCGGCCGTACCGGCGTTCATCACAAAACGCTCATCGGTCATAACGTCTTTACCCGCTACGATGGCGCGTTCGCGAATACCATTATCAACGGTATATTGCGCCGTACCGGCTGCATATCCGTGGCTCATAGACTGTGACCAGATATCGCCGCCTATACGTAAATCCATAAAGAACCCGAACGACCAGTCTTTAATCGAGAAGTCATTACGCCATCCCGCGAGGAAATCCGGCGATACATGGCCGATATCTTCTCCTGATACTGTCTGGATCAACCCTCTTTGATTCACCTTAATGGCGCCATCGTCCGTACGATCATAAGCCACACCGGAAAGCGTACCCCAAGTCTGTCCTTTTTTTGCCAGATTGGCAATACCCCAGGTCCAACCTACCTGATAGGTGGTTATTTTCAATTCCGGATAAAGTTCTACAATTTCACTTTTATCTTTGGCATAATTCAGCGTACTTGTCCAATTCAGCCCGCTTTTACTGCGTAAGATATCGCCTCTCAATTGAATTTCAATCCCCTTATTCGTAATTTCCCCGGCATTAATTAACCGGCTGCCATATCCCGACGACTGAGCCGTTGTGACCGACAAAATCTGATCGGTGGTTGATTTATCATAATAAGCTACGTCGGCGCGTAAACGGTTGTCAAATAAACCAACGTCAATACCCACTTCCCAGGTTTTAACACTTTCCGGTCTCAATCCTTCATTTGGATATGTAGTGCTTTTATACATCTGGGCTACTCCGTTGAACGCCCCATTGTCGGCGTCGTTACGTGCAAAATAATAAGCCCGGTTACGATACGGACTGGTCGCGCTACCTATTTCCGCCCATCCTCCGCGGAGTTTCAGGAAGGATAAGTAGTAATTGTTTTTCAGCGCTTCAAACGATTCCGTAGGTATCCAGGCCAAACTGACCGATGGATAGAAGAACGGATCCCTGATGGTAGAACTCCAGTCGTTGCGGACGCTTGCATCCAGGTATAACTGGCTTTTCCAGCCCACAGACCCGGAAGCATATACCGAATTGGAACGAACCGTGCTATGATCCATGAGTACATTGGCGTCGCCCTTTTTGTTTCCAATTGTATAATATCCCAATACGGTTAAGGCCTTAGCTCCCGTCAGGTTTTCTTCCCAATTCAGGTTGCGGTAATTGGCGCCGGCCATAGCCGAAACGTTAAAGTCTCCAAACGTTTTATTGAAAGAGGCGATAAAATCAAGATTTAACTCCGTATTTTTCTGTATCCGCTGTTCAAAACCTCCTTCCGTATAATCGGAATAATCAATATAATGGCGTTCAAACGTTTGTGCATTATAATAGTCCATACCAAAGCGCCCTTCAAACTTAAGGAACTCGAACGGTTGATAATAGAGCGACGATTTGGCGAAGAAGCGGTCGCGCTGATAACCGTTCGTATTTTCGTATACATTAAAATAAGGATTCAAGTGATAGCTCGTATTCCAGTTATATAAGGTATAATTACCAGCCGCATCTTTTTGATCCCAGTTATCTTTGAGCGACTGCATATTGATTTGGCGGGCCGACCAGAGGAACAGGCCATTGATAGGGTTGCTTCCCCCATATCCCTGGGCCGGCAGGTTATCGCTTTCGGTACGGGTATAGTTAGCGCTCAAATCAAACTTCACGTATTTATTTAATTCCATATCGGTATTTACCTGTCCGGAATAACGTTTCTGGTCTGTATTCGGAACCGTACCGGCCTGGTCGCGAAATGAAAGCGAAACACGTGTACTGGACTTTTCTGCCTGCGACAACACGGAAACCGTATGGTTCATAGAGTAACCCGTACGGAAGAAATCTTTTATATTATTTTTGCGTGATATCCAGGGAACCGCCGCCCCGTTGCTGTCGTATTGAGGAATCATCAAACCTGCATCCAAACGAGGCCCCCACGACTCATCCATCGAATCATATACCCCACCATATCCGTTTAACCAACTAAAAGAGTTTTCAACGGCATATTTCTGGTAATCCGTATAATCGCTTTGATTGAAATGATATTCATCTCCGCTATATCCCTGCCCGTATTCGTTCTGTAATTTAGGAAGCGTAGAAATATTGTCTATCGATAATTGTCCATCGTATGATATGGTAACGCCTCTTTTACCTTTTCCTGATTTGGTGGTAACAAGAATTACGCCATTACCGGCGCGCATACCGTAAAGCGCTGCCGAACCACCTTTCAATACGGTGATAGATTCGATGTCTTCGGGATTGATGTCATTTAATCCGGAACCATAGTCCACACCTACATAAATATTATTTCCCGAACGTTGCGTATCGTTGGCAATAGGCACGCCATCTACAACGATCAACGGTTGCTGGTCTGCTGCCAACGAAGAGTTACCACGCACCGATATACGGGAAGACGAACCAACGCTGCCGCCAAACTGGTTTACCTGCACGCCGGCCACCTTACCGGTCAATGAACCTGTCAGCGACAACTGCCCAGCCTGGGTAAGTTCTTCTGCCTTTAGCTCTTGCACGGCATACCCAAGCGATTTCTTTTCGCGCGTAAGCCCCATAGCTGTAACCACCACTTCGTCTAATGTCTTGGTGTCGGCACGCATAACAATATTCATTACCGGCGTAATGGCTACTTCCTGCGGCTCCATACCTATGTAAGAAACCTGCAATGTCCTGGCGCCTGCCGGTACATTTAAAGTGAACGTGCCATCAAAATCAGTTACAGTTCCTGTCGTTGTTCCTTTAACAACTAAGGAGGCTCCAATAACAGGCTCATTATCTTCAGCGGAAATAACCGTACCGGTTATTCTCGTTGTCTGAGCCATTACAAATCCTATGCTTGTAATTAAGCATAATAAAAGATAAGTCAATCTTTTTTTCATAAACATTCCTTTTGAAATTAATTAACACACATCGTCGCAGTATTCACGTATCTATAATAAAGAATCAAAAGATTATAAGATATCCCGAAAAGATTCATTTAATTTAATACATGTTGATAATCTAAAAAACAAAATTATTTATGCAATATTAATGATAATTTTAATACGGTTAATATAAACAGATAATTTATTATAATTTTTTTTGAGAAAAAACCAAATCAGCATGAAACATATCGAATCTCATATAAATTATCATAAAACAAACAATACAACAATAAGTATCAAATTGACACAAAGCAATACATAATCACTTGCATTTTAACATCTATTGCATAAATAAGCATGCTTATCCCTTTTGAATGCTTACAATTTGTTTGACAATCACTCTCTACCTGACTGTTTTGACTACTTTAATTACTACCGGGCCTAATAAACCGGAAGGCATGGGAGCCCATGTATCAAACCGTGTACTGTTATAGGCAATGTTTACGAAATTAATATCGTGGAATTTGCGCCAATGGATGCCTCGCCTGTCATAATCGGCGATACGGTTGGCGGGGAGGTTGGTTACTTCTATTTCTATCCGGTTTTCTCCTTCTTTTAAGTAAGCGCCGATATTTACATGGAAAGGGACTGAAAATAATGTGGCAACCCATGCGCCATTTACATATACGCGGGCGCTCTCACGTACGTCGCCAAGACATAAACGGTATTCCGGTTCTCTATTTTTTTTGTTCAACAGGAATGACGTTTGGTAACGGGCCGTCCCCCTGTTCACGGCTAATGAATCATCAGCCAAATCGGTCCATGAACCTAATGCCGGCAAACTGAAACCACCTTTTATAGCCGGGTCGCTTTCTATAAAACTCATTTTCCAATTATCCGCTAAGGTAAATTCTTCTCCGCTTTCTCTATAATACGTCCATTCCGGCACATCTGTATGTTTTCGGTTAAATGTCTTTAATATAATTGATTCTCCCGGTTTTAATTGCAGGAAAACTTCCGTCTGTCTTACCCCTTTCCTGATTTGCGCTTTACCATACTTACCTGTCATGGGGTCAAAAAGCATAGCCCCGGCAGCCTCTACGGCAAGCGGCGTCCAGCCATCCACTTCCTTATTTTGCAACATGGTAAAAAAATAGTGGTATCCATCCCTATGCGAACGGCGAATATATTCTCCTCCAAAATGAGTTTTAAATGGTTCCGATTCTACCTGGCAACTATCAAACAGTTCTTTATAATTGCTTCCTGTTAAAATAGTTCCTTTCCCAAACCGGTGAATGCCCGTTTCCCCGAAATTATCTTCTACCGGCAACTGCGCCAACAGGTTGGCAAGGCTATCCCGCCGTTCTGCCAACAGGGAAAAACCCGGCACATCCGAAGGGTATTGCCCTGTAAAGATAATTTTCGCCCCTCCTTTCGCCAATGCCATTATCTTTTCCAGCGTATGAAGAGGCATTAACTTTACGGAGGGTATTATCAGCGCTTTGTATGCCGTTCCACCCGGCGCCTTAATCATACCGTGTTCCGTAGCGGCTGTTTTTTGTATGTAACGGTCTGAGATATAATCCACATCATAGCCATTCTCTTTAATATGGGAAACCGCTGCATAGAAATCCGGCAGTTTCTCGCGCATTCCATGAATAGGGAATGTCTGGAAATAATCGCCCCGTTGCTCATGCCATATATCATACATCGGAAGATAAAGCAGAAAGTCATTATCGGGCATTCCGTATTGAAGAAAAGATTGCACACGGGTAATATAACGGAAGAAAGCCGGGGCATCGCGCCATATCGTATTCGCCGGCGACATATCTACCGAGGCATAAAACTTCCATCCCGGCCATTGGGCATCTTTCGGCGAATAAGCCGTTCCGTGGAAATACACATGATTCACACCGGAAACAAACATCTGGTCTATCTCCGGTTTACATTGCGACAAGGATGTTCTGAAATGTTCCGTCAACCAGGTAAACGTTTCCGCCGACGTATATTTCTTTCCTGTAATATGTGCAGCGGAAGAGGCAAATTTCAGGGCCGTGGGGTCGCCGTCATTCTCTTTTCGTATGGAATCTTTTCTAAGTAATGGAATGTCAAAATCAGTAATTCCGAATGACTCACATTCCGGAATATCCACCGAGGCATATATATCAATCAGATTCGCCGGCGATCCGTGCGCCTGGTTCCGCGTTTTTATCCCTTTTGCATTTGCCCGTTCAGTCCATTGTTCCGTAAAGTTTTCCCGCAGTAACTCGCCTACTATCTCGCGATAGTCGGAAATAATACGCGCCGATGTATCCGTATTTCCATCGTTCAACAATTCTGTAAAATAATCCTGCAAGCGATATCCCTTTCTTTGTTCAAATTCGTTGAGTAATTCCGGCGTCCAGTCTGCGCCATACACTTCGTACGAATCATTGAAAAAGCTGTTGGGGTAATTGGTTTGAGAAGAGGAAAAAGCGTTATCAAATACATCAATATAACGCTTTACCGCTCCGGCGTTCAAGTGATCGAGTACATACCCGCTTCCTCCCGGGGCCGCCCGTTTTACCTGTTGGCGTGTTTTTCCTATTGTCAATCGTCCGTTTTCAAAAACAGCTTTTGTCGCCGCATCATCTAATGTAACGGAAGGGCCTCCATAAGGCCAGCCTGTTCCCATGTTCATATCCACCCCCATACCCAATCGTCCGGCTTCCGACTGGGTGTGCGACAGCATTCGCATCCATTCCGGCGAAAGGAAATCAATAGACCTGCCTTCTTCACCTTTCACCCCGTAAACCGGCGTAATTTCCATTCCGCCAATCCCGGCTTTAGCTAACGCTTCCATCTGGCAGGTAAGATTATCCCTGTCAACCGCGTTTCCCATCCACCACCAGCGTGTCCAGGGTTTCATCTCTTTCGTAATTTCCGGCCATTCCGCATCCTCCGTATACGTATTGCATGAGAAAAGAAAAGAGATAAACAGTATCAGATAAATAAAGAATCGTTTTTCCATACCGTAAACATATAACTTTTCTTTTGTATATTTGCAGTAACCTGAAAGAAATACACTTAATATAAAACACAATGAACAAAGATTTAAAATTCAGCCGGCGTAATTTCTTCAAAAGCTCAGCCGCCGGAGCTATCGGCGCCATGTCGGTACCTGCATTACTGAGCGGCTGTTCCGGCGTGGCTCAAAAAGATGAAAAATGGAAAGAGGTAGAAGTTCCCGAAATCCTTAAAACATCCCCGGAAGGCAAACCGTTAAAAGCCGGTCTTGTAGGTTGCGGCGGGCGTGGAACCGGAGCGGCCGTTAATTTTATTGATGCGGGCAGCGGTTTGCAAATTACGGCAATAGGCGACGTTTTTACAGATAAGTTAGACGCTTGCAGGAATACATTAAAAGAAAAAGGGCAGCACATTGCCGATGAAAACTGTTTCCTTGGTTTCGACGCCTATCAGAAAGTGATAGATTCCGGGGTTGATGTTGTGCTTCTATGTACGCCGCCGGTATTCCGCCCCTTACATTTTGAATATGCCATAAATAAAGACAAGCATTGCTTTATTGAAAAACCATGCGCCGTAGACCCCGTGGGAGCGAAGCAAATGATGGTACTTGGCAAAAGAGCCGGGCAGAAAGGTCTGTCGGTTATCAGCGGAACAATCCGCCGTTCGCAAAAAGACTGCATCGAAACATACCGCCGGGTAGCAGGGGGCGCCATTGGCGAGATTGTTTCAGCCCATGTAACCCGTCTGGGAGGCGCATTATGGTTTGTGCAACGCCGCCCCGAATGGAACGATATGGAATATATGTTGCGCAACTGGGTAAACTTCTGCTGGACGTCGGGAGACCTTGTTGTGGAACAGTTTATACACGAAATAGATATGATGTCGTGGTTCCTGGGCGATAAGAAACCCGTCAGAGCCGAAGCGACAGGAGGCAGGCAACGCCGGGTAACGGGGGATATGTACGACTTTTTCAGTATAGAATATGTGTATGATAATGGTCATCGGGCGCATTGTACATCCCGCCAGATAAACGGATGCGATTATAATCATTCCGTTTTGGTTTACGGCACAAAAGGGTATACGAATTGTTTCGACACAATATACCATCTTGATGGTTCTATTGTCTGGCAATACCCGCATCCCAAACCGGAAGATGCAGACCAGTCTATGGCCGTTCCCGATCCTTATGTGCAGGAACTGATCCGCTTAGTAACAGCCATCCGTACAAATAAGCCGGTAAATGATACGGAGCTGCATGTTCAATCTACCCTTATGGCTATTATGGGGCGCGAATCTGCCTACACAGGTAAGTTCGTAACCTGGGACCAGATGCTGGCGTCTGATATGAAACTCGGGCCGGAAACGTATCAGTTCGGGCCTGTCGCCGAAATCAAAGAAATTATTCCTGTGGCCGGAACGCCACCTAATGCTTAATCTTACACACCATGGAACGACGCAATTTTATTAAAAACACATTATTAGCTACCGGGGCATTTGCATTCTCTTCCGCAGGGGAGAATCTGTTTGCCGGAAACGCTCCCGTTGCTTCTCCCCCATTCGCGGCAACTACCCGCTTCAAGAAGTCTGTCATGTGGGGAACAGTAGGATTAGAAGGTTCGGTACTTGATAAATGCAAAGCCATCAAAGAAGCCGGATACGACGGTATCGAACCGAACAGTCACATGGACAGAAATGAAGTATCGTCTGCTATGAAGTCTATCGGATTAATCGCCTCCAGCGTGTGCTGTTCCACACATTGGGAAAATCCTCTTTCGCATCCCGACGCTTCTGTCCGACAGAAAGGTATCGACGGAATGATTGTTGCATTGGAAGATGCAAAAGCATACGGAACCGACGCTGTTCTCCTCGTTCCCGGAGTTGTTAATGAAACGGTTCGTTATGATGAATGTTGGAACCGTTCTGTTGAAAGCATCAGGCAACTATTGCCTGTAGCCGAAAAACTGAACGTAAAGATATGTATAGAAAACGTATGGAATAATTTTCTGTTAAGCCCGATGGAAGCCTGTAACTATGTAGACCAGTTTAACAGCGATTATGTACGCTTCTACTTCGATTGCGGTAATATTCTTGTCTACGGCTGGGCGGAACAATGGATTCGTATATTGGGAAAACGTATCGGACGAATCCATATCAAAGAGTTCAGCAAACAGGAAGCCGACAAACAAGGCCGTTGGGCCGGATTCAATGTAAAACTGACCGAAGGCGACGTAGACTGGAAAAGCGTGATGGATGAAGCCCATAGAAGCTATAACGGCGGATGGCTTACAACCGAACAGGGCAATTCCCAAACGTTGGCCGACCTGAAAGACCTAAGCAAACGGTTTGATAAAATACTCGCTATGTAAGCCCTATGGGGCTTACTTGGCGTAGCTCACAGCGCGGGTTTCACGAATAACCGTAATCTTAACCTGTCCCGGATAAGTCATCTCATCCTGAATCTTCTTTGCAATTTCATTAGACAGGTTTTCAGTATCTTTATCGTCTATCTTATCAGCTCCTACAATTACGCGTAATTCGCGCCCTGCCTGAATAGCATACGTCTTTACTACGCCCGGATAGCTTAACGCTAATTGTTCCAAATCGTTTAAGCGTTTGATGTATGCCTCCACAATTTCCCGGCGAGCGCCCGGACGCGCTCCCGAAATGGCATCGCATACCTGAACAATCGGAGCCAGTAAGGATTGCATTTCTATTTCATCATGGTGAGAACCTATGGCATTACAGATGTCTGGTTTTTCCTTATACTTCTCACATAATTTCATGCCGAGAATAGCGTGCGGCAATTCCGGTTCATCATCAGGCACTTTGCCTATATCATGCAATAACCCGGCCCGTCTGGCTTTTTTGGGATTTAATCCTAACTCAGAGGCCATAACAGCGCAAAGATTCGCCGTTTCCCGTGCGTGTTGCAACAGGTTTTGCCCGTAAGAAGAACGGTATTTCATCTTTCCTATCAAACGGATCAATTCGGGATGCAGTCCATGTATGCCTAAGTCTATCGTAGTACGTTTACCTGTTTCTATTACTTCTTCTTCCACCTGTTTGCGTACTTTGGCAACTACTTCTTCTATCCGGGCCGGATGGATACGCCCGTCTTGCACCAATTGATGAAGGGCCAAACGGGCCACTTCGCGGCGTACCGGGTCAAATCCTGATAAAACGATCGCTTCCGGCGTATCATCTACCACTATTTCTATTCCTGTAGCAGCTTCCAATGCACGGATATTACGCCCTTCACGGCCAATGATGCGGCCTTTTATTTCATCGGATTCTATATGGAATACCGTAATTGAGTTTTCTATCGCCGTTTCGGTGGCAACCCGTTGGATGGATTGGATAACAATTTTTTTAGCTTCTTTATTCGCTGTCATTTTCGCTTCTTCCACAATTTCACTGATAAAAGAAGCGGCTTGTGATTTGGCTTCGTCTTTTAGCGATTCTACCAGGCGTTCTTTTGCTTCGTCTGCCGATAAGCCGGATAACACTTCCAAATGTTCAACTTCTTTCTGGCGCAGTTTATCAAGGTCTTGTTTCTTTTTTTCCACCAGGTCAAGCTGCATATTCAGGTTTTCCTTTATCGCATCTATTTCGGAATTTCTACGCTGAAGCTCTTCATGCCGTTGGTTGATGCCCAATTCTTTTTGTTTCAACTTCGCTTCTGTCGATTGTATTTTAGCGTTTCGTGCCGAAACCTGCTTTTCCAAATCGGCTTTCAAATGCAGAAATTTTTCTTTCACCTCGAGCAACTTGTCCTTTTTCATTGCCTCCGCTTCTTTTTCCGCTTCACTAAGCAATGTTTTACACTTGGATTTAAAAAGGGAGTGAATCCCCAGCCATGTCAGTAAACCTCCAGTTATAAAGGTTACTATTGATATAATTATAGTCAGTTCCATTTATACAAAAATTAATTCATATATATTTATAACATAAAAAAAGCACATCCACTACACAGTAACTGTGCATGTTGTGCGGAAAATAAGTTGAATAACCCGGTAAGCTATTACATGTCTTTCAAGTACGTCTCCAATACATTTGTTAATTCTTGGATCTTATTTGTGAAAGGTGTGGTATCATTTTTTTCCTCCAACCTCAGGTTCTCTATTGACAATTGGAGTGTCACCATCGCTAATAAATCCTTAACATCTACTTCTTCGCTTAAAAAAACAGCCCTGTATTGATCTATCTTCTCTGCAATTTGTTTTGCTGCGTCACGAGTTAATTGTTCGTCATTCCGATAAATCCATAAACCGTATGTTTTTTCTGCTATTTTTACATGTATAAGAAATTTATTTTCGTCCATCGCCTCTATTCATTTAATAATGCAATGCACTTGTCTACTTCCCGCACTAAATTCGACAGCCGCGTTCTAGCGCTTTTTATTTCTTTTTCTTTTAAAGAAACAATCCCCGCTATCAGCATACTGTCACATTTGGCTTCTAATTCTCTGATCGTTTTCATTGCTTGCTTAAGCTCATCATCTTTCGAATTCAAAGTATTTGTAAGTCCTTGTATCTCTTGTTTTTGCTGATTGCACAACGCCATCAGGTCACGTACCCTGACTTCAAAAACAGCTAACAATCTTTTCTGATCATCGGTCATTTTACGCCAAATTCTTCACAAAAGTAGTTTTTTGATTTGAAACAGGCAACTTATATTATTAATTATTTTACTATACATACCGGCACACATAAAAAAGGCTGTCCAATTTCTCGAACAGCCTTTGCCAACTTCAATCGTTTCTTTTCTTAGACAAGCGAAACGAAAATATCTCCATCTTTTTCTTCAAAGGCTAATTTGCCTTCTTTTGCCAGCCAACCCAAAGCGGTATACACATCTTTATCCGCTCTGATTTTAGTTGCTTTCTTTACGTCTTTTACAGTTAATTTACCACCTTCATGCAACGTTTTCCATACGAGGCCGGCATTTGTCCCAATTAATTCAATCATTGCTTTTGCCATTTTTCATTAAACACAGACAAAAATAGACATAATATGTTCATGTAGAAAGAAAAGCGATTAATATTTTGCCAACAGCATCTTATTTCGTAATCAGGGTGCAATCATCCCATACTCAGGGTTTGTTGCAGAGGCATACCTTTTTAGTAATTCCCATGCATAATTGCCGGTTTCTTCCAGCCCTTCCAAACCCGAATAGCCATTCACGAGCATTAACAAGCGGGTTGTTTGGAGTTCTATCTTTGTCCGTTCCTCATCGCTTGTCGGCGTCCCGATACCACCCTGCTCATCACGATAAACCGGCAAACCGGCAATGTTTAATTCCCCTCTTCCGATTGCATGATACTTTTCGCCTTCTTGTCCTACGCCGAGTATAAGCCTGCCTCCTTTCACTTTATCCATATCAAACGCACCAATGGAATAAGCGCTTTTGACAGAAACCAGATTTACGATATCTACTAACGTATTTATCTTATAAAGCGGCAATCCGCGAAGGATACGGCGATAAAGCGCTTCGGCGGAAGGACGGTACCTGTTCGGGTCTTTCCCTAATTTTTTATATGCCTGGCGGGTGGCTTTGACAGGGAGTAACCGGTTAATATCTTCCAGCTTGCAGTTTTCCTTCAGGGTATGTTCAAGGGCCGTTATCTCTTCCCACAACCGAACATCCGATTCCGTATTGATAACATCACATGATAAGGCCAGGATATGCAAATCCGGACATACCTTCGCTACTTCTTCGGATATACTGATTTGTATCATCTTTCATTTATCGCCATCGTATTCTTCATCCTCCTCATCCCAATCGTTGTCATCATCGTCTGCGGGAAATGCAATATCATCCTCGTCATCTATTATTGGGCACATACTCAAATCCATGTTTTTATGGACTATGCTTCCGGTATCGTGGAATGTTTCTTTATTCAGTTCATTCCATAAAATATCTTTCAGTTCTGCAATACCCGCTCCTGTCACGGATGAAATAAAAACAGAAGGAATATTTCCGGGTAATTCTTCCGACAATGCCTTTATTAGTTCATCATCAAGCATATCAACTTTCGTAATGGCTAATACCCGGCTCTTTGTCAATAATTCAGGATTATATTTTACCAGTTCATTATGTAATATTTCGTATTCTGCTTTTATATCGCCGGTATCCGCCGGAATCATAAACAGAAGCAAGGAGTTACGTTCTATATGTCGAAGGAAACGCAATCCCAATCCTTTGCCTTCGCTCGCCCCTTCTATGATACCCGGAATATCCGCCATTACAAACGAACGGTTGTCGCGATAGCTGACAATCCCCAAATTAGGTTCCAATGTGGTAAAGGGATAATTGGCTATCTTAGGTTTTGCAGCCGAGACAACAGACAGCAACGTAGATTTTCCCGCATTAGGAAAACCGACCAATCCCACGTCGGCCAACAGTTTCAGTTGAAGTATAACCGAACGTTCCAGCGCCGGTTCGCCGGGCTGGGCATAACGGGGGGCCTGGTTGGTAGACGTTTTAAAGTTCCAGTTTCCTAATCCTCCACGACCTCCTTTTAATAAAAGAACCTCTTGTTTATCTTCTGTTATATCGCAGATATAGGCTCCGGTATCCGCATCAAAGACAACGGTTCCGCAAGGCACTTCAATGATACGGTCTTCTCCGTCTTTCCCCGAACTGCGTTTGGCGCTTCCACTTCCGCCACTCGTTGCAAAAATATGCCGTTCGAATTTCAAATGGAGCAATGTCCAGTAGTTCCGGTTACCCCTGATATAAACGCTACCTCCTTTTCCGCCGTCGCCTCCGTCAGGGCCGCCTTTGGGTATATACTTCTCCCTCCGGAAATGAGAGGAACCTCTCCCCCCTTTTCCCGAGCGGCAGTATATCTTTACATAATCTACAAAATTCGATTCAGCCACCTTATTATAAATGTATATTTATTCTCTCTTTTATTCTCTCTTTTATTCTTTCAAATATTTCTTCAATCGTACCCACTCCTTTTATTGTATGGTGTTTGCCTTCTTTGATATAATATTCGGCTAAAGGAGCCGTCTGCGAATGATAAACTTCCAGTCTGGACTTAATCGTATCAATATTATCGTCCGAACGCCCGGAGCTTTTGCCCCGTTCCAGCAAACGATTAATCAGTTCGCCTTCTTCAACGTGCAGGTTTATCATCAGCGTTACATCCGTACCGCGTTCGTTCAACATTTTCTTTAGGGCTTCCGCCTGCGGTATTGTACGGGGGAAACCATCAAAAATAACGCCTTTTGAATTTTCCTTACTGTCTAACACATTGGCAAGCATATCAATAATTAATTCGTCGGGGACAAGTTGCCCTTTCGAGATGTAATCATTCGCTATTTTCCCTAATTCCGTTCCTTCTTTTATTTCAGCGCGCAACACATCGCCTGTTGAAATATGTTCCAACCCGAATTCCTTAATAATTAAATCGCTCTGCGTTCCTTTTCCTGAGCCTGGAGCGCCAAAAATCACTACATTCAACATATCATCTTTGGTTTATTATTAACAGGATATTATTCTGCTATTATATATATATCCCGGTATGCACGGCCTAATTCATCATAATCCAGTCCATACCCCACAATAAAGTCATTCGATATTTCCATCCCCACATAGTCTGGCTTAATATCATGCTGCAAAGCGTCCGGTTTAAAAAGCATCGTAGCCAGCTTAACATCGGAAGCCCCATCATTCTTCAGCTTCCGGATGATATGTTTCATCGTAAAACCGGTATCAATAATATCTTCCAATAAAATAATGGAACGCCCTTTAACGTCCGACTTCACCGGCATAATTTCCACTATATTTCCCGACGTACTTGTTCCCTGATAAGAAGCATACCTTGCAAACGTAAGCTCGTAGGGGCCATTCAGATAATACATTATATCGGCAATAAACATAAAAGCGCCATTTAATATCCCTACAAACAACGGATTCGTACCTTCAATATCATTCTTTATCTGAATGGCTACCTTTTCTATTGCTTTCTTTATATCCTTTTCAGGAATATACAATTTAAACTCTTTATCCTTTAGCCGAATCCTTTCCATATCCTTTATTTTTGAGCGCTGCAAAGGTAGCGTTTTTTAAGAATAGTTTCGTTAGCTTACCCTATATTTGTTATCATTACATTCACAATGCCGAACCTTTTCTTTCCACGATTACATCATCGTTCGGGTTCAACGCAGCCGGTTCCGAAGCCGGGCCGTTTTACAATATGCCAGCATTAAGGGTTATTTGCTGACAGATTTTAAGGAATTTGCATTTTCGGCTAACGGGCGTTTTGTACGGAAAGGGGGAAATTGGAGGACGATTGCGATTGTTTTCGTAATCAAATGAGCCGGTATTGGCTGTTTTGCGGGAGGACTCCGGGAAAACATGACGGAGTCTTGAGGAAAGGAATACGATGCCTTTGCAAAAGCATTGCAATGTCTTTACTAAAACATTACAATGGTTTGCTGAAGGCATCGCAATGAAAAAACGGAAGGCCCGGAAGCGCCCGGAAAAGCGGCTTCCGAAGGCTCGGTATGGCGCTGAAACAACTGTTTTCACCCACTGTTTTTATTAAGCAAACAGATAGCAAACGACTGATTTTTGCTCCATTTTATTACGCACAGGATTAATCGGTGCGCATATAGTTTGTATTATCTTTCTTTTTATATCATTTTATCAAAAGGCAAGCGCCAAATGCAGCGTGTTTTTGGGAGTTATCCTGTCCGGGGTTACAAATAAGCGAAACAGGAAGGGGGTAAAATGACACTTTGCCGGGACATAAATAACACCCCGGCGGCAAGGACAAAAAACACCCCTCAATCTCTCTCCGGAAGAAGACGCCACTGAACAGAAGATAATTCAGATACTTAGTGAAGCTCTGATTTGTTCTATCTTTTCTTCCGCCGCTTTTTGGGTTTCTGCCAATTCTTCGGGATTACTTACTTTGTAATGTACTTCGCAATAGAATTTAATTTTAGGTTCTGTTCCCGAAGGACGGATGGATACCTTTGTTTTGTCTTCCGTTACGTATTGAAGTACATTGGATGTAGTGGGCATATCCAATATAAGCGTTTCCTTATCCTGGCAACTGTATCCTTTTAAGGTAGAATAGTCATAGATAAAAGCTACTTTGGAACCGGCTATTTCCGTTAACGGGTTCTTACGGTAATTAGCCATCATCGCTTCGATTTCTTCCGCTCCGCTTTTACCTTTCTTTACAACGGATATACCTTTTTCGTGAGAGAAACCATATTCCACATAAATACGTTGCAATAATTGATAGAGCGAAAGCCCCTGGTCTTTCGCCCAGGCTGTCATCTCGGCCAGGATAGCGCAGGCGGATACGGCGTCTTTATCACGGACAAAATCTTCGCAAAGGAAACCGTAGCTCTCTTCTCCCCCGCCGATGTAGCTCTTCTTTCCTTCATTCTTGCGCATTATGTTGGCAATCCATTTGAATCCGGTGTACACATCGTACAATTCTACGCCGTTCTTTTCGGCAATCGTGCGGACGAGTTCGGTAGTTACAATGGTCTTGACGATGTATTCTTTCCCTTCCAGCTTTCCTGACTCCCGCCAGCGGGTAATCAGATAATAAATAAACAGCAAGGCTGTTTGATTGCCATTGAGCAATACCCATTCGCCTTCGTTATTCTTTACGGCTGCCCCTACGCGGTCTCCATCGGGGTCGGTGGCCAAAACCAATTCGGCGTCTGTTTCTTTCGCTTTTTCTACCGCCATGGCAAGCGCAGCCGGCTCTTCCGGATTAGGCGAGATGACTGTGGGGAAATCACCGCTCACCACATCCTGCTCCGGTACGTGTATAATATTGGTAAATCCAAACGCTTTTAATGTATCCGGCACGATGCGTACCCCCGTTCCATGAATTGGCGTATAAACGATCTTCAAGTCGCTGTGGCGCATAATGGCGTCTTTTGATAACGAAATGCCGGCCAGCGCTTCTATGTATTGCCTGTCAATTTCTTCCCCGATAATTTCAACCAGGGCTTTATCCCCTTTAAATTTGATATCCGAAGCGTTACGTATTTTGTTTACTTCAGCAATTGTATTTTTATCATGGGGGGCTATCATTTGTGCGCCATCGTTCCAATATGCCTTATATCCGTTATACTCTTTCGGATTGTGCGAGGCCGTAAGGATAATTCCGCTCTGGCATCCCAGCTTACGAATGGTATACGACATCTCCGGAGTAGGACGAAGATCATCATATAAATAGACCTTGATACCGTTGGCAGAAAAGATATCTGCCGAAATCTCAGCAAATTTTCGGCTATTGTTACGGCAGTCGTGCCCGATAACAACTTTTATTTGTTCCAACTCTCCGAATTGCTTTTTCAGATAATTAGACAACCCCTGCGTAGCCGCGCCAACCGTATAGATATTCATCCGATTGGTTCCTACCCCCATAACGCCCCGTAAGCCGCCTGTTCCAAATTCAAGGTCTTTGTAAAAGGCGTCAATTAAATCGGTAGCGTCTTCCCTGTCAAGCAGCGCCTGTACTTCCTGGCGTGTTTCTTCGTCGTAGCTTTGCGTAAGCCAACCCTTTGCCCGGTTTCTTACCATTTCTAATAACTCGCTGTTTTCCATATTTGTTATGTATATTTATGTAGTCGTTTTTATTTACAAAGGAACAAATATATTAATTAATCGTTAACTATCAATTGAAATCAACTAATTAAAAAGGGCGCACCCTTTTCCCAAAAGGGGTGCATCCTTTCCGGAAGTCGGTGGCCTTCGGTTATTGAATATGTCTATTTTGGTACGGTTGCCCTAATTATCTACAAAATGTAGTACTTTTACCGATTGAAAATTCATTAGGATGACAGAGAATATGCTTCCTGCAAAGGAGGCTGCAATATGGAATCAGTTCAGGAAGGGCGATAAAGAGGCTTTTGCTGCTCTTTTTGAATGGACATCGGACAGGCTATTTCGATACGGAATGAAATTTACGAATAATAAAGAACTGGTGAAAGACTCTATTCAGGACGTTTTCCTCAAGTTATATCAAAACCGGGGCGAGCTACCGGAAATGAACAATCCGGTTTTCTATTTGTTCAAAATTCTGAAAAATACGCTCATAGACGCCCTCCGCCAAAAAGAGAAGATGGTTTACCTCTCCCCACAAGAACTTCCCTTTCATGTAGAATTTGTTTTTGAACCTGAGGAAGATGCATATAATGATGACAACATAAAGGTACGATTTGAAAAGGCAATCACTTTACTTTCTAACCGTCAAAAAGAGGCTATCTATCTACGTTTTCAAGCTGAGTTATCGTATGAAGAAATTTCTCAACTGTTAGGAATCAATTACCAGTCAGCTCGCAATCTGATACATCGTGCTATCGAAAAAATCCGCGATGAAATGGATTTTGCTCTATTCATTACCTTTTTTCTAAGCGCTTTAAAGTAGTTCTACAATTATTTTTTCATTTTTTTGCAACGTATGAGTACAAAACATCATTCAAATTCGTTTCCTTGTTATAATATAACACAAAAAGGATATGAATTATATGGAACAATCACGACGGGAACAACTATATCACAGCCTGCTTGACGACGACAACCTACTCCTATGGTTATTACATCCTACAACTGATACAGATATATATTGGAATCAAATTATGCAAGAAGATACTGAGAAAAAAGAAGCAATTGATGAACTGAAAACAATAATAAAAGGCATGAGGATTGTAGAGGAAGGTCTGTCGGAGGAGGCTAAAAGAGCAATATGGCATAAGATAGAAACAACTATCAAGGAAAAAAAGAAATCATTTCGCCTGCCATACCCTCTTCGCTATGCAGCCGTGTTATTCCTCGTAGCAACCGGAAGTTACTATTTTTATACCACCCAAAAGCATGGAACAGATAAAAAAATAAATTATCAATCGCTTATCGCCAACTCTGCAGCAATCGACCAAACATCCGGCGATATAACGCTTATTCTGGCCAATCGGAAGAAAATAGAAATAGATGAATCGAATGCCGACCTGCGGCTCAATATCAATGGAAGGATGAGTGTGAATGGCAAACTGATAGAAAGCGACAATCCGGCCGGTAAGCCCGAAACAAATCTCCTTCAATTAGTAATCCCTTACGGAAAAACAGGTAGTCTGGAACTGGGTGATGGTACTAAGATTTGGCTCAATTCGGGTAGTCGAGTAATCTATCCCCCCGTTTTTGCAGGCGGCAGACGGGAAATTTTTATAGACGGAGAAGCTTATCTGGAAGTGGTTCGAAACGAGAAATTACCCTTTTTCGTAAAAACAGATATGTTGGAGATTCGTGTTTTAGGAACCTCGTTCAACATCTCCGGCTACCAAAACGACGATCACCAATCCATAGTCTTGGTTGAAGGTTCCGTATCCATAAAAGAGATTCTGGAACAAACAACCCGCACCCTCAAACCCAATCAGAAATATTTACTTGAAAAACAAAACCATACCACTAATATACAAGAAGTAGATATCATTGATTATACCTGTTGGAAAAACGGCTTCCTCTTTTTCAAAAACGAAAAATTGAGCAATGTGCTAAAGAAAGTAGAACGGAATTATAATGTTAAACTTATTTATGATGCTTCGGCTATCGACCGTACAGCCGTAAGCGGCAAGTTTGATTTGAAGGGAGATATAAAAAAAACCCTCCGGATTATCTCCATCACGGCCCCTATTACGTATGAGTTCCAAAATGAAGGAATAAAGATTAATGTTAAACCCTGAAAATATATATCTATGAAAACATGAAGCACCCCGGACAGAAAAAAACCGGAAAGTAATGCGAATACCTTCCGGCAATTTTTCAAATAGCATTTTTAAAATCTAAAAGCGAGTACAAAATTATGAAATTAATCAGAATCAAATGCGGTTCTCCGTTAGAATTGCGAAAGATAATACGAAAAATGAAGATTGCTTTGTTTTTCTCAGTAATAGTCACCTATTGCTGGGCAGCCACAGCAGAGTCTCTTCTAAAAACAGAGATTGACTTGGCGAAAGGAAACAAAACATTACAAGAATTATTTAACGAAATAGAAGAAAAGAGTGAATTTATTTTCTTCTATAACGACAAAGCGATAGACCTGAACCAAATAGTAAAAGTGGATGGTCAAAAACATACGATTCAGGATATTCTGGATAATGTAATAGATCCTGATAAGGTTAAATATGAGATTGTGGATCGACATGTCATTTTTTATAAAGCTAATGCTGCTGATAACATGAAAAATGTTGCTCCGGCGCCTCAGCAAGGCCGTAAACAATCAATATCGGGAACTGTTACAGACAGCAGCGGCGAGCCTGTTATCGGGGCAAATATTATTGAAGTCGGAACAACTAATGGGACTATAACTGATATTGACGGGAGGTTCTCCTTACAAGTGGAGAATAATGCAGTCATTCATATTTCATATATTAGTTATTTGGATCAGGATATTCCTACGGTTGGAAGAACCACTTTCGATATTGTTTTGCAAGAAGACACAAAAACCTTGGAAGAAGTAGTAGTGACGGCTTTTGCCACACAGAAAAGAGTAAACGTGACAGGCGCTATATCCACAGTATCAGGCAATGATATCATTGCGGTTCCTGTTGCAAATATTTCCTCTATCCTCGTAGGCATTACACCTGGTATCAGCGCGGTTACGATTAGTGGCGAACCCGGACAAGATGCAGCTGAAATCGCCATCCGTGGCATATCAACTTATGGTACGGCAAGTACCATGCCGCTGATTGTAATAGACGGTATCGAACAACCCGCCGAACAGGCAATGAATGTGATGAATAGCATGAATCCTAATGATATTTTAGGTATCAGTGTATTAAAAGATGCTTCTTCTACTGCCGTTTATGGTATTCGCGCTGCCAACGGGGTTATTATCATTACTACCAAGCGCGGACAAGTAGGTAAACCAAAAGTAAGTTTTTCAAGTAATTTTGGGTTTACAAAAGCTACTAACTTACAAAAAGGGCTTTCTTCTTATGAATATGCATTATTCCGTAACGAAGCCGTTATGAATGAAGTTAAGGGCTACGGAGACACCCCTCTTTTAAATTATTTGTTTACCGAAGATGATTTATGGAAATTTGAAAATAACAGGGATTTTACTCCCGCTGAAGTTGATGCCATGAATTTATCGCCGGAGCAAAAAGAAAGACTACTGAATAGCCCTGCATTATACTACGGCTCCTCAGACGCGTATGCTGAATTGTTCGGCAGAACAGCTCCCCAATGGCAAACCAATATTAATGTTTCGGGTGGTACTGAGAGGGTTAAGTATTATGTCTCGCTGGGTTATTTTGATCAGCAAAGTATTACGTTCAACTCTTCATATTATGGCGTTAAAACAGGATCAAGGTATCAGCGTTATAATTTAAGGGCTAATGTAGATATTGATGTTTTCAAACATACTACGTTTTCAGTAAATTCATCAGCACAATTTGGTATGACTCAGGGACCAGGCACTGGCGAACTATATGATCGCTATAGCAATATCATGCAAATTATTTACGAAGGGAACCCCTTTATCAATAAGGGTGGTATTACTGACGGAAAATTAATCAGCAGTATAAACTATCCGACAAATTCGATACAGGATGAATTGAGAAGAAGAACAGATAGCGAGATTTCCGGAAGTTGGCTTCGTACTTTATTGGGCCGTCCGTCCGGACAACTTTACAACACAAGGATTGACTACACCTTCAAGTTAAAACATGAAATGTCTTATCTGCTTAAAGGATTATCTGCTCAAGCAAGTTTAAGGTATCAGGATAATTTCCGAAAAACTATTGTTGAGCAAACAGCTATTCCTGTATATTCAGTACGGAGGAGTCAAACAAATCCCAATGAACTTGAATTTTTTGGAGGAACACGCTCTACGGATTCATTTAGTTCGTCGTCAAGTGGTAGTATGCGCGACTTTTATGTTGATGCTATCATTAGTTACGACGGAACTTTTGGGCTGCATAGCTTGGGTATGTTAGCTTTGGGTAGGGCCTCCAAATATACTATGCCAAGCGACAGCTACAATACTCCTACCGGCCTCATTGGTACTTCCGCTCGCGTAACTTATGATTACGATACACGCTATATGGCAGAAGCCAATATAGCTTACAACGGGACCGAGAATTTTGCGAAGGAAAACCGTTTTGGATTTTTCCCTGCTTTCTCACTTGGTTGGGTGGCTTCCAATGAATCATTCTTCCCTACAAGCAACTGGGTTACATTTCTCAAAATCCGCGGTAGTTATGGTGTTGTTGGCAACGACAGGATAGGTAGCCGCAGATATTTGTATTTACCCGGAACATATACTATAAATCAAGGTCAAGGTGGAGGTTCTTCATCATGGTCGAACGGCGGCAACTATTATCAATTCGGTACAAGTACAGGAGACCCGAATACGATATATAGAGGTTCATCCGAGGGTAATTTGGGTAATCCGAATGTAACATGGGAAAAATCGACGAAAACCAGCGCAGGGATTGAAGCCAAATTCCTCAGCGACAGATTATCGCTTGTTGCAGACTATTTTAGCGAAGATCGCAAGGATATCCTGACCACTTTGGGCGTTATACCGATTACTTTTGGTCTTCCAAGCGACAATACGTCCCCTGTTAATGTAGGAGAGGTTACCAACAAGGGTTATGAGGTAGTTTTGGGGTGGAGTGACAGAGCAGCTGATTTCAGCTACTTCATTGAAGGAAATGTGACTTATGCCAAAAATAAAGTTATTTACAAGGCTGAAGCTCCAAATCCATACGATTGGATGAATGAAACCGGGCATAGTGTCGGACAAAGGTTTGGTTATAAAACCGATGGATATTATAATACGTTGGATGAACTCAACAGCCGTCCATTTTTCGTTCCCCTAAATAATGCAGTTACATTGGGTGATATTAAATATCTTGATCTGAATGGCGACGGTATTGTTGACAACAGAGACATGGCTCCGATAGGCTATCCAAACAGGCCTCAATACAATTTTGGCGGAAAAATCGGATTTAGCTACAAAGGATTTGATATAAAAGCGGTAATCAGTGGTACTGCTCAAGGATCGTTTTACCTAACCAGAATAACCAGTCCTTTCTTCAAGAGAGCCGGAAATGCATTCAGATGGCAGTATGAAGGACGATGGACACCCGAAAAAGTTGCTGCCGGCCAGAAAATCACCTATCCACGCGCTGTATATAATGCCGATCAAAACCATTACAATTTCGGTCCTATAAGTGAGCAATGGATGTTATCAAGTGATCATTTAAGATTGAAAAATTTGGAGGCAGGCTATTCATTTCCGGCTTCTTCCCGCTTTTTGCAGTCTGCAGGAATGTCTTCATTGCGGGTATATGTCAATGCCAACAATATTTTCACCCTTTTCGACAAGATGAAAGATTATGGCATAGACCCTGAAACAAAAGATAACATTGGTACAATTACTTATGTTTTTCCTTTAACAAGAACAGTTGTGTTCGGTTTTAGTGTTCAATTTTAACTTTTTATGATTATGAATAGATTATTTGTCATCTTATTACTAAGTTTGATTTTGACAGGGATTAATTCCTGTGACAATTTTTTAGAAATGCCTGAAGTCACAGGGAATGTATATTTAGATGATGTCTTTTCTACCCGTAAAGATGCCGAAGGTATGCTTTTTGCCGCTTACCACTTGGGGCTCAAACATGGGTTGCCAGAGAGTTGGGGGTCAACGCACGGCACAATTGCAAGCATATCGGGTGAACTTACCAGAGGTTATAGCTGGCATCCGATGTATAAATTAGTTCAAAATGGGCCCAATATTGCCGGTGAAGATTACCAATCTAACGCAGCGGGTTCTGAAATTTTTGAAAATAATTGGCGTGTTATAAGGAGATGTTACATTATTATTGATAACATCCATAAAGTGGAGGATATGAGCGACCGAATGAAAGAATTCGTTCGAGGTGAAGCTTATGGACTTATAGCTTACCGCTATATGGGAATGTTTTACCGTTTTGGCGGGCTTCCAATTGTGAGGCAAGCAAATAATATGGATGATGATTTGGCTATTCCCCGCGAGTCAGTACAAAATACCTTGGATTTTATTTTAGAGTCAATAGATGAAGCTTATAAGAGAGTGCCTGATAGTTGGGTAGATATTGAACCGGGCGATGGCGAAAAGTGGGTTGGAAGACTAACAAAGGGTGCAGTGCTAGCCATGAAAGCCCGCCTGTTGATATTTGCCGCCCGTCCCCTTTTCAATTCTGAAACTCCTTATACCAGAGAATACAATATTAATTTCCCCGGTGAAAACGAAGAATTGATATGGATAGGAGGATATAGCGAACAACGCTGGCAGGAAGCTATCCAGGCAAATCTGGCTGTTTTGCAATGGGCAAAAAATAATAATAAAAGATTAATCTTTTCTGCAGGTGAAGGAAACAGAAATACTTTTTCAGATGCAATTAAAGATTACGGACACGGAGTATCTCAACTTAACGGGCCTGAAATCCTTCTTGCCTATAAAATCGCCAACACTCAGGTTGTAGCCAATAATATGAATATGGCTTATAATTTTTCGAATTATGTTGAGGTTGGAGAAAAAGCTCAGATAGGCATGTTAACCAACTTTTTAAGACTTTATCGCGATAGAGACGGAGGAGAAATCGATTGGCCACGTGTTGGAGAAGCGGCTCCACGTCCTATATCCGACTTTGGAGATAATATTGACAAAATTGAAGCCCGTTTTCGCGTAGATATGTGTGTGCCGGGGAAATTTACCGCATCTAATGATGGTCATGCCAATTGGAATGAAAATATGCAATACTTAGCCAGTTTTACAACCAACGCGACTGTAGCTGAGAATATGACCAGAGCCCAGGAAGGCAGAGCAGTAGGATCGCCCACGAAGTTTTATTTTGAAGCAGGCGCGAGAGTATGGCTGGAATTTCCATTGTTCCGATTGGCGGAAAATTATATACATCTTGCCGAAGCATATAATGAAGTTGGCAATACGATTGAGGCATTGAGATATTTGAACATTATTCGTAATCGTGCCGGATTACCTTCTATATCAGTAACTGATAAGAACCAGCTCAGGGCTGAGATTCAGCGTGAAAAAGCCTTGGAATTTTTCTTTGAGAATCATCGCTTTTTCGATGTGAAGTTTTGGAAACACCCTGATATAGGAACCAATATACTCGGAGGTCCGAAATATGAGATATCATTTCTGCGTATAGGTAATCTACAAACAATGGATGCTTTAGTATCATACTGGGATGCTTATTCATTTACCGGTTTCTGGCATCCGAAATGGTTTTTAGAGCCATTTCTTCAGTCTGAAGTTAATAAAGGCATATTGGTTCAGAACCCTGGTTATTAATTAAATAGTTCCAAAAAAAATAAAAATTATGAAGATATTAATTAGTACAAGTTTGATTTTGGGGTTCTTGATTTCTTTGACAACGTTAGATGTAATGTCTCAGGAGATAGAAACATCGGAAGATCAGTCTTTTAGCATGATTATCCCTGGTAATTTATTTTCCGCAGATGAAGTGACGAGCACTGGAGCTGTGTCAATAGTTTCGAGTGAAACTCTATACAAGACTCCCGTGCCGAATCTCACAAATACCTTTTCCGGGAGATTATCTGGATTGTTTACCGTTGGCGGTAATGGAACCCCGGGCTGGGATGTAGGGAAAATGTATATCCGCGGTATTGGCTCATACGCGCAATCCAGCAACAATACAACGCTTAAGTATTATGTTGATGGTTTTGAAGTTAACGCAGATTACATCATGTATCTGTCACCTGCGGAGATCAGTACTGTTTCAGTTTTTAAAGACGCTGCAGCTTTGTCCACTTTCGGTATGCGTGGTGCGGACGGTATCTTATGGATTGAGACCAAAAGAGGAAATATTGGCGCTCCTACCGTTACTTTTCAAGCCCGTACAGGGATTCAGCAGGCTATCGATATCAATAAGCCGTTGCGTTCTTTTGATTATGCGTCCTTATATAACCAGGCATTCAGTAACGACAACGGTATGAAATGGACACCTGTTTATTCCGCCGGTCAATTGGATGATTATTTAAATGGTAGAGGAATTGATGTAGACTGGTATGATGAGGTGTATAGGAAAAACGGATATTATAGCGACGTTGATTTATCGTTTCGCGGAGGCTCGCAAGCTGTGCGTTATAATGTTGTTTTGGGCTACGCCAATCAGCAAGGTTTATTCAATGTTCAAAATACCGACAGAACATCCAATAGTAGATTTGAAAAATATGCAATCAGGGCCAATTTTGATATGGATTTGAACAAAGTTCTTGCTGTCAGTGTAGACCTTGGCGGACGGCTGGAAGACAGATTTCGTCCTAACTATATTATCTCTGACCTGACGCAGAATGTATTGAATTATCCGTCAAACATTTACCCTGTTTATGACGAAATAACTGATGACCCGGTAAGTAATTTTTCCGGCACCACAATTTATCCCAACAATCCTGTGGGGTCCCTTACAGGATTGGGGTGGGTGACAGATCGCACACGTATTTTGCAGGCTAATTTCAAGTTTAAAGAAAATTTGGATTTTTTGCTGGATAAATTATATCTGCAGGAAAGTTTCTCTTTTTATACAAGAACACTCGGTGCAATGGGCAAGACCCGTACTTATGCGAGATATTATAACGGGGTAGCACAGACCTCGGATCTATCGACCTACCTCAGATCCACTGCATACAGTTCAGCTGGTATGGAGCAGTGGATGCAGGGAAATCTTACAATCGGATATGGTGTCAGTTTCGACAAGCATGAGTTAAACTCTGCATTAAATGCACATATTTCAGATTATAAAGGACAAGGATCAGAGTTTTTCACATTCAAAACTCATTTTTTGAATTATAGTGGAAAAGTTAATTATGCCTTCAACAAGCGTTATGTGGCCGAGTTTGGTTTTTCATATTTTGGGAGCGATGGATACGCGCCGGGTAACCGGTATGGATTCTATCCTTCTTTGTCGGCAGCCTGGATCGCTTCAAATGAGTCATTCTTTGAATCAAACGATATAGTAAGCTTTTTGAAAATAAGAGGTTCTGTCGGCACAACCGGAGGCACTGAGTCATCTGAATCAAGCAATGCGGGAGATATGTGGGGAGATTCTGATTTTCTTTCAAATGGGCGGTATTTATATCAACAATACTATGCTGGCAGCTCCGGTATCGTTACGGGATTAGGTCCTGCTTTCGGTGACAACTATAATGGTTTGGCACCGCTGTTTACCGCAAACAAAGATTTATTTGCTGAGAAAAGCCTTAAGTATAATGTAGGCCTTGATTTAAATTTATTCGACAAACTTGGCCTCTCATCAGACTTTTTTATGGATAAGCGAAGCGGTATATTGACCATTGATAATTCAATAATGAATTATTACGGCAAAATTCTGTATTTTGCCAATGTGGGCAAGATGACCAATAAAGGCTTTGAAACTTCAGTTTCGTATTCCGACAAAGTAGGAGACATTAAGTACTCGTTGCTTGGATTAGTATTTTATGCAAAGAATAAAGTTGATTATATGGCGGAAGTTCCGCCGAAATACGCTTATAATGCATCTACCGGACTACCCTTGGGTACAAAAATGGGCTTGGAATGCATCGGCTATTACCAATTGCATGATTTTAATGCCGACGGTAGCTTAAAAGCCGGTATACCCGAGCCTTTGTTTGGTGCGGTACAACCCGGTGATCTCCGTTACAAGGACCAGGACGACGACGGATTCATTGATCAAACAGATTACGCTAAAATCGGAAATCCTTCCTATCCCAAATGGGCATTTAGTTTTGGTGGCGAAGTGGCTTACAGGGGTTTTGACTTTTCGGTATTTTTTACCGGATCGGCAGGCTCTACGGTCAAATTATCAAATAGTGCTTGGCGGCCTTTTCTTGATTATGGCAATGCTTACGAATGGGCTAAGGGCGCTTGGGCCTATTACCCTGAACAAGGTATTGATACTAGGGTAAGCGCGACTTTTCCACGGTTGACAGCACAACAAAACGATAATAATTATGCTGCCAGTACGTTTTGGATTCGCAAAAATGATTATTTAAGACTTAAAAATATCGAAATGGGATATGAATTTAGTAACCTTCGATATTTCAAGAATGTCGGAATTTCAAAGTTCCGTTTGTATGTGAATGTGCTTAATCCTCTTACTTTCAGTTCATTGTTGAAAGACTACAACATGGATCCTGAAATCGCCGACTATGGTTATCCTGCATTAAAATCATATTATGCAGGTATTCAAGTAACTTTTTAATATGGTAAAAAATTATAACATGAAAAGAAAAAATATATATATTGCTCTCTTCGCATTGATAGCGTCTTCTTTTGCCGGATGTAAAGACTTTTTAGATACGCGTATTGATGTTTTTGATACGATGGACAGGCTTGAGACAAGAAGTGCAACAATGGCGAATTTTGCAAATGCTTATTATGGACCGATGCAATATGGATTTACTACAATTGATAATAACTTATTTGCCGCCGCTTCCGATGAAGCGCAACAAACAGCTCCGGTGTCAAATGTGTCATATTTCAATAGAGGGATTATTTCTCCCGAACTTAATCCATTGTCGGGCTTGTATAATAATTATTATGAAGGCATAAGAGCGGCACATTTTTTTATTGATTATGCAAAGAATGGTGAGAATTTTCTTGCGCTTAATCGTGATACATCTGCATTGTATAATCCAGATGGGACAATTTATCATACTGAAAATAGGATGAGTTACCGAAGAGATGTTATCAATCTCAACTGGCAAAGAGCCGAGGCTATGATCGCTATCGCGTATTATTATTCCGAATTGATCAAAATGTATGGTGGCGTACCGATTATAACCACAACTATGGAAAATGATGCGGATATGGGAAGAGTTCCACAGTCTCCGTATGATGATGTTGTGGAGTATATTGTTAAATTAATTGATGATAATGCAGATAAAGTTAATCTTGACTGGCGCGTTATGCTTGATGAGGGATATGACCGGTGGGCAGATGTAAGAAACTGGAATTATAGAAATAGTACCGGAAGATTCGATAAAACCTCGGCTTTAGCTATCAAAGCTCGTACTTTACTGTATGCCGCCAGTCCACTCAATAACCATAGCAATGATCTATCAAAGTGGGAAAGAGCTGCAAAAGCCGCACATGATGTGATAGAAGTAAGAAAAGCAATATTTGCCAAAGGATTTGGGTTTGGCACGGACCCTATAACGAGGCCAGATTACAAGATGCCGGAAAACAAAGATTACAATGCGTATTTTTCAGGAAACGCATCAACCTCGGACGTTCAATCCATATTTCTTATTCGCAGAGCGCAAGGGAGTACTCCTGAACGACTGAATTACCCAATAGGTACACGTGGAGGAAATAGTGGTATTACACCGTCTCAAAACCTTGTTGATGCCTACGAATATATCGGCCCGATTACTGAAAACCCCTATACAAACAGGGATCCCCGTTTGAAAGCTACAATTGTTGTTAATGGAAGCGAATGGAATGGGGTTCTTAATTTTGACCAGTCACCGGGGGGAGCATACGATATGGCAGTAAATGGCGCCAGCAAAACAGGATATTATTTGAAAAAATTCCTATCCCCCAATTTGAATCTTGTTGAAGGAGGTAATGCTGACCATGTATGGCCTGCATACCGTTATGCCGAAGTGTTGTTGAATTATGCAGAGGCAATGAACGAGGCTTACGGACCCAACGCTGATCCAAAAGGATACGGGCTTACCGCACGTGAAGCTTTAATAGAAGTACGCCGCAGCGCAAGCACATTGCTGCCGGACGTTACTGCTGCCAGTAAAGAAGACTTTAGAGCTGCGGTAAAGAATGAGCGTCAAGTAGAGCTTGCATTTGAAGATCATCGTTATTGGGATCTTATTCGTTGGAAAGATGCCTATGAGGTATTAAACAAACCAGTAAGAGGTGTAATTGTTGGAAAAAACTCTCTTGGAGGATATACTTATTCGTATGTAAATGTAGCTACAAGAGTATTCAATTCTCACAATTACTATTTGCCATTTACGCGTAAAGAAATAACAAATTCAGGTGGAACACTGACACAAAATCCTGGTTATAATTAAACTTATAATAAAAAATAATATGATATTAATTTTTAAAAGATACAAGTTATTATTTGCTTTCACATTGTTAGCGATAATGTTAATAAGCTGTGAGGAGAGCGATAGTGCGAAAGATTATGGATTTCCTAAGATTTATATGCCTCAAGCAACCCTTACCGGTATGGATAATTCTTATCCTGTTCCTAACGGACCATTAGGAGAATATACAACATATAATTGCTTTTATAAAGATGGCATACTTAATATTGTATTAGGAGTTGTGCGTGCGGGGTCTATTGCTGATGCAAAGGAGTTCTCAGTTAATGTAGAAATATCGCAAGATGAAACAGACTTAAAGATATTCCAATTGGAAGAAAGTGGTAAATCAGCTTTGCAAATACCATCGGATTTATATCAATTACCAGCCAACTTAGTTGTGGATGCAGGCAAAAATACCGGCACATTCTATTTGTCTGTTAATCTAAAAGAATTGGCAAATTCAAGAGCATCACTTGTTGACGATGATAAATGGAAAATGTTAGTGCTTGCCGTGAAAATTACCAATCCCACCAATTATGAACTTAGTGACGCAAATACTAGTGTCGTGGTAATTATTGATTTGAATAGTGAACATTGGGATAATGTTGATGAAGATGCGTCTGAAAGTGAAGTTCGGACCCTTTTCCCCAACTTATAGTTAATATAAAGATTTTACATCAAAATAAAATTAATCATAGTATGAAGAATATTTCATTAAAATTAGTGCCATTAACACTTATCTTTTTTTTGGTAATGTGTAATGATGATAGTTATAAAATTTCTTCCGAGGTGAAAGAGGGGGCTAAACCCGTGGCATCCTTTATATACGAAATTGTTGATCTGGAAGTTCAGTTTACAGGTACTTCAACTGACGCTGAGTCGTATTATTGGGATTTTGGGGACGGTACATCTTCAACTGAAGCGTCGCCGCTACATACCTTTTCATCGGCAGGAATTTATACTATTACTCTTAAAGTGAATAGTCCTGCAGGGTATTCGTCACAAGTCGAAAAGAGTTTTTCTGTTTCCGGAAAGGTATCAGCATTTTATCAATACACTGCCCGAAGATATCGTGAAGGAGGATTCGGTCGCATCATAGATTTTGATGCAACTTCTTCCGCAAATGCAGTATCAATTACATGGGATTTTGGTGATGGAGTAGTGATTGAAAATGCTGATTTTTCCCTTACTCATGAGTTCCCTGATTTTGGAACTTATAATGTGAAGATAACTACAATAGGGTATTTGGGAGATGAGGCTGTATATGAAATAGATATAGAAGTTGTTCCTGATTTCGAAATGATAAAAGGCGGCGGTATGGATGAAACAGATGCAATTTACTGGTCAATAAAGGGTACAGGTTACCCAGTTGAATTTGGTTATAACGGAGATGGCCCTTCAGGAGGGAATGGGGGGTGCCTAAGATTTGTCGGACGGACCAACTCTGCTAGTCATACTACAGCCGTATATCAAGCAATAGATGTAGTGGAAGGCGAAAAATTTCAATTGGATGCACAAGTAAAATGGGATGCAGATGGTTTTTCAAACGGAGTCTTATTTTGGTGTATAGCTGGACCAGCAGGAAGTGCAGATTTTGAAGGTGATGGAGTAACTCCAACGTTTACTGATGATAATCTATTCATATCATCTTTTAATGATTGGGTTGCAAATACACCTATTCCACCTTACGATAATGATCTTTCAGGAAACAATCAAGATGGCACTCCCTATGGCTACGGTTATAATGGTCCCGGTAGATATCGTAATGGAGGTTCTTATGGAGTATATATAGCTCCATTTACCGGAACAATATATTTAGGTATTGAATTACGTAATGTATGGGGACAGTTTTATAAAAGTGACTTCTTATTCGATGAAATTAGTTTCAAATTAATCCCTGAATAGTTTATGAGACGTTTATTTATTAGTTCATTATGTTTTTGCTTTTTGCAAGTTTCTTTGGGTCAGCAACAGTTTTCATTAACACCTGAGCAGGAGCAACTACGTCAGGAACAGAGGAAACTCCCTGTTTCGCAATTTGCATCCCCAAATTGGCCGGGTCAGCTAATACCGACAGACAGTTCAATGATAAAAAAGATTGACGACGTTTTGCCGGTGAGAGGCCTGGCAATTGGCGGCCCATCTCGGAATGGCGTGGATTTGTTTTGCAAATTTATTGAAGAAGATTTGGCTCCTGCACATTTCAACTTGCTTATTATACGTGTAGACTGGAATTATGCATTCGAGAGCTATCCGCAACTCAGAGACCCAAATCCACTTACAAAAGAGGATGTCAAAAAAATAGTCGCAGTATGTAAAAAGCATAACATACAGATTGCTCCGCAGATAAATTTGTTGGGGCATCAGTCCTGGGCAGGCACAACATATGCCTTATTGAGGGAATTTCCTCAATTTGATGAAGTTCCTCATATAAAAACAGAGAATTATTCTGACTATACAAATGTATCCGGCCGGCCACAACCATACAGCGATGCATTGTACTGCAAAAGCTATTGTCCACTTCATCCGGATGTACATGATGTAGTTTTTGCAGTGGTTGATGAGCTGATGGATGCTTTCGAAGCCCATTGGTTTCATGCAGGAATGGATGAAGTGTTTCATCTGGGCGACGAAAGATGCCCCCGTTGTGCGGGAATAGCCAAGTTTGTACTTTTTTCAGATGAAGTAAATCGAATACAAGATCACTTGGCTAAAAGCAATCGACGGCTTATGATTTGGGGTGACCGGCTGATTGACGGTAGCAGGTTGGCAACCGGTTTAGGCTCATGGGAGGCTTCCTTGAACAATACGTCTGCTGCTATTGGTATGATTAATAAGGATGTTTTTATTTGCGATTGGCATTATGATTATTCAGGTTTAACCGCTGTACAATTTGCTTTTAATGGTTTAGACGTAGCCTCATCACCTTGGAATAATACAGCTATAGCAGAACAGCATCTTAATGATATGCTCGACTGGCGTACCAGAAATCTACAAAGAGCCGTAACTGATCATTTTCAAGGTATTGTTCATACAGTATGGTCGGGAGTCGATGGTTTTCTTAGAACTTATTATAATCCTGCAACGTATAATGTACAATCCGCTGCAACCAAAGAAGAACAAGTTGCTCAAAATAGACGAGGAGGCGATGCGAGAACTTTGAAATTTTTGATTTCGAAGTTTATGGAACTAAATCAATGAAGAAGTTTTTAGTTTTTTTATTGTCATTTTTTCTGCATGTTATAAAAATTATTGACTAATGTTGGAATAAGGCAGGAAGGGTTATAAATGGATGAGTTGGCGAAGGTTCTCATATAATCCCGATGCCGAAGGAAAGTTTCATTACTCGTTTGAAGTGTACGTGCTTTTAATTATGAATGTTATTTCATTAGTGTCCCATAAAAATGGGACGATTTTAAATATTAAATAAACTTGGCCCATTTAGCCAAAAACGTTCTTTGAAATCTTGAGATTTAGTTTTGTCATACAGGTCTCGCAGAAGAATTTTGTCAGTCAAAGAGATGCTAAGAATTTGCAGGACTTCGTATGTCCTTCGGTCGAGTTGCATATCTTTTCGAATGATTACCACTAAACAATAAATGCGATTGAATTTACTTCGATTGAGAAACGAAACCAATTAGGAAAAAACATATTTTTCTTGAAACATAAGCAATCAGATTATTCTGATGTAAAGCTACAAATTCAAGTCTGTTCTCTCGAAAAATTGCTGTAACTAAATTTCAAGTATTTCAAGGAACTTTTTTTTAAGATTTTAATGGAACAGCAATGATGTGATTTTGTCAATGAATGTGGTTTGTTAATGGCTATTGTATTGGCTGTATTTCTCAGAGGATACTGGTGTTTTTACGTAAAGCTATTTACGACGCAGAGATGGAGGTAAGATTATTAATAATTTCAAAGTAATTAAAATATTTATCATGAACAAGACGTTTTTTCTGGTTTTTTTAGCCGTAGTTTTAATGGCAAGTTACGTGCAAGCCCAGCAAACAGGGGCCGCGAGTGAAGCCCGGTATCATGGGCCGTTTATTGAGAATTTTAATAAATCAGCGTCAGAGTTTTTTAATTTCAATATGAGGCGTATAGGCTATGATTATCGTTATTATCCGAATATTCCTTCGCTGACGGAAAGAGGCACTGATATTATGATGCTTAGGATGGATACTGAAGATCCTGCGGGCGCTGGGCGCGGCCCTGAAATTGGGTCTAAAGAGCTTACCCATTTTGGTACTTATTCGGCACGAATCAGAGTTCCGGATGTCACAAAAGTTCAACCCAATCTTGGCGCGGTAGTTGGATATTTCACATACCGCATGGATTCTGTTCACGGATTAAGCGAAATTGATTATGAATGGCTGATAGCCGACCCTGAAGTCATATATATTGGAACATGGACAGGTACAAAAGGCGACTTGCAAAGGGTAGGCAGAACGATAAATTTGGCTAAAGGTATCATTTATAGCACTTCGTACAAAGCAGATAGAGCGGAAAGAAACAGAAGTGGCCAACTTACGGGGTTGCAAAGTCAGCCGGAAACGATTACGCCTATTGCAAATTACAATGCTGCCGCACGGTTTTACATCTACGGCTTCGACTGGTATCCCAATCGTTTAACGTGGTGGATCATCCATCCCGATACAAACGAAAAAATAGTATTATGGGATTATCCGGGACCAACACCTAATTTTACAGGTATTCCTGTCCCTCCCACCCGTTACTTGATTAATTTCTGGCATACGAACAACTGGCCTGTTCAGACAAATCCAAACTCTATTGAAAAGCCGCTTTATCCGTATGCGTTAGAGGTAGACTGGATGTCATACACTCCATTCGAAGATTTAAACAAAGCATATCAGGTGCAAAATCAATAAATATTAGATATAACCAAACATGTAATTTAATTTTTTTATCATGAACAAGAAGATTTTTTTAGTTTTGTTAACTGCCATTTTAATGGTAAGTTATATGCATGGCCAACTTCAACAAGGCCAACAAAGGAGGGCGGAAAGCGAAGCCACGTATCACGGGCCGTTTATTGAAAACTTTACTAAACCGACGTCAGAGTTCTTTAATTACAATATCAGACGTACGGGTTATGATTTTCGTTATTATTCGGGTATTCCTTCCCTATCGGAAAGAGGCACTGACATCATGATGTACAGGCTCGATCCTGAAGATCCTGCAGGCGCAGGACGCGGTCCTGAAATCATATCGAAGGAATATACTTATTATGGCACTTACTCTGCACGAATCAAAGTGCCGGATGTCACAAAAGTTCAACCCAATCTTGGCGCAGTAGTCGGATATTTTACATATAATATAGATACTGTTCTCGGACAAAGTGAAATTGATTATGAATGGCTGATAGCCGATCCTGAAATCATATATATCGGGACATGGACAGGCGTAAGACCTGCACATAACAGAGTAGGAAGGACTATAAACCTGGCTAAAGGCATTATTTACAGCACTTCTTACAGAGGAGAATCCCGTGGGGCGGAAGGGTCCACCGAGGCTCAGACGAAAGGTCAGTTTACCGGAGAACAGAATCAGCCGGAAACGATTACGCCCATTAAAAATTACAATGCTTCCGCACGATTTCACACCTACGGTTTTGACTGGTATCCCGATCGTTTAACATGGTGGATTATCAATCCTGATACAAACGAGAAAATAATCTTATGGGATTATAAGGGTAAAACAGTTTTTCCTGGTCAGCCTGCACCTACCGGTATTCCTGTAGCCCACACTCGTTATAGATTAAATTACTGGCATACAAACAATTGGCCGGTTGAAACAAATCTAAACTCTATCGAAGCACCGCGTTATCCGTATGAATTAGAGATAGACTGGATGTCATATAGGCCATTCGAAGATTTGAACCCAAACTTGGTTCGACAACAAGGGCAACAGCGGCGTGCAACTTCGACCGGGAACTAAAAATAATTGAATAAATCAAACTAATGTCGTGTTTGTGTTTTAGTGACAAGAGAATACAAAAGCACGAAAGAGAACTTTCAAAAAACCTTTTGTGCTTTCAGTCCTATCACAACAACATTTTATCATCAACACCACATAAATTTATATTTTTTATGAACAAGAAGGTTTTCATGGTTTTATCGGCAATCGTTTTAACGGTAAGTTATTTACAAGCACAAGAGACACCGCCTCAACCGACAGGTAAAATCAAATTTCAAGGGCCGTTTATTGAGAATTTTGATAAACCAACCTCAAAGTTTTTTATCCAGAGGCGGGATAACCGGATAGAGGAAGAAGATTTCCGTTATTTTCCCGGTAATTCTTCCATGTCGGAAAAAGGGACTAAGGTCATGTTATACAGAATTGACCCTGAAGGTCCTGCAGGTGCTGGACGCGGTCCCGAAATTATATCGAAAAATTTCACTCATTTTGGCATGTATACCGCGCGGTTAAGAATTCCGGATGTCACAAAAGTTCAGCCCGATGCCGGCGCAGTAGTGGGGTATTTCACATATCATAGGGATGATATTCACGGTTTGAGCGAAATTGATTGGGAATGGCTGATTGCCGACCCTGAAATAATATATATTGGTACATGGACGGGTTCCAGGGGTAATCTGCAAAGGATAGGCAGAACCATTAATTTGGCTAAGGGAATTATTTACAATACTTCATACAAGTCAGCGGCTGAGGGAAACAGAAACCAACCTCTTACGGGATTGCAAAATCAGCCGGAAACAATTCAGGCTATTGAAAATTATAATGCTGCCGCACGGTTTTATACTTACGGTTTCGACTGGTATCCCGATCATCTCGTTTGGTGGATAATACACCCCACAACGGACGAGAAAATTATATTATGGGATTATTCGGGATCAACCCCCAATTTCACTGGTATTCCAACAAACCCGACACTTTATAGGTTCAATTTTTGGCATACAAACAACTGGCCGGTTGAGACAAGGCCAAATTCAATCGAAAAACCGCTTTATCCTTATGAAGTAGAGATAGACTGGATATCATATAAACCATTTAAAGATTTAAACAAAGAATATCAAAAACGGAGCAATAATTAAAATAATTTTTATTATGAACGAAAAGTTTTCTTTTCTAATGAAACAGTCTCTCGTTTTAGGCGCCATGTCGCTTTTGATCATGGGTTGCTCATCAAAAACTTCCCTTGACAGTTTTAATTCCACGGCTGAAAACAGTAAAAATGCTATAGCCAACCCGTTTGCATTCAATGGCTACACAAATCATTGGCAAGATGTTTATCAACAACAGTATCGGTATGGGAATCTTTACAAGATAAACATTCCCGATTTGGAAAAAAATATCTTGCAATCGAAGAGAAATATAGCAGAAGCTATGGGAATTGCCGGATTGCAAATGCAGGAAGGTTTTTTCAGTGGATTGGCAACCTCATCGTACACGATTTTGGACAACCCGCCAGTTGATGAACTTCAGGTGGCGCTTGGTTCTGCAAACGATATACTCGTTTTTGCCGATCGTGCATCAGAAACAGGAGAAAAGCTAAATAGCAAGGTCAATCTTTTACCCTCAAACCTGAACAGTCACCAGATGAAGGCGGAAGATTATTCAACGTTGGATGCTTTTATTCTAAAGAATGGAAAAAAAACATTGTATGTTGTGCTTGGCAAACAGGAACAATTAAATCAATTTAAAACCATACTTGCCAATACGGAAAAAGTACTGAAAGAATACGATTTAGAACGAGGCTGGTTTAGCGTTGAAACGAGCACCCAAACCGTTTCTTGCTCACCCGGAAATCCTATTGAGCTGATTGGTAAAGGAATGAATGAGGGAAACTCATGGTTTGTTTTTGCTGGGGGATACGAGTTTTATGCAAAAGACAAGATCGAAAAATGTGTAAAGGAGACAAATATTCCTGTTGTAACGGATATGGGATATTCGTCAATATTCGGTTGCGATGATTATGACGGTTTACAGGTTCAGCTAATGTCTGGACGTGATTATTTAAAATTTGCAAGAGAAAAAAATGGGTATCTGTTTCGGAATGTTGCCAATACAAATACCAGGGGTGGTGATGATTTGGATTTTGACGGATATTTCGTAAATGTAGGCAATGCAATTCAAATCAATCAAGGAGATAAACCCTTCGTCATTCGTACAGGCAGGCTATTGGATGGCACCATCAACAGTATGATTCTTTTCAACAGGAAGGGCGATCAATTTGATCGAAAAAAAATGTGGGGGGCCATTATGGATAGACGGGCAGTGGCTGTAGCAGAAGATGGAATCATATTGGGGCCCGATTTATTCCGAAAAGCGATGCAGTTATTGTTGCTCGACAGGGATTATATTGAGGAGTATTTTGGCGACAAAGTGAATATAAATGTCGTTACTGAAGGGCATCAATTGCATGTAACGATTAGTAATTTATATCCCCATGCTATCAATGGGACATTAGTAGTGAAACTGCCCGGGCAATTATCGTTATCAGAAAATCAGACTCAAACCACATCGCTTCAACTGCCTGCCAACAGTACCAAAAACCTTGTTTTTGAAATCAATCCTTCCGCCGAAGCTATGGAAAAACTTAATGCTGTTGTCGTACAATATGATTGGAATAATTCGTCCAAGTCAACAGTAGCGGCATTAAATCTTCCACCGGCAATTTCGGTACATCAGCTGTTATATGGGACCTCATCCGGATTACAGTTTCCTGTAACCATTCATAATATTATCCATGATAAAACGGTTGCCGTAAAACTGACAATGACTGAAAAAGATGATTCAACCAAGGTGGTTTATTCAGACGAGCAAACTATACAGGTCGATAAAGACACATACAAAGTATTAAACTTTGATATAAAGCAAGATCAAGGCAATTATATTGTGAAAACCGAAGCAATGGGAGTGAGCGCATTCACACAATTGGGCATTAATAACATTGCGGGTACGGTAACCCTGAAAGAGGTTGATTTAAATAATGATGGTATAAACGAATACCAGATGGAAAACGATCATGTACGGGTGACGTTACTAACTACCGGCGCAAGAGTGATTGAATATTTTGTAAAGGCAAAAAATGACAATGTATTCTTCAAGTTGTGGCCTGAAAAACCTGACGACCTCGACAGACCGAACAGGCTGTGGGCATTTTATCCTTACGGCGGTTTTGAAGATTTTTTGGGGCAAGCCAGTGTTGAAACACACAAAGTATACGATGCCACCGTAATTAAAGGGAACGATGATTATGCGCAGATAAAAATGACTGCCGACTTTTATGGCAATAAAATTGAAAAAATATTTTCTCTTTATGGTAATTCTCCTTTGCTCGAAATTCGTTTTGCACTGAATATGATAAATCCCGAAATGAATGTACTCGGTCCTCAGCCTATCTTGTCGCTTGGTAAGGCACATGGAGTCGAAGACAAATATATAATTCCCGAGATAGATGGGATACACGAGTATGTTATGAACCCAGAGAGGATGTATGGTAAAATATTGAACTTAAAAGAAGGGTGGAATGCAGGTTACGATACCAGGGAAAATATTTCGTTTGTTGGGGCCTATCCCGTCAGGCGGCCTTACTATCTGCACATGTGGTTTAACCTTTCTTCTAATGGCGACTCGCATTATCCTTATACGGAGCTACAACCCTGGCTACCATTGTACCTGAATACAACGTCGTATTTTTCCTACTATATGTGGGCGTCGGCAGGATCATGGGAAAAAGGATTAAAGGAATTGCGCGACAGAAATTTAATCACCACTCGATAAGTATTACCACGTAGAAGCCAACATTGAACTACCTGGGGTAAAAGAATAAAAATCAATTAATCAATTAAGTTAAAGAAATGAACAAAAATATATCCGTAATTTTTAAAATTGCAACTTTTTTAACCATATTAAGTTCCTGCACTGAAGCCCTTACCGAGACACGGGTGAATTCAAACAATGGGAAAGAACATAAAATATATTCTATTTCCATGAACAAGATATGTAAAGAATGGGATGGTCAATGGCAAGGTATTACAGTAGCCTCTGACGGGAATTGCTATTTCTCTTCCTCAACTCATTCAAAAGGTCATGGCGCCGGGTTTCATAAATTCAATCCTAAGACCTATGAACATACTCTGATTGCAGAAGATATGACAGTTGTATGCAAAGAGGAATCAACTGATTCCCAGCAAGGCAAAATTCACAGTCCAATTGTTGAATGTGATGGATGGTTATATTTTACAACTCATCTCTCAAATTACTGGAAAGAAGGAATTGAAAGTTATACAGGTGCTCATGTTCTGGGTTATGAAATTTCTTCCGGTAAATTCAGAGATTTTGGTATTGTTAAACCCAGATATTCAATTTATTCTGCTATTGATGTTGATCCTGTAAGGAAAAAATTATATGTGTTCGTTGTCCCATTTCTTTCTGAACTTTATGAATCAGACGGATGTCATCTCTATAGTATAGATATGGTTTCAGGAGAAAAGGAAGATATTGGATTAGTGGTCAAAGGAAGACGTGCTGCTTCATTTTGGTTCTATCTTGATAATAACGGTAACGTCTGGTTCACTTTATGGAAAAAACACTATGAGTATGAAAACGATCAAGGAAATCTCTATGTTTATAGACCAGATAAAGGCTTGATTGAAACTTATGTTGATGTTTTACCAAAAGGAAAATTGATCGATGGCACACCTGTAGAAGATAAATTTAATTTAAGCCAAAGATCGTGGACATGGTTATCACCGTTGTCTGGAAGAGAAAAGTGTTATTTCACAATGGGGGCTTTGGGTGGAGGAGATGAGCGACTTTGGCTATTTGATCCGACAAAGAAAATTGAAACAGGTGAAGCTTTTCAGGAAGTTGCTTCAATTGGTTCAAATTACTTTCAAACAACTGTAGGTGGGGAAAGATTATATTTTGTTCAGTATGAGGATTTAAACGACGAAAGAATATTATTCTCGGAAGATGAAAGGGAAATTGATCCTTTAAGTAAGGACTATGTTGAAAGAAAATTGCATTTGAGAAGTATTTCTCTTGAGGAAGGTGCTGATCACAATGCAATAACAGATCATGGAGAGATTGTTGATCAGGATGACCGTTCAGCACGAATGATTATGTCAATGTCAGCTGACGACAAAGGAAGAGTATATGTATATGGAAGTTGGCATGTAAATTCTTTCAAAGAAGCAACTTTGCAGTATCTGCTATTTGAATATCCGAATGGTGATCTTTACAAGTTGATGAAACGCGGTGAGTTTTTTGCGGTGATAAATACTCTTAAATAATCCTTTATTAACGAGGAGTATAATCGAAAAATTTGAAACTATTAAAGTTTTACGAAAAAAGAACGCGTCTCAAATAATTAATTTATTATGGACAGATATTTAGTATTAAGATGCATATCTTTCAGCAGTATTGTTGGGGTTATGCTTGTGTTATCATGTTGCGGGGGATCAGAATCCTCTCAAAGCTATTACGATGAGCAGTTTCAAGCTGATATCCGCAATACAGGAATGGTACATAGTCCGTTGCCCTTGGATTACAGTAAAGCGTATGAGACTTTCGGCCTTACAAAGAAAGTGTTGGTTAACGAAATGCTTAGCGATATGGAAAACCTTAGTCCATGGGTGCATAAGGGTATCGGGCGCATGTTGCAAACCTCCGAACGAAGTATTTCGGACAGCAACAGTTTGCGTTTGATAGCTCCTACCCGCATACACCCGACCACATGGATACAAGGGATGCCCAGAGAAGGTGATACGTACTGGGGATTGGGCTTAGGCGCTTCAAGGGCAATACTTGAACTTGGAGGAGTGAATTGGGAAAGTTATAATCGTGTAAAATATTACATTTATCCCGATTGCGAAGGCGCCCGCAGCATTTGCATGAATTTTTATATTGAAAACGATGGCAAAATCAAAGTGCCTGATGAATTTGGAAGAGAGGGCTATCATCAGGTCAATCTGAAAAATCGTCAGTGGAACGAATGCTTTTTGGAAATAACCGAGCTGCCACGTGACAGCGTTACCAGAATAATTTTTGAAATTGAGACTTTCGGAAAGGAATTGGCGATGGGCGATTCCTTGCAGTTCGATATTGATGAAGTACAGTTGCTGGTTGTTGAGAATCCTGAGGTAGTAAGCGGTTGGAGGCCGGCAAAAGACAGGATAATTTATTCCACTACCGGATACGGCGTTGATAGCGAAAAATCGGCAATCGTAAATATCTCCGAACACGACGGCACATTCAAATTGGTAGACTACAATAACAACAGGACTGTTTTTAAGGGGAAAGTCAACTCGGATACAACCCACATTGGCACTTTTGAAACCATTGAATTCAGCGACTTCAAAAAGGAAGGACAATTTATGATTCAAGTTGGCGATATTAGCACTCCTCCTTTTTATATACATCACAATATCTGGGACAATTCAGTATGGCGCGTGTTGAATTTCATGTTCACCCAGCGATGCGGTTATCCTGTACCCGAGAAAAAGGGCACTTGCCATACTGACCTCAACGGTGAATTTGAAGGGCATTTGTTTGTACATAACGGTGGATGGCACGATGCCGCCGATATGTCGCAAAATGCGATGCAGACCGGAGAAATAGCCTTTTCAATGTTTGAAATGTCAAACAGAGCGAAACAAAAGGGTAATAATGATTTACATTTACGTTTGCTCGAAGAGGCTTTATGGGGAATGGATTATATTCTCAGGGGGCGTTTGGGCAACGGCGTCAGGGTTGGAGGTTTTGTAGGTACCAATATATGGACAGACCGTCTGATCGGCACAATCGACGATGCCGGCAGACGACAAATACGACCAGGCAACAACCCATATCAAAATTTTAAATTTTCCGCAATTGAAGCTTATGCCGCCATGTCTATCGAAAGAGATATCATGCTCAGTGAAAACCTGGAAAAGGTAGCAAAGGAAGATTTCGCGTATGCTTTACAAGAGTTTAAGGAAGAAGACATGTTCAGCAGTCGTTCAAGCATGCCGCCTGTCCAGTACATGGCAACTATTTCATGGGCGGCAAGCATGCTTTACAAATTAACCAAAGATCCTTTTTATGCCGAAAAAGCAGCTCATTACATAAAGTATGTGTTAGATTGTCAACGCACAGAGCCTATAAGTGATAAGGACGGAATAAGCGGGTTCTTTTATCGTGACACAAATAAAACAGTGACATTGAATTATAGCCATCAAGGGTATGATCAGATTTTTATGGAAGCTATTATGGCACTTTGCGAAACACAATCAAACCATATTGATTACAAAAAATGGGATAATTCCATTCATCTTTATGCCGATTTTTTGAAAAAAATAATGCAGTATGTAGCACCATACGGCATGATACCAAGCGGTGTTTACAATCTCAATGAGGTGTCTGATTCGTTAGCTTTCAATGCATTGTATGGCAGGTTTGGTAGTCGGACGGATGACTATAAGGCAATGTTGAAAAATGGGTTCAAATTAGACAATGATGGACATTATTTAAGAGCTTTTCCTGTGTGGTTTTCATTTAAAGGTAATAACGCTGTTCTCCTCGCTCAGGGAAAAGCGGCAGCTTTGTGCGCCAAATATTTAAATGATAAAGAACTGATGAATATTGCTGAACAACAATTATTCTGGATTGTCGGTAAAAATCCATTTGGTCAGTCGTTAATATGGGGCGAAGGTCATAATTATATGCAGCAATATAATGCATTGCCAGGAGATGTCGTTGGGCAGATTCCTTTAGGAATACAAACGCGGTTTAATGAAGATGTGCCGTATTGGCCTCAGAATAATACCGCTGTTTACAAGGAAGTATTTGGAGTGCCTGCCGGAAAATGGTTCTCATTGATTGCTGAGTTTTAACCTCCTAAAATCAAAATATTATGGTTACATTAAAAAAGGATTTTGATTTTACACAACGCAATGCAGCCATTGACATTTTAAGGGCATTGACCATGTTGTTGATGATTTTCGTGAATGACTTTTGGACTGTGAAAGGTGTGCCCCATTGGATACATCATGCCAAAACCAATGAAAACTTCCTTGGTTTGGCGGATGTGGTTTTTCCTCTTTTTCTTTTTGTAGTGGGAATGTCTATCCCTTACGCCATCGAGCGGAGGTTTAGCAAAGGTTTTTCAGAGCTCAGCACGGTTTCGCATATCCTGACGCGGACATTCGCTTTGTTGATTATGGGTATCTTTACGGTGAATTCCGAGTATGGTCTTTCACGTGATATCCAGATGAGCAGTGCTCTCTTCGGGGTATTGATGGTAACAGCATTTTTAATGATTTGGAATGCATATCCGAAGACGGAAAAGCCCATCCGTCATTTATATACCGCTTTACAGGTTCTTGGTGTCTTAATACTCATTTATTTGGCGTTGATTTTCCGCGATGCAAAAGGGGGAATTCTACAAATACGTTGGTGGGGTATATTGGGATTAATCGGGTGGACTTACTTAGTTTGCAGTTTCATTTATTTATTTGTTCGTGACAGTATCCCGCGAATATTCTTTTTCTGGGTGGGCTTTATCCTATTGTGCATGGTACAAAGTAGCCAACTGATCCCGAGAGAGAGTTTTCTTATTAACTTGTTAAATATAGTCAATATAGGATCCGGGGCCCATGTGGCGTTTACCTTGGGAGGTATACTGTTCTCGCTTATTATAGTCAAATATTCAGATGTTTCCACGCGAAAAAAAGTTATGTATATCGTTTCGTTCATGGCTATTTTGATAATTGCCGCTGCTATCTCTAATGATTTCTGGATTATTTCCAAAAACCGGGCTACCCCCCCATGGGTATTGTATTGTTCGGCAGCGGCAATAGGCAGTTATGGATTGATCCTGTGGGCGGTATCTAAAGGGAAGGCTTCGTGGTTCAATATCATTAAGCCTGCCGGTACGAGCACGCTTACTTGTTATCTTGTTCCGTATGTTCTTTATAGCATATTCTTTGGATTTCTACATATTTCATTGCCGGGCTGGATGAAAGAAGGAGGGTTTGGATTAATTAAATGCACGATCTTTTCCTTTTTATGTATAGGAGTGACGACATTATTAGAACGGTTTAAAATTAAAATAAAAGTATAAACGATTTAGATATTTGTAACTATTCAGGTATCAAAAAAAAGTCGCATGTTATTTCAATGAAATGTATAACATTTGCCCTATGGAAGAAATGGTAACTATTCCCAAGTCAGCGTATGAGATGTTAAAGGAGTTGGCGGCTCGTTTGACAGCTCTTGAGGTGGAATTATCCCTGTTAAAGAATGGAAAAAGTAGACTTGAGATGTTTTGGCGAGTGGAATAACCCGCCGTCAGGAGATCGGACTTCCTGTGGTACATGCAGTATGTATAGAGCATCACAGCGCAGTAAAGCTATGTCCGTGCTACGGGAAGAAAAATGCAGGTGATTAATGTACACTTCCTGTGCTTTGCCATCCCGGATAGGCATGGCAAACCCGCCACAAACAACGTCGCCCAATACATCATAGAAAACATAATTCAAATCACTGTCATAAGCGCCTTGGTTTTCCATCAAATCAATAGCCGTGATAACGCCGCGGCCCGCACATCCCACGCCTGGTTCCGGCCCGCCGGATTCGCAACACAGAATATTTCCAAATCCGGCGCTCACCACTTTCTCGGCAGTAACTAACTCCGCTCCATCATCACGCAGCGTATCCATAATCGTTTTCTGATTCATACCCCCTAAAATCATACGGGTAGAATCGGCTTTAGGATCGCAACCGTGAATAAATACTTTCTGACCGTGGAAATGAGCCATCGCGGCTGCTGTGTTCTGTTGGGTTGTAGATTTCCCAATCCCCCCTTTTCCGTAAAAAGCAATCTTTTTCATAACTTACCATTTAGTTTATACTTGATGCAATCAATAATTCAACAAGTATGCCAGCTATATAAAAGAAAATAGCAGGAAAGAGGGAACGCGCCTGGAAAACCTGATAAATAAAGGTTTTCACAATAATATATTCGATGAAATTTATTTTCTCATGAAAAAAACGAATCAACAGGGGGCTGATTTATCGAACGGATTGGTACGGTTATATGTTAAAATGCACAGAAATGAACACATCACTTCAATTAGCGAGGCATCCGCGATGCCTGGATTTAAGCCGGATGATTATTTTTACACTAACTACCTGGCTCCTTTAATTCCTTAGAATAAACCGCCACATTATCACAAGCGTCTGTGAGGGTGAAAATGAGTTTGTGGGCTCCTTTGGATAAACGTTTCCTGTCGAAGTGGTATGTTACGAGGCCTTTTTTGCCGTCTAATTCAAAAAGGACAAACCGTCCGTCTATTTCGCCCCTGTATGATTTTATGCCGCTAAGGTTGTCGGTGATACGTAATGTAATAGATTGGGCGGCTGTCCAGGCGGCAGGATTTACGGGAGTAATGACCGGCGGAACCGTATCCCGTGCGACGGTAAAACTTCCTAACTCGCGAATATCGGCATCTACCCAGCCATTCCGGTATGTGCCGCCAATCCATGAAAGACGTTTGTTTTGCCGCCGTACAATCCCGTATTGCCGTTTGTTTTCAAGCGGGTCTTTCTGCAGGCGTATCGACAATTGGGCCTGCTTATGCAGGGCTACCGGGCGGTCGTGTAATATATGTATAGGCGCCAGCGCTGTGCTGTCGTCTTCCTTCACCGAATAACGGAAATAGACGTCGTCGTATAGATTACCGGCAGGAATCGTCAGGCGAATGCCTTTCGCTCCAAACTTGTTTTCACTTTTCCAATGAAAATAGTGTCTGCCATCCGTTTGCGGGGCAGGGATGGGTTGTTCTTTACCGTCTATCCAAACCGAAAGCTGCGTTTTATTACCGAATCCATCTTCCAGTTGATACGCCAAATGATAGGTTCGCTCTTCGTTTATGGAGATAATCCCTCTGTTTGCACTCTCAATAAAACGGAGTTTGTTACCCGGTTCTACAAAACTCTTCATGTAAAAGGAACGCCTTTCCATCCATTCTTCATAATCCGTGAAACTATTCATGTACCGGGTTTCATCATACGAAAAGCGGTTTATATCGCTTTTAAATACGAACTGGCTGTCTGCCTTTAACGTTATTTTCCGTACGCCATAAATATTGCCTGTTCCGTCCATGTAGTCGTAACCCTTTACGGCAAATGCAATATCGCCCCATGCTTCTGTTTTCCCTGCCACGGTTTGCTGCCCGTTTTTGGCTGTTATCAATTTCAATTCCTTTTTGTTTCCGCTTCCGTTTATTACACCCTTTCCTTCTATCGGGCAGGCCATAACACCTAAGATTTTAGGCGCTCTCCTGTCTGTTATCCGTTCTTTATAATAATCAAGCGGGTCTATCACTTCGTCGGATTCGGTATCGCGCACTTCAAAATGCAGATGAGGTCCTCCCGAACTGCCCGTATTACCGCTCAAGGCAATGATATCTCCTTCATTTACGGGAAAACGGTCTGTTTCGGGGATAAGGTCTACGGGAAAACTCTCCTGTTCGTATTGATTGTTTCTCACATAGGCAGCGATTGTATCGGTAAACGCCTTCAAATGGCCATACACGGTAGTCGTTCCGTCGGGGTGGTTGATATATAAAGCGTTACCATATCCCCACGGGCTAACGGAGATACGCGATACAAACCCGTCTTTTACGGCATAAACCGTTTTACCCTCCACCCCCTGCGTCTTGAAATCAATGCCTGCATGGAAATGATTACTCCGTAATTCGCCGAAGTTACCGCTTAGTAAGACAGGGAAATTGAACGGATTACGCAGTTGCCGGCTTTGGGAGGCGACGTTTAAGCCACCCGCCAATAAGCAGGTAATGAGAAGAATGACAGTAATAAGATAATGACGCATAGAGTTCTTGTTTCTTTTTCTAAGGCAAATATAACAAGAAATCCGCCAGCACAGGCAAATGGTCGCTATATCCCGCCTCATATTTATATCCGTAATACGTGCGGCGAGGCCGGATTCCCCGCCACGTTTTATCTTTGGTAAGCAAAAAGGAAGGTGAAAAGTTTCGTGTACTTCCGGGGACAAGTTTCATTCCTGTTTTGGATGATAACATGGAACGGTGAATAATCATCTGGTCTAACTGGCTCCATTCACCATGGTATTTATGACTGCCTTTCCCATCGGCGAACAGATTTTGCAAGTTATTTTCAGTGATAAGTTTCATACAACGGCTACCGGGCAAGTCATTGAAATCGCCCATTGCTATAATCAACGGACAGGAACGAACCCGTATCAGCGAATCACAGAGTTTGCGTAATGCCATCGCTGCATCCATACGACGCGTCTCGCTCTCTTTTTCGCCTCCGTATTTGGATGGGAAATGGCAAATAATTACATCGAGGGTATCTCCTGAAAGAACTTCCCCTGATACATGCAGTATATCGCGCGCCGTACGTGTATTTTTCCTGCGATGGCTAACCGGTATGGAATGATGATTCAGGTAACGGAATTTATCCCTCTGATAAAGCAGAGCTACATTAATACCGCGCCTGTCTGAACTATTCGATATACAGTATTGATACTGTTGGATATACAGAGGCGTTTTCCGAAGGAGATGGGTGACTGCCGTATCGTTCTCTACTTCACACAGGCCAACGAGGGCGGGGGTGTCCCACTCGCCCGCCGCGGCAATTACTTTGGCTATTTGCTGAAGTTTATGGTAATAACGTTTATTATTCCATCGCCTGCCGCCCGACGGAAGAAACTCCTGGTCGTCCGTTGCCGGATTGTCTTCCGTATCGAAAAGGTTCTCTACATTATAACTCATTACGCGGAATAAAGTCTGGCTGTTTATCTCCGGCAGGAAAAATAAAAAGAGAGTCAGTATGGTTAAAGCCTTTCGCATAGAGGGTTTCTTATTCTTCCTTTTCCGGTTCGGCCACGTATTCGCAGGCTCCAATGTCGGGCCCGTCTTCGCTTGTGAGGCGATTAACGCCAAAGCGGTCGAATGGATATTTTCCGGCAACGAGAGGGTCTGCCCTGCCGATAACCGGCTGTTCCTTTTCCGGTTTATCGTCCTTGTCCTTGTTTATCCCGGGGCGGAAATCATAGAAGTAATAGTTGGCTTCGTTGCCGGTGGATTTATATTGGGGAAAATAGTCTTTCGTGATAAATTGAACGCCGGTAAAGCCCACATTCGTTGTCTTTTTGGTTTTAACGGCGCAGTGGTTAAAGAGGAAATTAAACTCATCCTCTTTTTTATCGATGAGTATTTCCCCTTTCAGCTCTTCAGTTCCTTCGGGGTAGCTTCCGTCGATGATACAATTATCAAACGTAGCTTTCTTTAAGGCTACATTTTTTGTTTCCGTTTTTTTCTCAGGGTTAATAATATAATTTGCCAGAGTAAGCGCCGGCTGTTGTACGTTCCTCCCCCTGCCGAGCTTGTATTGATTGACAAGCGTACAATGAACGAAGTGGTACTCGCCCCCCTGTAAAGATACCAATCCTTTTTGTGCATTGCTGAACTCCGTATTGGAAGCCTCTATATGACAATTGACGGCGTGGAAAATATTCCCCGAAGAATTAGTGATTTGAGAATTAGCAATGGCAAGTTTAGGGCGTTCGGGAGTTGATTCTTCGCAAACGATTCCTGCAACGCTGTTTTTAACAATAACATAATCCATCGAATTGCCGAAACTCTCCGCTTTAAAATAAAGCCCGTCCCATAATCCGGATATACGATCATAAGGGGTATCGGTCACGATATCGTCGAGCCTGTCTCCCCGGAACGTAACCGGTTCTTCCAGGGCGCCGGCTATATTTACAGTTCCGTATATGATCCATTTGGCTTTATCGTGCATATAAAAGGAAGCCCCTTTTTCAACAGACACGGTAACATTTGCGGCAATCGTTATACTATCATATATAAGGTAGGGGCGTTTAGCCGGGAGGGTTGTATCTTTGCAGAAGATGAATCCTCCCCTGATAAGGTTAGCGTCTTGTCCGTAGGCTTGTAATAATACGGTTTGTTTTACTCCGTTTGTGGTAAACTCCAGATGGTCTTCAATTAATAACGGCTCGTCGCTCCCGGTTGGGTCTACGGTTACTTCTATGAAGACATACATACTGTCTTTGCCAAGGATACGAATGCCGGAAAATGCTTCACCGCTACGCCCGTCTACATTTATACGGAAATTCGTATTTTCCGCATTTGCCAGCCGGATAGATTCAATATTAAGCGATTCTTTATTTGTATTATAAACCATAAACGGAAGAGTTGCCGAACCAATCGCAGTAAATACGGTATCGAACGTAAGCGTATCTACCGAAAAGCCAAGCCGCAGGTACGGGTTGGTAGAATAATCATCATTCAAATCGTTACAGGCCGAAAAACACCCGGATAGCGCAATGATACTTGTAAATATAAAGACAATCGTTTTGTTCATTTCTACTGATGCTGATAAAAAAAGAGGAAAAACCGGTTTTATCCAGGGTTCATCCTCTTTTTATAACGCAGGAAGTAAACTTTTATTTTGCCGGAATATTCTTTAACAGATCAAGCAGATGTTCCCACCACAAGCCCACGGTACGAATCTGTATCCGTTCGTTAGGCGAATGAACATCGCGCAAGGTAGGGCCAAAAGAGATCATATCCAGGTAAGGATATTTTTCAAGAAACAGCCCACATTCAAGCCCGGCATGGATAGCCATCACTTTCGGTTCTTTATTAAATAGCCTTTTATAACTATCCACCGCCGCTTTTAACAGGGCGGAGTCCGGGTTTGGCGCCCATCCCGGATAACCGTCGCCTTGCGTAACTTCGGCATTGGCCAGCAAGAATACGGAAGCTACCTGGTTCGCTATCGCTTCTTTGCTCGACTCAATAGAACTGCGCTGGCTTGTACCTATCACTATTTTGTCGTCATCTTTCATTTTAACCGAAGCCAGGTTGGTAGACGTTTCTACCAATCCCTCAATGTTATGACTCATGGCGATTACTCCGTGCGGGCAAGCGTGAACGGCATAGATAAGTTTCTCTACAATTGCAGGGGCGATACATGTTGCAGGTTTATCCGCAGATTGCATGGTTATCCGGACATCCGGGTCGGCATGTTTCAATTCGTTTTCCACATCTGCAATAAAGCGGTTGAGCATGGCGCAGACTTCTTCTTTGTCGCCCGGCTTCAAGCCGATAACAACGTTTGCTTCCCTGGCAATGGCATTACGCAGATTGCCTCCGTTGATAGAGCAGAGGGTAAAATCAACATTCTTTTTCAGGATATAGAGAAAACGGATTAACAGCTTATTGGCATTGCCCAGTCCTTTATGGATGTCGCCTCCCGAATGTCCTCCCCTAAGCCCTTTTACATCGATGCGGAAATACTGTAAATCTGCGGGCGCGGGAGTTTGTTCGTAATATAAGACGCCTTGTGTATCTTTTCCTCCGGCGCAGCCAATGAATAATTCGCCTTCGTCTTCGCTATCAAGGTTAAGAAGTATCCGCCCGGTCATAAATCCGGGTTCCAATTCCCTGGCTCCGGTTAATCCGGTTTCTTCATCTACGGTAAAAAGGCATTCTACAGGGCCGTGTTCTATATCGTTTGAAGCAAGTATAGCCAGCTGGGCTGCCATTCCGATGCCATTGTCGGCGCCTAATGTAGTACCGTCGGCGCGGAGCCAGTCTCCGTCTACCACTGTCCGGATCGCATCCTTTTCAAAATCGAATACGCTATCGCTGTTCTTCTCGCACACCATATCCATGTGAGACTGTAAGATAACGGCAGGAAGCGCTTCGTATCCTTTCGTTGCCGGTTTAGACATAAGGATATTTCCCGCTTTATCCTTTTTAATAGCAATGCCGTAGTCTTTGGCGAATGATTCGAGGTAGCGGATTATTTCCTCTTCTTTTTTTGACGGTCGTGGTACTTGTGTAATCCGATGGAAGAATTTCCATACGATTCCGGGTGTTAAATTTGTGATGTCCATGATGGTTATTGTTTTAATAGATGTTAGTACTTTACGTTAATAAACAGGCAATATATAAAGCCAGCATTTAAAAAAAGTAGAATATTATACCGAAAAGGTATCATATAATCAGTTAAACTCTTATATTTGCGTCCACAAATATAAAAGAAAATGCTTACAACGTTATTGTTGACTATCATAATTATTCTTGTTTGTGTGGTATTACTCTCCGTAAAGATACTGTTAAAAAAGGGGGGAGAATTTCCCAATACACACGCAGGAGGCAATAAAGCCTTGAGCAGGAAAGGAATCCATTGCGCCAAAACGCAGTATCGCGAAACATTGGCTCACAGGAATCTGGAAGAACGGTTGAAAGAAATAGGAATATAATATAATGATTAAATTTTCACTTTATGAAGAACATTAACTACGTGATTAGCGGTGTACTTGCCGTTGCTGTTGTTATTTTATTTATCATGCAGTTTGCCGGGAAAAAAGAACCTAAAACAGAGAGGACTGCGTTTACATCCGAAGGAGATTCCACCAGCCTGTTGCCTGTGGCATACGTAGACATGGACTCCCTGCTCCTGAATTACAATTATTACAACGACTTGCTTGAAGTAATTATGAAGAAGCAGGAAAATTCACGCGCTAACATTAACCAGCAAGCAAACAAACTGCAAACAGAGATACAAGACTTTGAACGCAAGTGGAACAATAACGCATTCCTTACCACCGAACGCGCCCAGCAGGAGCAACAACGTTTGATGCGGAAACAACAGGAATTACAGGAGTTAGACAACCGCTTAGCCAAAGAATTAATGGAGGAACAACAAAAACTGACCGAACAGTTACGCGACTCCTTACTTGCCCAATTGAAAGTTTACAATAAGGATAAGAGATACCAAATTATATTCAGTAGCCGCTCTACAGACGTAATCCTGCTGGCCGACGAAGCATATAATATCACAGGCGAAATCCTTTCCTACTTAAACAAGAACTATTCTCCTTCGGTAAAATAAAAGAATAGAGATGCCTCCTGAAACAAAAACGTCCGGCCACCGATGCGGTAGCCGGACGTTTTTGTTTGCTGCTTACTTCCTGGCGACTTTAAACGTTGCCGTTCCCTTGTCTGACCCGGACGATAACGACGTAAATAATTCGTTATGAAAACAACACCCTTTTGCATTGTATATCCCAAAGTATGAGTAGCTTTGTAAAACTAATTTTTAAATCTTTCCACGTATGAAGTCGTCCATGAAGCATTTGTCGCTATTTTCATTCCTGTTAGCATCATTGGTTATTACGTCGTGTGTCCGGCCGGAGCCCAGTCGTTATGGCGACGGCATGCGCCGAAGCGTTCCCGAAAATGAAGGGGTCTATTCCCATGGTATCACCGATTTCCTTGAAGAGGTAGACAATCACGGGTTAGAGTTACACAGTTTCATGTTCCTGCGCCATAATAAGGTGATTGCCGAAGGATGGTGGTATCCCTACAAGCCCGCCCTTACCCATATCATACACTCGGTGAGCAAAACGTTTACGTCTACGGCTATCGGGTTTGCCGTAAAAGAAAAGTTGCTTACGGTAGACAGCAAGGTGATTTCCTTTTTCCCCGGTGAATTACCCCAGGCGGTATCGCCCGGCCTTGAAAAGCTCGCCATAAAGCATTTACTTACCATGACGGCCGGGCACGAGGCAGCGCCCGAATTCTATATGTCAGACGCCAACTGGGTGCGGTCGTTTCTGGAAACGCCGGTAGCGAACGAACCGGGAACAGTTTTCCAATACAGCTCGTATGCCTCTTATATGCTGTCCGCCATCCTGCAAAAGGCGAGCGGCGCCACGGTAATGGAATACCTCGCCCCCCGGCTGTTCGAGCCGCTGGGCATCACAGGCATAAAAGGGGAAGAAGGCGCGCAGGGCATATCCGCCGGAGGCTGGGGGATGCGCATCAAGACGGCTGATATGGCCAAACTCGGCCAGCTTTATCTACAGAAGGGGAAGTGGAATAAAAAGCGCCTCCTCCCCGAAGCATGGATAAAGGAAGCCACGTCCGTACACATCTACCAGGCAGACAATCCTACGTTTGAGCAGGAAATGTACGACGAATGGGCGCAAGGCTATGCGTATCAGATATGGCGCTGCACGCACAATGCCTTCCGGGCCGACGGCGCTAACGGGCAGTTCATCATCGTGATGCCCGACCAGGACGCCGTGATTGCCATAACCGCGCGCGTTCAAGACGCACAGAAAGTATTGTCGCTGATATGGGAACATATATTCCCCTCCATTATGAACAGGCCCCTGAAGGAAAACCGCGAAGCAAACGATATGCTCGTCTCCAAACTCGCTTCCCTGCAAATACCAGACCCGTTCCGCACGGACGAATACCTGCCCATAGCCAAAGAAACGGTACGTTCCTTCGCCATGGAGCCTAATGAGCGGCAAATAAAGAACGTATCGTTCAGCTTTAACGCAGAGGGCGATTGCCTCTTCTCGTTCACAGACGATAAGGGGACTTCTTCCTTCCTTTACGGGCAAGATGGATGGCGGTATGGCGAAACGGAAAGGTTAAGCCCGTACTTCCTGAATCCACGGAGAAACCCGGCAGGGATGCTTCCCCTTACCGTGGCCGGATATGGCAGTTGGACGGCGGCAAACCAACTGGAGCTTCGCCTGCTGTTCCTGAACGATACGTCGGCCGAAACCTGCAGTTGCTCCTTCCGCGAGGGAGAGGTAGAGATAAGCCTCGCCAACAGCGAACAGCCCCGCGAAGCTCCCCCCGTATTAAAAGGCAGATTACAGTAAACTCTATAACAACACTGATTATCATGAAAACAAATGGTTCGAAAAAACTGCTCGGCAGTTGCCTTTTATGCGCAGCAGGCCTTTCTTTATCCGCACAGCAGGCAGGCCCCCGCTTAATAGTACGCGCAGACGATATGGGAGCTTTCCATTGCGTAAACGAAGCTTTCATCAAAACGTATAAAGACGGCATCATCACCTCGGCCGAAGTAATGGCAGTTACCCCCTGGTTTCCCGAAGCGGTGAAGATGCTGAAAGAGAATCCCCTGCTCGACGCCGGCTTGCACCTTACCATTACCAGCGAATGGGAAAACATGAAGTGGCGCCCCCTCACCCCCTGCCCCAGCCTTACAGACGCCAACGGCTACTTTTACCCGATGATGAGCCCCAATGCAGCTTACCCCGGCCAGTCTATCCTCGAAAACAAATGGGATATAAAGGAAATAGAGCAGGAGTTCCGGGCGCAAATAGAACTGGGCTTGAAGAATATCCCGCAGATAAGCCACCTTTCCGGACACATGTTCTCCACCGGGTTCGACCCCGAAGTGGTAAAGCTCGTGAAACGCCTGGGCGAAGAATACAGCCTCCCGGCCGTAGACCGCACAGACGCCCCCGGCCAATATGCCTTTGAATACATCGGGTACGACGGCCCCAGGCGCACCCCGCAGGAAAAAGAAGACTCCTTTATCAAACGGCTCAGCAGCCTGAAAGACGGCCATACCTATATGTTCCTCGACCACCCTGCCCTGCCCGGCGCCGAACTGGAAACAATCGGCCATACGGGCTATGAAGACGTGTTGTACGACCGGCAGGGCGTCACCGGTTTATTCACCAGCGAAAAGGTAAAGCAAGCCATCAAAGACAGGAGCGTAAGGCTCATCAACTACAACGACCTCACGAAAGCCCTCCCCCGCAGCGCTCCGGCAGCAGAGAAGGTAAACGGCAAAGGCCTGTCTGCCTACCTGGAGGCCGTAAAGAAAAGCGGGCAGGAGATACACAGCCTGATGATTGTAAGGAACGGGAAAGTGGTGGCGGAGCATTGGTTTGCCGGCCATGCCGCCGACAAGCCGCACGCAATGTTCTCGGTAAGCAAAACCTATACGGCCACCGCAGCAGGCTTTGCCGTATCGGAAGGCAAACTGAATGTAACCGACAAGGTGATGGACTTCTTCCCCGATAAAATGCCCGCCACGGTGAACGACAACCTGAAAGCCCTGGAAGTACGCCACCTGCTGATGATGTCGTCCGGACACGACACAGAGCCCCGCGTGAACAGGGGGGAAGGCGGCGATACAGACTGGCTCCAGGCATTCTTCGCAGCCCCGTTTGAACATCGGCCCGGCTCCTTCTACGTATACAACAGCATGGCTACATACGTGCTTTCCGCTATCATACAGAAAGTAACGGGCCAGAAGGTGACAGACTACCTCTACCCCCGCCTGTTCCGCCCGCTGGGTATTACCGGAGCCGTATGGGAAGAAAGCCCGCAAGGTATCAACACCGGAGGCTGGGGCCTGTATATCAAAACGGAAGATATGGCCAAGCTGGGATTGTTCATCCTGCAAAAAGGCAACTGGAACGGCAAGCAACTGCTCCCCCAGGCCTGGTTCAACGAAGCTACAAAGGCTCAAATAGCCTCGCTCCCGGCAGGCACAAGAAGGGAAAACCTGAAAATAAAGCCCAAAGACAGCGACTGGCTGCAAGGATACGGCTACCAGATGTGGCGCAGCCGCCATAACTCATTCCGCGCCGACGGCGCCCACGGGCAATACATCCTGATACTTCCGGAGAAGAACGCCGTTATCGCCGTCACCGCCCAGATAGACGACATGCAAGCCGAGCTTAACCTGATATGGAAACACCTCCTGCCGGCGCTGGAATGAATGTCTTTTTTTTCACAATGCGTATTAATCTTTCATGTTTTAATTGGGCTTGGACAATATTTCCGGTATTGTCCGGCCTTTTTTTGTTTTACGGACCCATATTATTTCTTTTTAAGGTTTACGTTGCTATGAATATCGTTATCCTTCATAATTCATAAACCGGCGCTCCTTTTTAATAAGGATACATTCGCCTGTAAAATATACTCGCTTATTTTGAACTTTTTTCTGTCCGATGTATAGTGTGATTAAAGTGAAGTATACTTTGGGCGCATCCCCCGCCGGGGCGGGGGGCGGGCTTTCCGCTGCAAGTCCTCCTCCATTCGGAATACAGCTCCCTTCCGCACCTGTACGAAACCTCCAAATTGAAAAAAGGAGCCATTCGGAGCCTGTACGAAACCTCCAAATTGAAAAAAGAGACCGTTCGGAGCCTGTACGAAACCCCCAAATTGAAAAAAGAGACCATTCGGAGCCTGTACGAAACCTCCAAATTGAAAAAAGGAGCCATTCGGAGCCTGTACGAAACCTCCAAATTGAAAAAA
>JAIRKZ010000047.1 GCA_031259845.1 Tannerellaceae bacterium | reverse complement strand
CTTTTAAACTGTTGTTACTAGTAACAAATGACGTTCCTTTTCGAACCGTAACTTTTGCAACCATACGGTCTATAGGAATTGTAACTTTATTCTCTGCCTCCGCTTGTCCATCCGGCTGCGGCACAATTTTGATTGGTTGAACAACCTCAGAGGCAAACATCGGGAATTCGTTTGCCGCATATAATACGCGAATTCCGTCAACCGTCGGCGTGTCCGCATCATCTCCAAACCATACATATTGAGATACGCCATCGAATGTTCCCTTTACTCCCAGTGTACTTTTCATTGCGTCTGTCAGGTTAATACCGGCATACACATTATGATTTCCTAACGGCACATTAATGTTAGCAGCTTTGTATTTGTTCTCTTTGGCGGTACCTACAACAGTTAAAGCCTGTAATGCAATCGTAGTATCCACCACGCATTTACCCTGCGTATTAAATACAAGAATCGTTACGTCGCGCACTGTACGCTCAGAATCAGTAGAGTTGGTATCTTCATCGCCGGGGGCATACGTTGCCGGCGGTGAATCCATGAGGTTTATGGTTAAAAGCCCTGTTTGAGCTTCTTCTTCTCCTCCATTTGGTTCCGGGATAGGGGTCACCTCTTCGGAGCAAGCTGTAAAACCGGCCGCAACAATGGCGGCACACATAAATAATTTAAACATCTTTTTCATTTCTACTCGAATTTAATAATTAATAAAACATTCCTTAATCCTAATTTATAACAATTGAAATTGCTAATAAGTTGCATTGATTTAATTTTTAAGCTGTTTATCAGCATTCTCTTTCTTGCGCAATTCGTCCAAATTCCTTGTTGCAGCGTCTATATCCGATTCGGATGCACGCTGAAACAAATTTTTGGCTCTTGCATTATTTCCCTGCATCATACTTAATACGCCCAGGTTGTTATAGTACTCGGGAGCGTTTTTATCGGCTCTCTGCAAATAGCGTTCGGCGCGGGAGAGGTCTTTCGTCAATAAGGCGGAAGCCGCGGCGTTCAGGTTGGCAACCGGATCGTCGGGGAATATCTTTACGGCTATCTCAAATACCTCCATGAACTCTTTACTGCCTTCCTTGTAGGTATTGGCTACTAAGAACATTTCGTTCAGGCTCAGTTGTTTCGGATGCGTCCTGATGACCTGTTTAGCCTCTTCCACCTGAAAGTTTTTTGCGTTGTAGTCTATCTTTGCCACCACCCGCCTCAACTGGGGATATAACGTATGTAATAACTGCTGATAGGCGCGCCCGCCGTTCAAGGCTTTCAAACGGTTCTTGCGCTCCGCCGGGTTGTAATAATTGATGATGGAAAGAATCGTGCCTTTAGGCTCGATATACGAATTTTGCACCAGCCGGGCCAGGCCTTCCCAGTCTTCGCCGCCAAAGCCTGTCTGGTATAAATGACCCGATATGCCTGCGCGCATAGACAGGTAATTGCGCAAGGCCTCGGCACGGCCGCGCGACAGCTGGTTGTTGAAATTAACGTCTCCCTCGGGCGAGGCATAACCGGTAATTATTACGCCTGTTACGGTAAGGTTCTTATCCGTACGTATCTCGTTCATTATCTGTTCTATCTTAGCCAGTTCGCGGGGATTGTTGCCAAAGCCCGGATTAATTTCCGTGCGGCCCACCGGGAAATCGAGGAATATGTCGGCCGATTCGCTGCGCGCTTTTACCTGTTCCGCTTCCGGGCGGATATACGCCACATTGGGCAGGGCGTGGTATTCTTTCGCTCCTTCGAGCACAATGCGGTTGGCCACTTTTTCGGAGGTTACCTGCTGTACGCTCCCCGCTGCGCAACCGCACAGGTCTGTTTCCATATCCATCCGCGCTTCACGCATCCAGTTCTCGAAAGCAACCGATTGCGTATAACGGTATATCTTACGGTTTTCTTTCGTAAGCGGAAGCACGCTGTAGTGGGCCTTTTTCACTTCGCGCTCCCAGCCGTTCAATGTTACTTCACGTTTGAAGGCCTTATGGCGCCGGCGCCCGTTCAGCATGATGTTTTTCAACTTTACCTCGCGCCCTTGCGGCGAGATTAATACAGGCGTAAGCACAAGTGAGCGCTCCGCACCGATTTTTACGTTTGCCAAATCAATATCCATTATCAATTGTACGGAATCGTCCACCTGGCGCAAGCGTTGTATTTTTACCGGTATTTGTCCGTCGAAGATGACAGACTCCGTTTGGGCGCTACTGTCAAAGGTTGTGATAAACAGTATGCCGGCCAAACCAATTATGCAGTTGTATATTTTTTTCATATCCTCACTCCCCCTCCCTTACTTAATAATATAGATGACGCTGACGCCCGCTTTGGTAGGGCCAAACCAGTTTTTGGTAAAATCGCCAAGTTTTTCTCCACATTTCTCACAGGGATACTTGCCATGGCTGAGGCGCAGATAGCCCACGCCCACCGTTGCTTCCATGCTCCAGCGGTCTGTAAGAATCCAATGGTAACCGTATGAAAAGCCCCCGCCATAAAGATTTCCTTCATAACGATGCTTGTCAAGGCCAAATATTTTTAATCCCCCGGCATTATAACCGGCTACCATAGCATGCAGCCCTGTAAAATGCCCATTAAATTTCTCGCAGAACCAATAACGCGCCTCGGGCTGTATGGCCCAATGCTTCAACTTGCGGTTTTCGGGAAAATCCCACGGATTATAGTTCACAGGCAATTCAAGCGTCCATTTAGGAGCTAAAGCGATTTCCAGTCCTAAATTGAACGTGGAAGTAGCATCATACAACAAATTGCTTTTCACTCCAACCTGTTGTGCGGAGATACCCTGAACCGATATTATCCAGATAATAAACATCCGGAAATAATATTTTTTTCCCAAATGAAACATCATATTATACGCCCTCTTTTTGTTTATGCATCTAATGTATTCTTCCTTCTGTTACGATTTCCCAGCAGTTGTAACGATTATTATAACTATTGGCAAAAATAAGAGCATTCTATCAAACCAAAGTATCATTATTGTCATTTTTATTATCATTTTTTACATATATCAAACATAATAAAAAAACGACAGCAGTTTCAGGCGTTCTAATATATAATTTCTACGAAAAATATTCCCCGAAAAGGCAAAACATCACCAGTCAATTATCATTTCTCACAAATTATCTTCAAAAAAACACATCTTCCTTTACAAGCAAAAGCGAGATTGTCTGATTTCCAGGTAAAATAAGTACAAAAAGGACATAACAAAGACACCTTTACCGGAACATTACCGGAACAGGGATTAAAAATGAGGCAGGGTGCCATTTGGGCAAAAATGCAAACCGGCAGGAAGACCATATAACGTCTACCCGCCGGAAAACTAAAAAAGGCGCATAAGCAATATATATATATGAAGATAACAGTTTACAATTCGCGGATTTTAATATTCCGAAACCAGCAATCATATCCATGGTCTTGCAGGCCGATATATCCTTCCCTGGCAGGGCCTTCTTTGAAACCGGGCCAGTCTTTGAATTTGCTTTTGGCTACAAGGGCATACCATTCCGGCGTCCAAAGCGTGTATTCTACTACCTTTACGCCATTCTGCGTGTGGGTGGCATGCCCGTCTTTTACACGGATAACAATGGTATTCCATTCGCCGGCAGGGCGGGCATTCTGCGGCAGGGCGGAAAGCATATCATATAACGAACCGGCCAGGTGGTTTGTCAGTCTGTTGTCGCCGGCATACCAGTTGTCGAGCACCTGCACTTCGGGTGCGGCATAGTAAATCGGCTGGCCCGGATATTCTACGATGTAATAGAAAATGCCCGAATTACCTCCCTTTTCGATTTTCCAGTCGATAGAGAGTTCAAAATTGCCGAATTTCTTATTGGCGAACAGTATATCGCCACCCTGTCCCGAACCGGCTTTTTCGCCGCGGGCTACTTTCATGGCATTATCATCGACAGACCAGTTGTCCGCCATTTCCGTAGCATTGCATTTACGCCATCCATCGAAACTTTTCCCGTCGAACAGCAATGTCCAACCTTCGCTTTTTTCTTTCGCCGTGAGTGTATTGGCTGTCTGCGCTGCCACAGGGAAGGAACAAACAATAGCCAAAAGCATTGAGAATAATACAACTCTTTTCATGATTATATATTTAAGTTAAACGTAAAGAAACATTTTTTTCGACGCTAAAGATAACTATATAATTCATACCTGCATGCGGCATAGCGCATACAAAAACTTTATTTTTTTCGCTTTTTTCAGTCACATTTCACATAAGGCTCTTATATTCCAACTGATAAGTGTGACTGAAAAGCGGATGTTTTTTTATTGTTTGGGGTGAAAGCAAGGGAGGGGGGCGTCAGCGATTTAACTATATATATACAAATTTGTTTATCTTTGCAGAAAGGATAAAATTATTTGTAATCAGGGTGGCAATGGCAACCCGCCAGGTGATCGTTTACATAACCAACGGCTTGCAGATAGGCATAGCAAATGGTGGCGCCGAAGAATTTGAACCCCCGTTTTTTCATATCCTTGCTGATGGCCTCTGATAAAGGCGTGGATGCAGGAACCTCGCTCAACGTTTTCCAATGATTAATAAGCGGTTTCTGTTCCGGGAAAAATGACTTCAGGTAAGCGGCAAAGCTCCCGAACTCATCCCTTACCTCAAGGAAACGCCTGGCATTGGAGACAGCAGCGGCTATCTTTAACCTGTTACGGATAATATCCGGATGCTGCATCAGCCGTTCTACATCCTCACCGGTGAAAAGAGACACTTTCTGTGCGTCAAAACCGGCAAACGCCCTGCGATACCCTTCCCGTTTACGGAGAACCGTAATCCAGCTCAGCCCCGCCTGCGCGCTTTCAAGCACAAGAAATTCAAACAGCTTCCTGTCATCATTCACTTCCCTCCCCCACTCGCTATCATGGTAATCAATATACAAGGGATCATCTCCACACCAATCGCAACGTTTGTCAAACATAATACACGTAAAATTATCAGTATTGGCGTCAAAAGTAGCAAATTATTACGATTACTCACCATTTCTTTTTTTCATTTGTACCCCGGCAAATTGGCGCTTTGAATTATACGTTAGAAGAGAAATCGTTGCTTGCTTGTTTTCAAACGAATCCCCGTATCAAACAACAAGAGGCCGCTGACCAACCGGGAAAATCTCTTTCAGCCATAAAGCGTGCATGCAGCATAATGATGCCGGAGTGCATCTTTCAGGATAATATGAACCATCAATATGCAATAGAGAGATGAAGAATGTTTTTTTGATTTTGGGCATCCTCCTGTTCGCTTTTGTGAATACGTCTACTACGTACTACGGGGATGTGATGTACCGGGGAGAATACAGCCCGGTGTTTATGAAGCGGGCAGACCTGGAGAAGTCCGTGAGTTTCCAGCCGGGGGAACGGGCGCTGGCGAATCCCGGGAAGATATACAGCAAGCCGCCTTATATCTATATCAACGAACGCTATAAAGGGATACACGTGGTAAATAACACCGACCCGGCGCATCCGGTGACGGAGGGTTTTATAGTAGCGCCGGGATGTATGGATATGGCTGTGAAGGAGCATATCCTGTACCTTGACAATGCGGTAGACCTGGTGGCCTTCGATTTGGCGGCCGGGAAAGTGTGCCGGCGGGTGAAAGACGTGTTCCCCGAACCCATCGCGCCTGATAATTCATATTATTACGGCATCAAAGAGGAAGATATGATTATTGTTGAATGGAAAAAGAATCCGTAACTTAAAAAAACAGACGAATGATGAAACGCTTATATGTATTATTGATACTCTCGCTTGCGGGCCTGCTCTGGGCTTGCGAAACGTGGACTTCGGGGGGCGATGGAGCAGCCAGCCCGGGAGACGGCATCGGACAGGGAGGCTCCATGGCGCGGTTTGCCCTGTCGGGCGACTACCTTTATGCCGTAGACCACAGTACGCTCAAGATGTTTGATGTTTCAACGCCCCAGGCGCCGCAATACCTGCAAGGCAAAGATCAATACCTTGATTTTGGCATCGAAACGATATTCCCGATGGATACCCTGCTGTTTCTGGGTTCGCAGACGGGGATGTATGTGTTTAACATCACGCGGGCGGAGTTTCCGCAGCGGTGGGGGCATGTGTCTCATATCACCGCCTGCGATCCCGTAGTGGCTTCGGGCAGCTATGCCTACGTTACGCTCAACTCTGAGAACTACTGGTGCGGGCGCTCCAGCAACGAGCTGAGGGTGTACGACCTTTCCGACCCTGCCAATCCCCTGCTGATACATACGGAAACCGGCTTCAAGCAGCCCAGGGGCCTGGGCATCGACGGCAACAAACTCTTTCTGTGCGACAATGGACTGAAGGTGTACGATGTGAGTAACCCCGCCAAACCGGTATGGATAGACGACGTAACCGATATACCCGAAGCGAAGGGAATGGATGCCTGCGACGTAATTCCCCTGGGCGGCATCCTGCTGCTCACAGGCGCCGGCGGGCTTTACCAGTTTGATTACACGGGCGAAGCCTTATCCTTTATAAGTAAAATAGAAGTGTTGCACGAAAAATAAACCATTTGTATGAAAAGAAAACGGACCGCTACTACCCTCTTCCCCTTCCTCCTCGCAGCTGTGTGTATGCTCTTCCCCCGCAAAGCCGGGGCGCAAGACGAAACGGAGAAGACGTTCAGGCATTCCCTTGCCGTTCAGCCGCTCTACTGGCTTAACAACGGCTTCCGGGCAGACTACGAAAGAGAACTGGAAAACCCCGGCCATTCCCTGCAGCTAAGCGCCATCGGCTATTATGCGGAAGACGGGAACAGCCTGTGGAACGCATGGATGCTGTCGTCCGAAGCCCTGCTCAAGGAGGCCTGGGGCGCCGGCCTGGAGGCAAACTACAAGTATTTCCCTTTCAGAATCCGGGGATACTCCTCTTTCAGGAGCCGGGGAGTGTATGTGTCCGGCGGACTGTCGGCCGCGCATTTCAGCGTAAACTACCGGACGGAAGGCCCCCGCTACGTCAGTTATGTAGAAAACGGCCTTACCTACTATGAGCCGCAATGGGTAGAAGGCGAAGCAAAGCAATACTTCAACCGGATAGGGACAACGTTTTGCGCCGGCATCCAGAACCGCCCCTCCAAACGCTTCCTGATAGACGGCTATATCGGCATCGGCTACGTCTATTCCTTTTACGATAAGGACAAATATTATCCCGCCAGCTATTCCGGCAAGCTGAGCTACCGCGGCCTCACCCTCACGGCCGGCTTCAGCGTAGGCTTCCGGCTTTAGGCCAGGTTCGCAGGCTTCAGCGCAGGCTTCCCGGCTTCAGGCCAGGTTCGCAGGCGGGTCAGGGTACGGTGGTGGAGGCTATGTGGCTCCAGGGGCCTTTTTCGCCGCGCGTATTTTCCCAGCGCAGGGCCATGTAGAGGGTGCGTCCATGGTCGTGTCCCTGAAAAGTGAGGACGGCGGGCGAGGCCGTGTCGAAAGCCGAGTTGGTAAGCAGGTCGGTATCGTCTACCGGTTCTTCCCTTAGCGCCCAGCGTATCTCCACGCCATGTTGCCCTTTGGGCTTGCCCTTCTTGTGGGTAGTTCCCTGGGGATAATAATCTATCATTATCCGGTGTCCGGTGAGGGGGACTATGCCGAACTCGGGAACCGTATCGGCCACGGGCGCCGGCTTGCGATGAGGGTCTGTGCGTTCGGGCAACCCCATGGCCGTAAGGTCGTCGTTCGTCACCCCGGGGTTGGCTTTAAGCACGCGGTAAAGCTCGCGGAAGAGAGGGCCGGCAGCCTTTTCGGCGCTCCTCATCCGGGTAACCGCCACAGGGGTGCGCCTGGCAGGATCGCTCCAGTCGGCATACGCCTTCGTAAAGGGAAGGTAGCCTGCGGGGATAAATACGTCGTCGTACCATTTGCCCACAGGCGTGTCGGCCCCCATTCCGAATTTAGCGCGGTTAGCCTCCACATAAGGCGACATCGTCTTTATCACCAGTTGATACTTTTTTTCCAGGCCTTGTGGCAGCCAGTCATTCTTTGCACTCATAACGTTAACTTTTAATGATTCCTTTTTAACCCTTCAAGGCCGATTCCTGACCCTCCGGGCTTCATTTACTATCCTTTAGTACCGATTTACTATCCTGCAAGGCTTATTTACCATCCTGCGGACTTTGCGGTAAAAATACAACCGTTTTGTGTGTAAAGCCATATTTCTAAGAACTTTCTGTTATAAATCTTTGCCGACAGGCGTGCCTCGTATGAGAAAAGGAGCGAGGATTACGTCAAAGGCCCGGCGGTTAACGCTGAAACAGGAAAGGAGGCCGGCGGCAAGTCCTATGCAAGGGGCGACAGGCCCTGCACAAGGGATGACAGGCTCCACACAAGGGATGGAAGGCACCGTGTAAAGGGCAACATGACTTGCATAAGGGGCGACAGACCCTGCACAAAGGATGGAGGGCCCTGCGCAAAGGATAGCAGGCCTCGGGCAAGGGATGGCAGGCCCTGCGCAAGGGACGGAAGGCTCCGCACAAGGGACGGCAGGCTCCGCACAAGGGACGGAAGGCTCTACACAAGGGACGGAAGGCTCCGCACAAGGGACGGAAGGCCACGCACAAAGGACGGAAGGCCTCGCACAAGGGGCAACAGGCCTCGTACAAGGGATGGAAGGCCTTGCACAAGGGACGGAAGGCACCGGGCAGGGGACAGCAGGCACCGGGCAGGGGACAGCAGGCACCGCACAAAGGATGGCATGGCTCACACAAGGGATAGCAGGCCTCGCACAAAGGGCGGAAGGCCTCGCACAAGGGGCGGAAGGCCTCGCACAAGGGATGGAAGGCCTCGCACAAAGGGCGGAAGGCACCGCACAATGGGCGGAAGGCCTCGCACAAAGGGCGGAAGGCCTCGCACAAGGGGCGACAGGCACCACACGAGGAGCGGAAGGCCTCGCACAAAGGGCGGAAGGCCTCGCACAAGGGGCAACAGGCCTCGTACAAAGGGCGGAAGGCCTCGCACAAGGGGCAACAGGCCTCGCACAAAGGGCGGCAGGCCTCGGGCAGGGGGGGCGGCGGCGTAAGGGGCGGGGGGTGCGGCTTAGGCCTCCTGCGCGTCATACGGTCTTCTGCGAGCGCTGGCGCGGCAAGGGGGTTGATTGTGTTTTTATCGACGGAAAAAGGGGATTCGTCTATTATTTTTTCCCTTGTGTGGATATTGTTTGGTTTGGGGAGGGGGGGGTGGTAGTTTTGTGCGTATTAAAAGGTTGTTGTAATGAAAAGCAAAATGAAACAAATCCCTTTCGTACTGCTCGCTCTGTTGCTTTGGGGCGGGGATGGCGCGTATGGGCAGGAGAGTGGGGCGAAGCTATGGACGCTCAGGGAATGCCTTGATTATGCTTCGGAACATAATATCCAGGTGAAGAAAAGCAAAACGGCCTTTCTATCCGGGCAGGAAGATACGCGGAATGCTAAGGCTAAGCTGTTTCCTTCGCTTGCGGCGTCGGTATCGCAGAGCTTCGTTAATTATCCTTCGGGCGAAGCGGCTACGGGGAACAGCTATACGGGCAGTTATGGCGTGAATGCCGGCTGGACGCTTTTTGACGGCAACAGGCGCGTCAATACGGTAAGGCAGCAGGAGCTGTACGACGAGGTAAACGCCCTTGGCGTAGAACAGAGCGGGAACGATATTCGCATAGCCTTGATACAGGCGTATATGCAGGCGCTGTATGCCAGCGAGGCGGTGCGTATTAATGAGAATACGGTGGAGGTGTCTGAGGCGCAGCGCAACCGCACGGAAGAATTGTTCAGGGCGGGCGCTGTGTCGAAGGCAGACCTGGCGCAGATGGAAAGCCAGTATAGCACGGACAGGTATGGGCTGGTGGCTTCGCAGACTAATCTGGACAATTACAGGCTTCAGCTTAAGCAACTGCTTGAGCTTGACCTGGCGGAGGAGATACGGCTGGAGATTCCCCTGCTGACGCATAGCGATGTGACGGCGCCGCTTCCTCCCAAGGAGGCTGTGTATGCCGCTTCGCTGGCTGCGATGCCCGAAGTAAGGAGCAGCGAGCTAAGCGTAGACATCGCACAGCTGGAAATTAAGAAGGCGCGCGCAGGTTATTATCCTTCGCTTTCCCTCAATGCCGGCCTGGGGACGGGGCATGCTTCGGGCGGCTATGCTTTTTCAAGCCAGCTATGGGACAGGTTTAACCAGAGCGTCGGCCTGTCGGTAAGCATCCCTGTTTACAGCAACCGCGATAATAAGACGGCGGTCAACAAGGCGAAGTATGCCCTCACGTCAAGCCGGCTTGAATTGCTCAACACCCGGAAGGCTTTACTGCGCACGGTGGAAGGCGTTTACCTCGACGCCGTTTCCGCGCAGAACGAATACCTCTCGGCCGCAGAGCGCGTAAGGTACATCGAAGAAAGTTTTAAACTTGCCGAAGAGCAATTCTTCCTCGGCATGAAAAACACGCTGGAGTTGCTTACCGAGAAAAACAACCTGCTCAATGCCCGCCAGCAGGAGCTTCAGTCCAAATACATGTCTGTGATGAGCAGGCTGCTGCTCAATATCTATCAAAAGAAACCTGTCGACGTAAACTGGTAACCCGCAACATAATTAAACACACGCATAGAGATATGAAAAAGAGTAAGAAAACAGTAATTGCCCTGGCTATCGTGGCTACAGGCGCCGCCGGAGTGTTCCTTTTCATGGGAAAATCGCCGGCAAACGCGCTGAGCCTGCAAATGGTGCAGGCCGGCCGCACCACCATCTCTAACTCCGTAACCGCAACCGGCACGGTAGAACCGGTGGTAAAGGTAGAGGTAGGTACGCAGGTATCGGGCATCATCAACAAGATATATGTAGACTTCAACAGCGAAGTGAAACGGGGGCAACTGATTGCCGAAATGGACAAGGTAAACCTGGAAGCCGAGCTTCAGTCCAAAGAAGCCGTACTGGCAAGCAGCCTCACGGAATATGAATACCAGCAGCGTAACTATGCGCGCAGCAAAACCCTTCACGAAAAACAATTGATTAGCGACACCGAATACGAAACGGCTACCTACAATTACGAAAAGGCAAAGAACAATTATGAGAGTAACGTAGCCGACATGACGAGGGTGCGCCGTAACCTCCAATACGCCATCATCACCAGCCCCATCGACGGCGTAGTGATTAACCGCGCCGTAGAGGAAGGGCAAACGGTAGCCGCAGGCTTCAGCACCCCTACCCTCTTTACGATAGCCAACGACCTTACGCAGATGCGCGTAATAGCCGATGTAGACGAGGCCGACATAGGCCAGGTGGAGGAAGGGCAGAACGCATCGTTCATGGTAGACGCCTATCCGGAAGACGTGTTTGAAGGAAAGGTAACCCAGGTACGCCTTGAAGCCGCTACTACCTCGAACGTAGTAACCTACGAGGTAGTGATAAGCGCCTACAACCCCCACCTGAAGCTGAAGCCCGGATTAACGGCCAATGTTACCATCTATACGCTCGAACGCCCGGACGTGCTGGCCATCCCTGCAAAAGCCCTGCGCTTTATCCCGGACGCCGGGATGCTCCAGTCTATCCACCTCCTGGTGGAAAACGCGGATATGGAAACGCCCCCCGGCAAACGGATTGTATGGAAAAGGGAAGGGAATACCCTGAAGCCAATACAAATATCCACCGGGACATCCAGCCAGAGCGTAGTAGAAGTAACCGGCGGGCTTTCCGACGGCGAAGAAATCGTATTGGAGTTGGCCGCAACAGTCCCCGCCGCCGCAGCCGCGCAGGGCGAAAGAAGCCCCTTTATGCCAGGCCCTCCGGGAAACCGCAACAGCCGCAGCGCCGGCAACGGTAATGGCAGCGCTAACCGCTAAAACAGGAAAGGCAATGAAAGAGATTATCCGCCTGGAACATATAGGCCGCGATTTTCATGCAGGCGGCGAAGTAGTGCACGCGCTGCGCGACATATCCTTCAGCATCTCCGGAGGGGAGTTCGTCACCATCATGGGAACCTCCGGCTCGGGGAAAAGCACCCTGCTCAATACGCTGGGCTGCCTCGATACGCCCACGCGGGGCGAATATTACCTGGACGGCACGCCCGTGCGGACAATGGGGAAAAACGCCCGCGCCACGCTGCGCAACCGCAAGATAGGCTTCGTGTTCCAGAGCTACAACCTGCTGCCTAAAACGACGGCCATCGGAAACGTAGAGCTTCCCCTGATATACAACCCCTCGTATAGCGCTGCGGAGCGCAGGCAGAAGGCTATCCGGTCGCTGGAGGCCGTAGGGCTGGGCGACCGCCTGCACCATAAGAGCAACCAGATGTCGGGGGGACAGATGCAGCGCGTAGCCATCGCCCGCGCATTAGTAAACGACCCGGCGGTTATCCTGGCCGACGAAGCAACCGGAAACCTGGACACCCGCACCAGCTACGACATACTGGTACTTTTCCAGCGCCTGCATGCCCAGGGACGCACCATTATCTTCGTAACGCATAATGCCGACATAGCCCTCTTCAGCAGCCGGAATATCCTGCTCAAAGACGGACGCATCGTGGCGGATACAACAAACGACAACATACATTCGGCAGCCGACGCCCTTGCCAAACTGCCGGCAGAACACGATTAACGGGAAGAACATGAATATAACGAATTTAGTTAAAATAGCCCTCAGGGCGCTTGCCAATAATAAGATGCGCGGCTTCCTCACCATGCTTGGCATTATCATCGGAGTGGCTTCCGTTATTACCATGCTTGCCATCGGGCAAGGCTCGAAGAAAAGCATCCAGTCTCAAATCAGTGAAATGGGCTCGAATATGATTATGATACAGCCGGGCGCCGATATGCGTGGAGGCGTAAGGCAGAGCGCTTCGGCCATGGAAACGCTGAAACTTGCCGACTACCGGAACATAACAGACGAAACGCGCTTTCTGGCCGCCGTATCGCCTACGGTAAACAGCAGCGGACAGGTGATTTACGGAGCCAACAACAAACCCGGCGCCATCTACGGCGTAAACCAGGATTATCTGGAAATAAGGCGTTACAGCGTAAACGACGGAAATATGTTTACCGAACAGGATATTGCCAGCGCAGCGAAGGTATGCGTAGTGGGGAGAACCGTGGTAGACGAGTTGTTTACCAATGGCGAAAACCCGGTGGGGAAGGTTATCCGCTTCAATAAAATACCGTTCACCATCACAGGCGTACTCGCCGGCAAGGGCTATAACAGCATGGGTATGGACCAGGACGACGTTATCCTGGCTCCATTTACCACCATTCAGAAGCGCGTACTGGCCATCACCCATTTGCAGGGTATCAACGCCTCGGCCATAAAGGAAGAGTATACCCGGCAGGCCATCGATGAAATTGCAGAAATCCTGCGCCGCAACCATAAGCTGAAACCGGACGACGACGATGACTTCACCATCCGCTCGATGGAAGAGCTTAGCTCAATGATGACCTCTACGATGAATCTGCTTACCATCCTCCTGGCCTCGGTAGCCGGTATCTCCCTGCTGGTGGGAGGGATTGGGATTATGAATATCATGTATGTATCGGTAACGGAGCGCACGCGCGAAATCGGGCTGCGGATGAGTATCGGCGCCAAGGGGATAGATATTCTTGCACAATTCCTTATCGAGTCTATCCTGATTAGCGTAACCGGCGGGCTGATAGGCGTTGTATTCGGGATTATTATGGCGTTGCTTGTTAAATTCGGCGCTAATTTCCCTATATACATACAGTCATGGAGCATCATCCTCTCGTTTGGCGTATGCACCGTTACGGGAATCTTCTTCGGCTGGTATCCGGCAAAGAAGGCGGCACAATTAGACCCGATAGAAGCCATTCGCTTTGAATAACAACGTACCTTTGCTCCATGAAAACGAGCGAACCTTTACAGCATAAGCCGGCGCCTGCGCTAACACGCCATCCCAGGCAACTGGGAGGGCTTATACATTGTATCGTATGGGGATTATTGTTCTGCTTCCCGCTTCTGTCTTCCGGCAGGAATCAGGAAAGTATCGCCTGGGGCGACTATCTCCGTTTTGTAACGATATTACTGGGTATCATCCTTGTATTCTATGCCAACTACTTTTACCTGATAAGGCGCTTTTTGTTTACCCGCCAAACCAAATGGTATCTGTTAAGCAACCTCCTGCTGTTTATGGCATTGACCATAGCAGTGTACTGCATAATGGAGCAGATTCCCGTACCCGAAAGAGAAATGCGCGGCCCCCGCCACGACGAGCCTTCCCCGAAGCTCCATGCCATGTTTATCCTTTTCGACTTCATTAAATACCTGTTCACCGCCGCGCTAAGCGTAGCGCTCAAAATGACAGGCAGCTGGTATAAAATGGAAACCGAACGTACCGAACTGGAAAAGAGCCGCACGGAAGCCGAACTGCAGAACCTGAAAAGCCAGCTCAACCCCCATTTCCTGTTCAATACGCTGAATAACATTTACAGCCTGATAGCCATCAGCCCGGAGCAGGCGCAGGATGCCGTGCACGACCTGAGCCGCCTGCTGCGGTATGTGCTGTACGAGAGCAGCGAATCGTACGTGACCGTAGGGAAAGACCTGGACTTTCTGCACAACTATGTGGAACTGATGCGTATCCGCCTGCCCAAACATGCCGGACTGCAAACGGAAATACAAACCACTTCGCCCGGTACGCTAATCGCTCCGTTATTATTTATCACGCTGGTGGAAAATGCCTTTAAACATGGTGTAAGCAATAATAAACCCTCCTTCATACAGATTGGAATAACCGCCGACAGCAAAGAAATCGTTTGCCATATCCGCAACAGCTGCTTTCCGAAAGACGATACCGACAAAAGCGGTTCAGGCATCGGCCTGGCCAACCTGCGCAAGCGCCTGAACCTCCTTTATCCCGGAAAATACCGTTTTGAATACGGGCCGGAAGGGACTGATTATGTCTGTAAGCTGGAACTTACCTTTTAAGATGTTTGCTCCTCCTCCGGCAGCGTGTTTTCCATCACCAGTTCCGGGTTCAGTATATACCATCCGCGTTCGGCGCGTATAAAGGTTTTCTTGCAATAGGGCGAATCCTTGTTTATTTCGTTCAGCGCCATGATGCTGTTGATATACGTCCGCTTCTTGCGGTAGGGCGGGAGTATTTCGTCGGGCATCAGGCTGGCGAAGCGTTCCAGTTCGGCCATATTGAATGCCCCGTAGAAGCCGGGAAACACTTTTGTGGAACTGTCGTCGTAAAGTTCATACTGCTCCGGCTGATCGCTGCCTGTGTTGCGCAGGAGAAGGAGAAGGAAAAACAGCATACTGTGGGAATCTATGCGGAAGAGACGCTTCTCGTACACATACGCCAGCGTTTGCGGGCGTATGCGGCTCCAGTATTCTACGAACATCTTTCTGCCGTCCGGATGCGCCTGTTTCCGGCTGTGAATATCCAGGTAGCCTTTCAGCAGATAGTCTAAGGCGATGCGTCCGGCCTGGTCGGCATGTACAAGCGAAGCGCCCTGCTTCAACAGGTCGGCCACAACGCCGGCCTGCGCGTGATAGAGGGCATGCATCAATCCGGTGGCTCCTTCGCCCGTGGCAAAGTCTACGCCATACTTCTGCACGATGTATGCGATACGCTGTCTGTTGCCCAGGCGGAGGTGCTTTTCATACTCCTTGCGGTCTGCCTTCAGTTCCTTCATATAAAGTATTGCCCGCTGAAACTGAAGCTGCGCCAGCGCCTCCACCCAGTTGTAACGGCGATGGTTCACGGCATACTGGAACAGCTGCTTACGTTCTTTCTTCACCTCCGCTTCTTTCTTAGCCGGGTCGAGCGCCAGCAATTTGATGGCTTCCAGCTGTTCGCGGCTGATGTATTCGTATCCCAGATACCTGGCGCGTATCTGCTCGGCCTGCTCAAACTTGCTTTGCTCTTCCAGGCGGCGGGCCTCTTCCAGCCATTCTTCTTTCGACGATTTGGCTTCGCGCACCTGTATATCCTGACGGTTCTCCTGCATTTGCAGCAACTGTAGGGCGGGATGGCCTGCGCGCTGTTCAAAGAGATAGATGTTCTTAACGGCGCGCGTAACGGCTACGTATAGCGAATTGATGTAGAACTTGTAGATTTCGGCGTCTTTGTCGCGCTTGTCGGCGGCGCGGTTGTAGCGGAGTTCTTCCTGGCGGAGGTCGTCTACGGTTACGCCGTTGATGATTTCGCGAAATTCGGCTTCGTGGTCGGAGATGAAGTCTATCAGGATAACGTTTTCATATTCCAGGCCTTTCGCTTCCTGAACGCTGAATATAAGCGGCGTCTTGAAGTAGCGTGCAGCCTGCGCCTTCCGGCTGTTGTCTGATACGATAACGGCATACTGCGTGCTGTCTTGCGTACGGCGGTTCAGTTCTTTCTTCTTTTTCTCGTCGTTGGCGTAAAGTATCACTTCGCCTTTCTCCCGGCTCACCGTCCCTATCAGGTAGTTGCTTTCGCGGTCGATGGAACCGAAACGGGTATTCTTTATTTTCAGCAGGTTGTTGCTCAGTTCAACCACATTCAGGCTGTTGCGGTAGTTGGTGCGGAGTATTTTGATGATGCTGTCTTTGCCGTCGCCCGATTCGTAGAAATAGGTTTTGATTTTACCCCACGAAAAGAAGTTGGGATGAACAATCTGGTTGCTGTCGCCGGTGAGGATGAAGTTGGCTTTGTTCTTGAGCGAAGCAAGGATACATTTCAACTGGATATTCGTGATGTCCTGCACTTCGTCTACCATGATGTAATCGTAGTAAGGCTGTATCTTTTCCAGGTAGTTGCAGCAAAGGATATTGCTGTCGTAAAGGCGTTCTTCCTTCAGCCAGTCTACATATTTAAGGAAAAGCGGATAGAGGCGCTCCCGTTCCTGCGGCGAGAAGATAGACTGCTTAACGCCCAGCTCCATGTATTCTTCCCCGGAAAGCCATGCGGCGTGGATGGGCGAACCGGTGATGACGCCCTTAAATTCTTCGAACACGCGATAGGGTTCGTGTATTTTCACCGCCTGCGCATGGCGTGCGAACCACCGTTCAAAGAGCGGGAAATTCACTTCGCGGCCTTCGGGTTTCTCCCAGAGGGCGAGGTAGTCGGCAAGCGAGAGAAAGTCGGTTTCCTGATGTTCGTTGTCGTAACCGAGCGCATAATACATCTTCGCGGCGCTGTCTACAAGATAGCCAGACAGGGATATGTAGGCTACCGTCCCGCGCAGCGTTTTCAGTTTCTCCAGCACAAGCGCCGTTTTGCCGCTGCCGGCCGAGCCTACGATAATCAGCGGCAAATGGAGCGAATAGACCGATTGCTGGAAGTCGTCGAACGAAAGAAACTTATTGAGCGTATAGACGGCCCGGTTCTTCTTGTGGAGATAAACCAGCGGCGCGGCTTCCTGTTCGATTTCCGCATCGTTGGGCTGTTCAATCGGGACAAACCGTTCTTCGTTGACCGACGCCCCGCGCAGAAAGCGGCTATGGGCATAGTTATGGTCTTTTATCACCTCCAGCAAGACGATGTATTTCCGGTCTTCGTACGTAACGAAGTTGAAAAGCAACCTGTCGCGTATGTCGAGCCGGGCGCGGTAAAAGCCGGTATTGGGCATCTTCCGTACGTCGGCGCTTTTAAAGTCGCCGGATTGTAATTGTTTAAGCGTTTTCGGGAATGATTTTTCTACTGCTTTTACATCCAAATCGTTTTGATAAAGTATATCGAACATTACACAATGATTTTTAGTTGTTGCCGGCAAAGGTATTCACAAAACTACCACGCCCCGCGTATAAGGCCTGATTTTTTTTATTCATCAGCGTGATAATTCAGCTTTTATCCTGTATATTTGGAACATTACAATAAATTACAAGTATGAACAACGATTACAGTATCGACGCCAACGGCGTATTAACCCGCTATTACGGTTACAGCAGGAATGTGACGATCCCCGAAGGCGTGACAAGTATTGGAGACAGCGTTTTTTTATGTTGCCGCAACCTCGTGTCCGTTACCATTCCCGGCAGTGTGACAAGTATCGGCAGCGAGGCTTTTACCTGTTGCAGTAGACTAACGTCCGTTACCATTTCCGAAGGTGTGACAAGTATTGGAGACCGCGCTTTTTTCTATTGCCGCAACCTCGCGTCCGTTACCATTCCCGGCAGCGTGACAAGTATTGGAGACAGCGCTTTTTACGGTTGCCGCAGCCTCGCGTCCGTTACCATTCCCGAAGGCGTGACAAGTATTGGAGACAGCGCTTTTCTCTGTTGCCGCAACCTCGTGTCCGTTACTATTCCCGAAGGCGTGACAAGTATCGGCAGCGGGGCTTTTG
>JAIRKZ010000028.1 GCA_031259845.1 Tannerellaceae bacterium | reverse complement strand
CGCCCGGTCTTAGCTGTCGCCTGCCCGGTCTTAGCTGTCGCCTGCCCGGTCTTAGCTGTCGCCTGCCCGGTCTTAGCTGTCGCCTGCCCGGTCTTAGCTGTCGCCTGCCCGGCCTTAGCTGTCGCCTGACTGGTCTTAGCTGTCGCCCGCCCGGTCTTTGCCGGCTTGGAGCGAGCCACCGCCCAAAGGCCCTCTCTCTCCTGGGGCGGGGGCGGTTCTTTTAAGGTGTGCGTAACGTTTAAGGCGGCGGCGTGCGCAAATCCCGCAGATTATTTTTTGTGCACGATGTTATATTTTCCTTCCTTTGTCGTCTTACTTCTAAAGATGGAACTCGACAGGTTTAAAATAACGGCGCTTCCGCTCAGAGAGAAATTGATGAATATCTCCCTGAGGATGCTGGGCGAGAAGGCGGATGCCGAAGATGTGGTGCAGGAAGCGCTCCTGAAGCTCTGGCATATAAGGGATAAGCTGAACGGATACAATAGCGTGGAGGCATTGGCTGTGATGGTCGCAAAGAATCTGGCGCTTGACAAGTTGAAGGCGCGAAGGCCTGTGGTGGAGGCGGCAGACTTATGGATGCTGGATTCGGGAGAGAAAAGCCCCGCCGAATGGCTGGAACAGCAGGATGCCGTAGCTTGCATACGCACGCTGATAAAGCAATTACCCTCATTACAGCAAACCATCATACGGATGAAGGACGTAGAAGGGTATGAACTGCATGAGATAGCCGAAATAACGGGAAGCCGGATAGAAGCCGTAAGGACAAACCTTTCGAGGGCCAGAAAAAAAATAAGGGAACAATTTATTGCATTAAATCAATCAGGCACATGAATATAGATGAGTTGCTGGATAAATATTTTGAAGGAGAAACCTCCGGGGAGGAAGAGCGGCAGCTCCGGGCATTCTTTGCTTCGGGCGAGGCGCCACAGCGTTTGGCCATCTACAAACCGCTGTTTGCCTGCCTTGATGAAGAAATACGGAAGACGCGCCACGCGCAGGGGAAGCGCGAAAAGCGGCAAAAAGACCGCCCGGCAGCCAGGCGGGTTATTCTCTACGTGATGTCGGCGGCGGCCTGCCTGGCGCTGTTGCCTGGGATAAGGCAGCTCTTTTTCCCGCCCAGTCCCTGCCTCTGCTCCGCGAATTATGTAGTGATAAACGGCCGCTGCTATACAGACATTCAAAAAGTAAAAGAATTTGCCTTCTACGCCTTGCAGGAAGTAGCCACCCCTGCTGCGATAGAAGACCAGTTAAACGAACTGAGCACAATATTTAGTGATAACGATTAAACCAGGCAGGAAAATGAAACAGATAAAATACACATTAGCCTTGCTGCTGGCCGCCTGTTGCTGCTTCCCGGCACAAGCCGCGGCGATAGAGGCGCAGAAAGATTTGAAGATACAGGAGGTATTCCGGCGTTATGGAAAAAATAAGAACGTCACGATGGTAGAACTCTCTAACGAGATGGTAGAAACATTCAGCATGACGCATTATAAAAGTATCACGATAAAAGACGACCGCGAAGCGCTGCAATTCATCCGCCACTGCCTGGACGAAGACCAGCAGGGCGCGCGCAAGATAAAGGAAGTGACCGACGATGGCGGACTAATATCGGCCTATTATCAACTGCCGGGAAATAAGGAAGATTTGAACCGCTTTATCCTCTTTAAACTAAGCCGGAGAAAGGTAATAACGCTTGTATACATTGAAGGCGAACTGGATAGCGACGATTTGATAACGATTCTCTTTACTAAAAAAGACTTATAACCAATTAATAATAAAACAAGATGAAAAGATTAGTATGGCTGATTACGGCTTTTTGTTCCCCCCTGGCAGTATGCACGGCTACCAAACCGCTACAACCCGACACAACGCTTGTAGCAGGCGGGAAACGTATCGAAATAAAGCAAACCGGCGACCGGATGAAAGTAAGAGTGTACGAGCTAACAGACGAGGGCCGGGAAACGGACGACGAAATGGTATTTGAAGGCCATTACATAGACGGCAAGAGCTACGAAAGGCGCAAACGCTCGATAAACATCCCGCTTCCTTCCTGGAACAAAGATTTCGACGGACATTGGGGCGGCTTTGGCATGGGCTTTGCCAGTTTTGCCGATGGAGACCTTCACTTTAATGATATAGACGGCGTGTCGCTGCGCAGCGGCAAGTCGCTCGAATATAACCTCAATGTATTGGAAACGAGCATCCCCCTTTCAAAAAGGGGCAGCTGGGCCATAGTGACGGGCGCCGGCATGCGCTGGAGCCGTTACCGGCTTGATGAAAACAAGTATTTTAAGGAAGTCGGCGGTATTACCTCCCTGCACAACGCCCCGGAAGGAATCCATTACAGCGCCAGCAAACTGAATATAACCAGCCTCACCATTCCCCTGCTGCTTGAATGGCAAGGCAGGTACAGCCGTCACGACTTCTTTGTTTCGGCAGGCGCGGCAGGCGTAGTAAAAACCGCCTCGTCTTCGCGGGTAACCTACCGGAACGAAGCGGGAAAGAAGCAGAAGGAAAAAGTAGACGGCGGGATGAATATCCGCCCCGTTACGATGGATTTCTTATTCCAGGCCGGTTGCAACTGGCTGGGCGTTTATGCCAGATACTCGCCCATGGAATTGTTCGAATCAGGAAAAGGCCCCAAAGTACATCCTGTATCCATAGGGCTTCATTTGCATCTGTAAATCCGTAAATAATAGAACGCCCGGCTGCATAAACTGCCGGGCGTTCATTCATTTTACGTATCAGTCAGGGCTTATTTATAACCCGGATTTTGAGTTAATTTCGGGTTGCGCTGCAATTCGTCTAAGGAGATGGGCCATAACAAATCCGAATCCTTAAAGGTTGCCCCCGAAGCATTCTCGGCGCCGATTAAATCTACATAGCTTACCTGCCCTTTCTGCGTTTGGGAGATAACGGGGAATTTTCCGGTGCGTACGCAATCGTCCCAGATTTTAAATTCCAGCGGAAATTCGCGCAAACGCTCCGTCCAGCATTCCCGGATAAAGGCGTCTTTGGATAAGCCCTGCAATTCGGCCGTATACTGGGCTGCTGTTTTACCTTTCATATCCGCACGCGCTTTAATCTGGGCCAGGTAGCCGGCTGCTTCGGCGGTTACGCCGGTGGTCTGGGCAATCGATTCGGCGGCTACCAGCAACGCTTCCGCATAGCGGAAGATATTCCAGTCTTTCGTACCGTTGCCGGTATTCAGCATCGCTTCTTCGTCGAAATAATACCAGCAACCGGGTATCTCGGATTTCCATTCGGCGCCCGTCTGCGGGTTGGTATATTCCCAATGGAAGAACTGATTCGGCTGGATGCGCAAATCGTCTTCAGCATAGACATTCAGGAAAAGGTTGACGGGGCCGTACACCCTTTCAAAAATAGCGTATTTATTGAATACCGCCGTTGCGCCCGAATTAAACGAGTACGTGGGCCACCAACTGCTTTTGCGGATGTTTGCGTCAAACTCAATGGCATAGATTACCTCGTCAAGGTCGTCGGTGGTGCGCAGTTTGTTGAATGCGCTGTTTTCTGCCCAATCGGTATTGGTAGCCAGCGTGTGGGGCGAGTCTACCACTATTTTGCTATACTGCGCCGCTTCGGCATATTTTCCCTGATAGAAATAAACGGTAGAGAGCAGCATGGCCGCAGCATACCGGGTGATGCGATGCCCGTTAGAGAACAAAACGGCCGGCAAAGCCTCTACCGCTTCCTTCAGGTCTGCTTCCACCAGGCTGTATACGGTGGCCGCAGCCGTGCGTTCCAGGTAGAGATTTTCTAACGATTCGTAGGGGTCTACAGGCATCGGCACATCTCCGAATGACTTAACCAGGTAAAAATAGTTGAGCGCGCGGAAGAATTTGGCTTCGCCCAGCAATTTGGCCTTGCCGGCTTCGCTCATCGCTATATCGGGAATATGTTTGATAGCGCCATTGGCAATATTAATGGCTCTGTAACTGTAATCCCACATATTGTTCAGCGTACTGGTCATCGTAGCCGTATATTGCTGGCGCGTCAATTGGCGCGAATACATGCAGATGATTTCCTGGCCTTCGTAACTGTTTACAAAATAACCCGTCAGCATACCCGGAATCGAAGCGGTAGGCCCTATATAAGCGCTGCTTGCTTCGCCAAGGCGTTTTACTGCGCCTTCCCAATAGAGCCAATTTACATTGGCCGTTGCCTGAGCTTCGGTTTGGTAATAAGCTCCCGAAGTCAACCTGTCTTTCGGCTCTTCTTCCAAAAAACCTTCGCAGCCCGTAGCGCTGATTAATAAAGCTGCACAAGCAAACAAATATATTATTTTCTTCATATCGTAATTCTTTATCAAGTTAATTAAAACGTTACATTAACACCCAGCGTATACGTCCTGGCTCTCGGATAAGAGAAGAACGTCATGTTCTGCCCAAACTTGCTTTCGTAACTCGTACTGATCTGCGAGGTGCTTTCCGGGTCGTATCCCGTAAAGTCGCTCGAAGTAAGGAGAAACAGGTTATTGCCGCTCAAATAGAGACGCAAGCCGGCCAGTCCCAGCGATTTGGCCTGCCGGGAAGTAAGCGTATAGCCTAATTGCAGCATATTCAGCCGGAGGTATGAGCCATCCACTACCCATGCAGAGTCTACCGTAGTATCCTGTCCGGCATGGCCGGAGTTCATCAGATAAACGGCCTGCTGCATGGCGCCCGGATTCGTCCCGTCGTAAGCGTCGTACAAAATATTGCTCAGGCCGTTCGTAATCCCGAAGCGGTCGTACACCGAGTGATAATATTGCTGCATGGTTTCAACGCCGTATACAAATTGCAGATCAACCGAAAGGTCAAAGTTCTTGTAGCTTAAATTATTGATAAAGCTGCCCGTCCAGTCCGGCGCGCCTTTGCCCAATATTTCTTTTTTATCCGAGCGTTTGGCGCGTCCGATTTGTTCCATATCGCACAGTCCGGCTTCGTAATCCTGCACCGTATACACGCCATATCTTCTGTACCCGTAGAAGCTGTTCAGCGATTCTCCCACGCGGATAACGCCTTCGGAACCTCCTACCCAGCCATGCGTTTCGATGTCTTCGTCGTTTTCGCCCAGCTTCACGATTTCGTTCTTATTATAGTTGGCGCTCAGAGAGGCTGTCCATGAGAAGTCGCGGGTTTGTACGGGGCGGCCGGTAATCATGAGGTCGAATCCCTGGTTTTTCACCGAACCGATATTGCTCGTTACCGAAGTAAAACCGGTTGAGCGGGGAAGCGGCTGATTCAATAAAAGGTCGGTCGTTTTCTTATTGTAGTAAGAAACATCGAAGGTCAATCGCTGATTGAACAGGCCCAAATCGAAACCTACGTCGAACATGCCCGTTTTTTCCCATCTCAAATCCGGGTTCGCCATCGTATTAATCCGGGAAAAGGGAGCGCGCGTTCCGTTCAGCAGGCCCGTCGTTGCTTCTACGCTTGCCAGCGACTGGTAAACGCCTATTTCGGAGTTACCCGTAAAACCATAGCTCGTATGCACCTTCAGGTTACTTATCAATGGATTATCCAGCAGGAAATCTTCATTCTTGGCATTCCATGCCAAGCCGGCGGAGGGGAAGAATGCGTATTTGTTGTTCTTGCCGAATTTGGACGAACCGTCGTAACGCCCCGTCAACGTAGCCGAATACTTATCATTATAGGTATACGCCAAACGCAGGAAGAATGAGTTCATCCGCCAGCGTTCCCAGGATGAATCGGGAGCCGAAGGGGAGGTTCCTACGCTCATTTTATAATATTCGTAAAAGTCGTCTGAGAACCCTTCTGTTCTGGAGTAGTCGTAATGCTTGGTGTATTCCTGCCAGGAAAGTCCGGCCATGGCATTCACGCGGTGCTTGTCAAACACTTTGTTGTACGTAAGATAGGTTTCTTCCTGCCAGTAGAGCATTTCGTCATGCGTCCGTTCGGCCCATCCGTTGGGCATGGAAATATTATTCAGCGTAACCGAAGAGTATCCTTTATACGCCTTATGATAATTATCGATACCCAATTGCGTCTTTAAATCCAGGCCATCCAGCAGGTGGAAAGTCAAAGCGGCATTACCGAATATTTTCGTATTATACGTCATACGTTTTTGCAGGTCGAGAATCATTACCGGGTTAGACATCCCTTCAAAACCAAATACGTCGTTCATCGTTGATGTGGCCGAGGTGGTATAATTACCGTTCTTGTCGCGTACCGGCAGCCAGGGAAGCATTTCTATCATCGTACGGCGGGCGTCTTGTCCTCCGCCCGATTCCGGCGTATAGCGTCCCCAGGTATGGTTTACCATTAAGTTTACGGCAGTAGACAGCCACGGCAACGGCTTTGCGTCGTATGCAAATTTGGCATTTACACGCTTGGTATACGTATCATTAACGATACCCTGCATATCCGTATAATTAAGGAAAGTACCCATTGACGACTTTGGCCCGCCCTGCTGGATATTCAACTGGTGATTATGCGAAACACTGGCATGGGTGGCTTCTCTTTGCCAGTCGGTATCGTATATCGGATTACCGTTTGCATCAAAATAATCCCTGTCGGTAAACCATTCCGCACGGTTCAACGACCAGTTTTTACCCTGCCATTTATTTTCATTTTCCAACCCCTTCATAAAGGTATCCGCCCATTCCTGCGCATTCAGCGTATCCATATAACGGGCCACCGTATTCATACTTACCGAGCCCTGGTAGCTTACCACTGTGCCTTGTCCTTTATTACCTCTTTTTGTAGTAACAAGAATAACGCCATTGGCGCCCCTGGCTCCATAAATAGCTGCAGACGAAGCATCTTTCAATACCTCGATACTTTCGATATCATTCGGGTTGACCTGATAGAATTCACTCATTACCACGCCGTCTACCACATACAATGGGTCGGCGGAAGCCAGGATGGTTGAATTACCGCGAATCACAACACGGTTGCCGTAGTTGCCCGGCTGGCTTGAGTTTGAATAGATATTAACGCCGGCAGCTTTACCCCTGAGAGCATCCAGCGGGCTAAAGTTTTGCGTTTTCACGATGTCTTCCCCTTTTGTAACGGAGATAGAACCGGTAACGTCTGATTTACGCATCGTACCATAACCTACTACCACTACTTCTTCTAAAGCTTGCGAGTCTTCCGATAAGGTAACATTAACAACTGTCTGGGCGCCCACAGCTATTTCCTTTGTCAGGTATCCGATGTATGATACCAGAAGTACGGCGTTGGCCGGAACGCCGGGTAATGTATATTTGCCGTCGATATCCGTCACTGTGCCGATTGTTGTGCCTCTTACTACAATGTTGGCGCCTATAACCGGCTCGCCGTCGCCGTCGGTAACAGTACCTGTAAGGGTTTTCCCTTGTTGGGTAACAGATGTAATCCCGCTTTTTGTTAATACAATGTAATCGTTTTCAAACACATATCTTACGTCTTTGTCTGTAAACGCTTCATTGAGATACTGCGCTACCGATTTACTTCCCGAACGTAAACGAAGCACTTCATTTACATTCAATTCGTTTTTGCTGTATACAAACAAATAATCTGTTTGCTTTTCTACCTGATCGATAAATTCACTAATCGTCAGACTGTTTTCACTGATGTTTACACGTGCATTCTGAGAGTTGACTTTTGCTGCAAACGACGTGAAAACACAAAGAAAAAGGAGGAAGGTTGAAATTCTCATAATATTCAAAAATTTCGTAACATGATAATTTTGAAATAATAAAAGATTGGACAAAGGTTCTTTTTTCATAACTTTGTGTCATTTTACTTGTTAATACTTAATTAATTAAATTTTGTGTTAGCTTCTTTACCGGTAAGCGCTGCAACGCTTGCCGGTTCTTCATTTTTTATTTACATCATAGGCATTTGATTGTTAATTGATTATACATTAGGGTTGTTTATATCAGGGTTGTTAAGTTGTTCCTTTTTCTGTCTATCTATCTAATTGTGATTACATTATTCTCTTCATCTTTTGTAAATCTGAAATAATATACTTTCTGCAGGGTTCGCAAAACGCTTTCCACGCCGTCGCGCTGACGGAATTTTCCGGTAAACTGGTACGTACTTAATTTTTCATTTGCTATCTGTATCGTTACATCATAATACAACTCCAATTTGTGTATTATCTCCGTAAATGCCACATCATCGAATGCATAAATTCCCTCCTTCCATAACAGGAAGTCCGTATTTCCGAATTCTTTTTTCACCAGCCGGTTATCTATCAGTTCCACATATTCATTCGGAGAGATGAATAAAGCATTTTCTTCATGCCCTTTATTATATATTTTGACCGAACCTTTTATAAGCGCGGCGTTAAATTCATTCCGCCCTTTGTATGCGTGTACATTAAATTCAGTGCCTAATACTTTAATAGTTAATTTTTCGGTGGAAACAATAAACGGTTGCTCGTCCTTATGCTCTACATCAAAATAGGCTTCTCCGTCGAGTTCCACTTTTCGCTCTGTTTTTGCAAAGGCAGCAGGATAGCGTAAAGACGAACGGGCGTTTAACCATACGGTTGTGCCATCAGCCAATTTCACCATCGCCCGTTGTCCGGGAGGAGTAACCAATTCCTGCCAGGCAATAACAGGTTCATCTGCCGGAGGAGCAGGCTGTTTCATATACGCCCACGTTAACAAAACCGCCAAACAAACGGCCGCCGCATAGCGCGCTATATGCCTGAACAGATGTATAGCGGTTCGTTCTAAACGCTTTTGTTTGAACTGCTTTAACTTGGGTAAAGCTCTGCTTTCATCCTCTTTGTCTGGTAATAAAGATGACACCGCATATAAATTCTGTGTAGAAATAAACTCTTTTTTTAAGTTAACATCCATTTCAATCAATGCAAAGAGTTGTTTCTTCTCAACAGAAGAAAGATTTCCTTTAAAGTATTTCTCTATCAGTTCATTCATTTCAATAGCGCCTGCATATTACAGGTCGCATATTAAGAGCGTTTATAATAACGCTTACCACTAAATTGTATTTATAAATAAATATTATTTAACAAACAGTAAAGAAAAGCAATAAGGGGAGGTAATCTTTTAATTCGATTCGGAGCTTTCTCAATGCGATGGCTATTTGGTTTTCTACCGTATTAACGGAAATATTCAGTTCTTCGGCTATCTCGCGGTATTTCTTTCCTTCAATACGGCTCTTGATGAATATTTCCCGGCAGCGTTCGGGTAACTTATTTATGGCGTCGGAAAGAAACCGTTCTATTTCTTCTTCTGAAACAAAGGCGCTATCCAATTCTTCCAAAGAGGCCAGCTTTAAGGATAATTCCTGCTGAAATTCATTGGCTATAACTCTATGACGGAGATGATCGATACATTTATTCTTTACTAAAGAAAATAAATAGGCCGTAAGACTGATTTGTATATTCAAGACTTCCCGTTTCTCCCAAAGCAATAAAAAAACATCTTGCACGATATTCTCGGCGTCGGCGTCGGACATCACATATTCTTTGGCGAAACGATGCAACCGATAGAAATAACTAAGGTAGATTCTATCAAAATCATTCTGTATACAATCTGTATAAACTAACGAATTTTCTTTAAGCATCAGTAAATTCTTTACTACATTTTCATTAATCTGCAAGCCGCCATTCGTCTTTCAATTTAGCTCCACCTATTGTCATACTGATAACAAATGTAACGAAAATAATAAAATAGCAAATAAATTTACCAATAAAAAACCTTGGATGAGAAGCCGGTCCGTTTTTACAATATGCTACCGTTAAGACTTACCTGCTGACAGATTTTAAGGAATTTGCGTTTTCTGCTAACAGGCGTTTTGTACGGACAGGGGGGAATTGGATGACTATTCCGATTGTTTTCGTAATCAAATGGGTCTGTATTGACTGTTTTGCGGGAGGGCTTCGGAAAAATATGACGGAGTCTTGAGGAAAGGATTACGATGCTTTTGCAAAAGCATGGCGATCTCTTTACAAAAGCATTGTAATGGTTTGGTGAAGAGAACGCAATGAAAAATAGCAAGGCTCAAAAGCGGCCTGAAAAATGGCTTTCGAGCCTTCGGAACGGCGCTGGAACAACTATTTTCAGCCACTGTTTTTATTGAGCAAACAGATAGCAAACAGTTGTTTTTTTGCTCCGTTTTATTATGTATATGCTTAAATGGCGCGCATATAGTCAACACTTCCTTTCTTTTTATATTATTTTATCAAAAGGCAAGTATAAAATACAGCGTATTTTTTGAGGTCGTCCCGGATTGGAGTACAAATAAGCGAGACAGGGATGGGATAAAATGACAGAATGCTAAAATAGCAAAATGTTTTTATTCAAACACGCCTGCATCTATAATCGTTCATCATTCGCATTTCCCAATGGCTTTCAAGCGTAAGTTCTGCGTCTCGCCGATAAATTATTACTCATATTGGTATGGAACATACCCCGGATCAAAACCATCCGGCCAGTTTTTTGTAGCCAGCATTCGTTTGAAATCCTCATAGTTTGTCAATTCGCTTTCTGTTTTCCCCTGTTCTTTTTCCCAGTCTCTGAGAAAATGCCACAGGCGAATGCGCGTCACGCGCCCCATGATAGTGTCAAGCTCATATTGTTTGCACCAATACTCATGTCCGTCAGACGTGCAAAAACCATATTCCATATACCCTCTTTCAAGCCGGCGGCCTAACATTGTCAGGCTAAGATTTAATTGTTCCATTTAGTCACTGTGGCTATGGCACAGATTCATATTTCCCATAGCTGCCTTATCTGTTTTTGTGCTTATCGCTACAGTCTTTGAAAGATATAAAGATATTCATATTTTACCGGAAATACATCCTGTTTTTCCTACTTATAGTGTTTTCAAAAACAATAATATTAGATATCTTTGTTTATACATTAATTATAAAACACGGGATTGAACCTATGGAAAACGAAATATCAGTATATGAAAACATTCTGGAAAGGCGTTTTAGGCTTGAAGGCAGGACAACGTTTTCGCTTTCTAACGCTTTCAAAAACGGAATACCTCAATTAATGAATGGATTGAGCATCATCAAATTCATTTCTCCGCAAGAGAAGAGTTTTGAAAAACTTCAAAAACTTCAAAACAAAATACAGTTGCTTTTGAATAAAACAGCATTAAAAGATATTGTCTATTTTCTTCCCGAAGAATCATGGCATGTTACTATATATGATTTGGACTGGGAGGAAGACGTTCAAACTTCTATAAAGGATAAATTCGCCAAATTATACGCAAAACGTTTTGAAGAAGTAAATGCAGTATTCGGAAAACTGGATAAACCCGGCGTAGTGAAAGCCAGGATTGAAGGGATTGGCCTGTCGGATGCAGGATGTATAGTTGTCAAGGTTCATTTTGTCAAAGAGAGCGATTTAAACAGGATATTGCATATCCGTTCTTTACTTGAAACCGCTACGGGCAAACAATTGCCTGACTTTGGAGCGCATGTTTCGCTTGGCTATCTGTATCGGCAGTTATCAGGAGATGAACTGAGCGGATTTTTGAATGTGATGCATGCTGTAAAAGAGGCCGGTTGCGGCCCTTTAGATATTGATACAATAAGCCTGGTATCATATAATAAACTAACAAAATTTCATCCAGCGCTGACAAAAAACCTCGAAGAAGGAACTATTACACATTCACAGGAAAAAGGATATGTAACCGTCAGGCAAATCCGTTCAAAAACGAGGTTGTTGAATCATCTGGGAATACTGGCCGATATGAAAGAGGCCATCAGGGAAAAGACAGGAGGGAAAGGTTTGGAATTATTAAAGCAGTATGATAAAAAAAGCCCGTTTTCCTATGCGACAATTGAATTGCATCCAACAAACGTATGTAATTTGGATTGCCTTTACTGCTCTTATACCGGACAAAAGTTAAAGCAAACGATTCCTTTTGAGGATTTTTATTATATCGCCGGGCTACGGCCACAAAGCATAACATTGGCCGGTGGCGGCGAGCCGACGCTTTACAAAAACGGAAATAAAACATTCTCCGATATGGTGAAACTGCTTAGCGAAACAACGGCGGCCCGTATCGGGTTAATAACAAACGGTTCTTATTTCCCGGATGGAGATTTTACAAAACGCCTTGATTGGGTTCGTGTTTCATGTGACGCATGGAGTGAAAATACTTACCGGAAAATCAAGCAAAGGAACAACCTCCATACTGTAAAGTACAATATTAAACGTTACCTGGATTCTGAAATTGCAACCGTTGGCGTAGGGTATCTGTTTCAGAGAGACAACTGTGAAGAGTTCCCCGACTTTTTATTGGAAATGTATCAATTAAAGAAAAAGAAATTAAATATCCAACAGCGCCCGGTTCACGGAAATGCTGTTGAAAAACCAACTTTGCCCCAATTAAAACGGATAATAAGCCGTATGGAACAACTGATGAATGCCAACAATGATTTTGCCGAGTTTGTAAATATCCAGACAAATTATGCGCATCTCATTCCGGCAAAGGAAGGAATATGGCCCTGGCAGGCTGAACGGAAACCAAAAGCGCGGTCGTGTTATTTTTCACTTCTTTTTCTTCTGGTCAATGCGAAGGAAGAGTGTTTTCCTTGCAGAATGTTTTCAGAAAACGGAGGTGAAAAACTTGGTTTGTTAACAGGTAATCCGGATGAAATAAAGCAAAAACAAATCGAACGTTTTTTGAAAACATCTCCTTCAGCCTGTATGCCAACATGCCTCGAGGATACTTTGAACGTAATCACTTGTAATTATATTGAAGATGGAAGCACAGCAATCGAAATTACGCCACACCTGTTCATCTGATAAGTTCTTTTCGCCATACAGTTTCAAGTATGGCCACATCGAGCGGATTGTTGACTGGATTCAAAACGAATCCGGCTGCTGCACGCCACTCCGTATTCTTGACGTCGGCGTGGATGATAAAGCGTATTATCCGGCGCTGAAGAAGATAGGGACGCTCGTTACGCTCGACCCGCTTTCTCAAAGCGGCGCTGATATTATCGCCGACATCTGCGATTGTGATATCCGGGAAAATTCTTTCGACGCCGCCTTTCTTTTTTATATTCTTGAACATTTAAAAAACCCGGTTAGCGCTCTTGCTTCGTGTAAACGAATTGTTCGTCCGGGTGGGTATGTGGCAGGGATTGTGCCGCAGTATTGGCATACGCATGGATATCCATCCGATTATTGGCGATTTACCCGGTTTGGAATCACTCATTTGCTTGAACATTGCGGATTAAAACCTCAATTGCTATGGCCGCTCGGAGGCCCTTTTCTCGTTGCATTCCATGCCATTGAAATAGCATTGCGGCTTCGCCGGGCAAATAATCCATTAAAAGTTTTAACATACAATGCTTTGGGCAGGTTAATGAATACATTAGACCATAAACTGGCTGATCACGGAGAAAAAGAAGGGCAGTCGGATTGTGTTGCATGGAGTTTTATTGCACGTAATGAAAAGTAACAACACGGATTATTATGAAGGAATCTGATAAATCAACCGTATTGATATCCGATATAGACGGTACATTAAAACCGGGCGGTTCAAAATCGGACACATTGTTTCGGATAGAGAAAACGACAGACGGGAAAGGCCGGTTTTCCATCGTTCCGGCTCCAATGCCCAGCCGTATACAGGAACGCATCCGTTATCTGCAACGTAGCAAAAAGCTGGCATTTGGGCTTTGCAGTGGATGGCCGATGGCCGATCTTTTAAAATATGCTCCTTTTGCGGATTTTTTTATTGCCGAACAGGGAGCTGTCGTTCGCTTTGGCTGTGAGCCGGGGAATGATACCGACGTTTTTACAAGTGATAAACAGGTAACTGCTTTAGCCCGGCAGGTTCAACTATTGAAAGAACATTATTGTTCGGTTGATACTCCGGGACTTTATGTGATTGATCGCAAATATAGCTGCCTGCTTGCTTTTGTAAACAGAACGCCGGAAATCAATACGGAAACCGGATTACAAATAGAACAGTTTGGCGGTACGCGCTTGATTGAGATTGACGGAACTGTCAGGAAAGCGAATTTGCTTTTTGTAGAATACAAAATACCCGGAATCACAAAAGACCACGGCGTAAGGGAAATCATGCGGCGTCTGGCAACGAAACAGTTTTATTATTATGGGAATGATACGAATGATTTACCGGTATTCCGGATGCCTGGATGTGTAGGTTTCGCCCCGGACAGCGCAAAAGAAGCCGTATTTACCGCTACCTGTTACCGCTCCGGGCCTGTACCCGCAGGGACGGATACTGTGCTCGACTGCATGGAGTTTGGCATGGATGGCCTTCCCGACTATTTGATAAAAAACAAAGTCAAGTCAATGTTTATATCCAGGGAAAAGGAATTAATACAAGCGATTGAAGAATTACGCCCATGGTACGGCAACTGCCGCGCCGTTACAATGATTCATCGCTTGCTTCCGTACCTGGCTGCGATGACGCCTCCGGAATATATGCATGCATTGGATGTTGCCGAAAAATCCATACGTATCATACGTGCACTTCATCTGCCTGAGCCGGGTTTAATAAGTGTAGAGGTATTGACCGCGGCCGCCTTGCTGCACGACATTGAAGAGTTTGCCGGAGAACCTCACGAAGTAGCCGGCGCAAGAACAGCAAAGCGGATTATGGATGAAATAGGATGCGGAAGCATGGCTGATGCCGTGGCTGAACTGATAATACGCCATGTAGACAAAAAACGGGAACGGACAGATGCGTCAATGATTTTAGCAAACATTCTTATTGACGCTGATGTGCTCAGTAAGTTCAGCCTTTTTGGGCGCTTTCGCAGTTTACTTTTTCAGGCAAAGGAAGACCGTATGCGATATACAAAAGATTCTTTTTTGAATCTGGATAGAATCCTTGACGATGTTTCAAGTTCGTTGTTTTTCCATCAAAGCCGCCTCATGGTTCGCCAAGACGAGATTGCGCTGTCCTATTACTTTTCATCCGAACTGTACAGCGGCGAAGGTTTTTTATAGAATTCGTAACGTAAACTCATAGTTTTAATATCTTTGGTCAATACATCACTACTTAAACATTTATATTATGAAGGTTAAAATCAGTATTTTACTTGGCTGTACGATGTGTATGTTTGCATCGTTATCAGCGCAGTCTGTCAGTAAATCCGAAGTGAAAGACAACAGGATTATTGTTACTGCCGGAACAGGAGAAAAGACAGATTACAAAATCTATGGTTTCTGTTATTCGGTAGACCAGAACGGACGCGGGTTCGAAGCTTCTTTTGACAGCCACCTGGCATTATTGAAAAGCGTTCACGCCAATTCAATCCGCACCTATCGCCCACTGGCCGCTTACAACGGCAATGGAAGTATTAATTACGAAAAAACACGCCGGATGTTCGATAAACTTGCCGAAGCAGGTATGACTGTTTCGATTGGCTTCGATCTTAATCAGGACTTACTTTCCGGATTGTACAAAACATACCTCGACGAACTGGGAAACCATCCCGCGCTATTAGGCGTTTTGCTTGGCAATGAATACAACTACCATTACATTGGAAGCGAATATGACTGGGCAGACAAATGGTTTACCAAAGAATCGTGGCTCGCAAATCTTACCGGAGCGATAACGAATATCAGGCAACGATGCAACCGGTTCGTTGGCGTGGTACATGGCGAAATACCCACCGACCGGGAAATGGCCGAATACAAAACATGCGGAGCGGATATCGTAATGCTGAATATATACCGGGGCGAGAGTTTCTACAACCTTTTCGACCAGTGGAAAGGCCTCTCCGCTAACGGCATGCCCTTAGTAGTGTCCGAATTCGGGAGGAGTTCCGTGGCGGCAAACGGAGATGACGCAAGCGCTCTGCAAGCCGATTGGGTTAAACAGCTATGGAATGAAATAGACAGCCGCCTGTGCCAGGGCGTTGCGGGAGGTTATGTATTTGAATTGGTAGACGAATCGTGGAAGCAGGGCGCTAACGAACTAACCGGTTCGGAAAAACATTTCGGCGTATTTACGGAAGGAGGCGCTCCCAAAGCGGCGGCCAATCAATTATCGCAGCTATGGCAAAACAAGGCCGACTGCGGCCCCGTAACAAGTACGGCTTCCATCCCCGTATCCGGCCTGAAAGTATATCCCAACCCGGTAGAAAAAGGAACATCCATTTGGATAGAAACAGATACGCCTTATCCGGCAATCGAAATGTATAGTCTGAACGGCTCCTTAGTAAAACGCCAATCCACGAAAGGTAATCTCACCGAGTTTACGCTATCCGTGCCCGAAGGCGCCTATATCTTAAAGACAGGGAGAGAATCCGTGAAACTGATTGTGAAGTAATCTACACTTTTCTCCGCTTTACATTGAAAGATACAATTTCAGCTATTAACGGAAGGGGCATCGGTTTATCAAGAGGGAGCTGTATGGCTCCCTTTGAGGTTTTGAAAGCGCTCAGCTTTTCTTTAAACGCTTCAATAGCCTCTGCGCCGGGATATAAGCCGATATGTTTTTTATGCCCGGCAAAATGAACCAAATTACCTTCCATGGTAAAAGTGGCCATTCCCCAACTGATTTTTTCTTTGGCTCCGGGAGCTGTTTCATTGATTGTAGTACGCAACTGTTTCATCAATTCTTGTACGTTTTCGGGAAATCCGGCGATATACTCGTCGATGTTTTGCGGTGCAGATGCTGTTTCCATTCGATTAACATTTTATTTATCCATACAAAAATACGACGATTCTGCCATTATATCGCTTCCGGTTTGCTCAAAAAAGCACAAAGTGTGCAGAATTAAGTTGAATGTTCTTTGACATTTGGAATGTTTGATTACTTTTGCAGCGCGAAATTAATCATATCTATAGTATGATTCTGAACTATTTATTCCTAATATCGTTAAAGTATGAGTTTAAAAATTATTGTATTAGCGAAACAGGTTCCGGATACGCGCAACGTGGGAAAAGATGCCATGAAAGCCGACGGTACAGTAAATCGCGCCGCTCTTCCCGCTATTTTTAACCCGGAAGACCTGAATGCATTAGAACAGGCGCTACGCCTGAAAGATGCACATCCCGGAACAACCGTTACGCTACTGACCATGGGCCCGGGGCGTGCGGCTGAAATCATCCGTGAAGGATTATACCGTGGTGCGGATGGCGGGTATTTGTTGACAGACCGTGCTTTTGCAGGCGCCGATACATTGGCTACTTCTTACGCCATTTCAATGGCTATCCGTAAAATAGAAAAGTACGACCTGATTATTTGCGGACGTCAGGCCATCGATGGCGATACAGCGCAGGTAGGCCCTCAGGTGGCGGAAAAATTAGGACTGGGGCAGATTACCTATGCTGAGGAAATTCAGAAAATCGAGGACGGAAAAGTGACCGTTAAGCGCCGCCTGGAAGGAGGCGTTGAAACGGTAGAGGCTAAACTTCCCATTGTTATCACCGTAAACGGAAGCGCTCCCGAATGCCGTCCGCGCAATGCAAAATATATACAGAAATATAAGCATGCAAAGACGATAACCGAAAAGCAAGACGCTGCTACCGCCCACTACGCCGGTTTGTTCAATAACCGCCCGTATCTGAATCTTCAGGAATGGAGCGTAGCAGACGTTAATGCAGATGTTGCACAATGCGGTTTGTCCGGTTCGCCAACGAAAGTGAAAAAGATAGAAAACGTCGTATTCCAAACCAAAGAAAGCAAAACACTGGAGCCGGCAGACGATAACATAGACGAACTGATGAGAGAATTAATTTTGAATCATACCATCGGATAATCAGGAAAAGATATGAACAATTTATATGTATATTGTGAAATAGAAGACGGCATCGTAGCAGATGTGAGCCTTGAATTGCTTACCAAAGGGCGCTCGCTGGCTTCTACGCTTGGCTGTAAAGTAGAGGCCGTAGCGATTGGGCATAAATTAGACGGCGTGGCCGGGCAGGTATTCCCTTACGGAGCAGATGTGCTTCATTTATTCGACGATGCCCGTTTAAATCCGTATACCTCGCTCCCCCATACGTCCATACTGGTAAAGCTGTTTGAAGAAGAGAAACCTCAGATTGCTTTAATGGGCGCTACAAGTATTGGCAGAGACCTCGGCCCCCGTGTATCATCGGCTTTAGGAAGCGGACTGACTGCCGACTGTACCTCCCTGGAAATCGGTAATCACGAAGAGAAAAAAGAAAACAAAACATACAAAAACCTGCTGTATCAAATACGCCCGGCCTTCGGCGGCAATATCATAGCTACGATTATCAATCCGGAATGCCGCCCGCAGATGGCAACTGTCCGCGAAGGCGTAATGAAAAAGGAAATACGGAATGCCGCCCATAAAGGGGAAGTTAAAGAGCATGACGTAACTAAGTATGTAAGCGATACCGACTTTGTTGTCAACGTAATCAGTCGCCAGATGGAAAAGAGCAAAACCAATATCAAAGCCGCTCCTGTCATTGTGGCCGGAGGATACGGGGTAGGCTCAAAGGAAAATTTCCAATTGCTTCACGATTTGGCTGCCGTTATCGGTGGCGAAGTAGGTGGTTCGCGCGCGGCGGTAGACGCCGGTTTCACCGAACACGAGCGTCAAATCGGACAAACAGGCGTAACGGTTCGTCCCAAACTCTATATAGCCTGCGGTATATCAGGCCAGATTCAACACATTGCAGGAATGCAGGAAAGTTCAATCATTATCTCCATAAATAATGACCCAACCGCTCCCATCAATACAATTGCCGATTACGTAATCACCGGCACAGTAGAAGATGTAATTCCTAAAATGATTAAATATTATAAGAAAAATACGAAGTAATATGTCCAACTATTTTTTAGATACACCTGGGTTAAAGCATCATTTGCATCATCCGTTGATGAGGCGCATTGTTGAGTTGAAAGAACGTAATTATGCCGATAAGGATGCTTTTGATTATGCTCCTTACGATTTTGAAGATGCAATAGACAGTTATGAAAAAGTACTGGAAATTGTAGGCGGAATATGTGATGACATTATCGCGCCCAATGCGGAAGGAGTAGACCATGAAGGCTCAACCGTAAACAACGGACGGGTTACGTATGCATCAGGAACACAGCACAACCTGGACGCCGTACGTAAAGCAGGCTTAATGGGGATTGCCATGCCGCGCCGTTACGGCGGTTTGAATTTCCCAATCACGCCGTATATTATGGCTGCCGATATGGTATCGCGCGCCGATGCCGGCTTTGAAAATCTGTGGGGATTGCAAGACTGCATAGAAACATTATATGAATTTGGGAATGAAGACCAACGCCAACGTTATATCCCGCGTGTATGCGCAGGAGAAACAATGTCGATGGACTTAACGGAGCCCGACGCCGGTTCGGACTTACAGTCTGTAATGCTGAAAGCTACTTATTGCGAAAAAGATAACTGTTGGTATTTGAATGGCGTTAAGCGCTTTATTACGAATGGCGATTCGGATGTTCACTTAGTGCTTGCCCGCTCGGAAGAAGGCACAAAAGACGGTCGCGGTCTTTCCATGTTTATCTATGATAAGAGAAACGGGGGGGTAGATGTTCGCCGTATCGAAAACAAGCTGGGTATCAAAGGCTCTCCTACTTGCGAACTGGTATTCAAAAATGCAAAGGCTGAACTGTGTGGCGAACGTAAATTAGGGCTTATTAAATATGTAATGGCGCTGATGAATGGCGCCCGTTTGGGTATTATGGCTCAGGCCGTCGGCCTGTGCGAAGCTGCATACCGTGAAGGATACGCGTATGCACTGGAACGTAAACAATTCGGTAAAGCAATCATCGAATTTCCGGCTGTCTATGAAATGGCAGCCCTTATGCGTGCCAAAACAGATGCTTCACGTGCCATATTATACGAAACTTCCCGCTTCGTAGACATTTATAAAGCGCTTGATGATATCAGCCGGGAGCGCAAACTGGAGCCGGAAGAACGTCAGGAAATGAAGAAGTACGGTAAACTGGCGGATGCTTTTACGCCACTGGGTAAGGGCATGACTTGCGAATATGCGAATCAAAATGCGTATGATGCCATCCAGATACATGGCGGTTCCGGTTTTATGAAAGATTATACCTGCGAACGTTTGTATCGAGACGCCCGTATTACAAATATATACGAAGGAACTACCCAGTTGCAGGTAGTAGCAGCTATCCGCCACGTCACAACAGGCACCTACCTCAGCCGGATACGCGAATACGAAGCGTTGGAATACAAACCGGAATTAGAAAATCTTCGGCGGAAATTAATTGAAATGACGTCGAAATACAACGAAGTAGCCGGTTTGGTTATGGAATCGAAAGACAACGAATACCTCGATTTCCATGCCCGCCGGTTAGTAGAAGTAGCCGGTCATTGCATCATGGGCTATCTCCTGTTGCAGGATGCCAATAAAGACGAAGAAAACTTCCGCCGTTCAGCAGAAGTATATATCAGCTACGGACAAGCCGAGGTAAATAAGATTTATTCTTATATCACAAACTTCAACCGCGAAGGTCTGGATTACTTTAAAGTATAATAAAAAAGGAGGAAAGGAGCCGGGATTTGCATCCTTTCTTCTTTCCTCCCTTTTCCTCCCTGTCAAACATTCATAATTATTTTCATAAAAAACGAAAGCCGCTAGATTCACATCTCACGGCCTTCTACACTAACCCTTAACTTTACAATAATCTACAACTTTATCATGTTAATGAAGCTAATGCAACTTCATAGTTCGGTTCTTCTGTTATTTCCGGAACAAGTTCCGTATATATAATCTTTCCTGCCTCGTCGACGATTATCACGCCACGGGTCAATAAACCTTTTAGCGGGCCGTCTGTGAGAAGCATTCCATAATTATCTTCGAAAGTGGAATCACGAAATAGAGACAATGGGATTACCTTGTCAATACCCTCTGTCGTACAAAAACGCCCTTGGGCAAAGGGTAAATCTTTGGATATGGCCAAAATCACTGTGTTTTGAAGAGATGCCGCTTCTTTATTGAAACGACGTACGGAAGCGGCGCATACCGCCGTATCTAAACTCGGAAAAACATTTAATATAACACGTTTACCGCTTAAAGATGATAATGATAATTCGGATAAATCCCCTTTAACACCCGTAAAGTCTGGCGCGATAGAATTAACCTTCGGCAGTTCACCGTTGGTGTATACTTTATTTCCTTTGAATGTTATTGCTGACATATAGTTTTTTTCTTTCTTTTCAATTTACCTGTTTATTTTTCTAAGGTATTGCAAAAGTAATACTCTTTTTTATATAAAAAAGAAATAAATCATCAAAAGTTTTACCATGTCCGCTGTTTTTAACCTATTTTAATATATCAAAGAGTTATTATAGCTTTATCTTTGTCGAAAATAGATAAGGTTATGGAACTGATTATTATTTGTGGAATCGTTTTAATCGTTATTATTCAAATCATTGCACTTTTTCTTAACAGAAAAACAGGAGAATCTGAAAGGCTATTAAAAAATATTCAGGATAAAGTAAATGATATACCGAATAGCCTTAAGACGGAAACAAATAACCTGTCAATCGGAAACCGACAGACCGCCAGAGAGATAAAGGATGATTTGTCGCGCATCCTTAGTGACTTTCGCGAAACTTTTGAACAGAATATCAATTTGTTGAATAGTTTGCAACGTGAAAAATTAGATTTGGTAGACAAAAGACAGCAGTATCTGGTGGAAAATACGGAGAAACGCCTGGAAGAGATCAAGCAAGTTGTGGATGAAAAATTACAAAAGACATTAGATGACAGGCTGAGTCAATCGTTTAAAATGGTGGGCGATTACCTTGAAAATGTACAGAAAGGATTAGGAGAAATGAACGCTCTTGCCCAGGATGTAGGAAGTTTGAAGCGTATCCTCAGTAATGTGAATACACGTGGAAATCTCGGAGAATTGCAATTAGGTATGTTGCTTGAACAAATGCTTGCGCCAGACCAATATCAAACGAATGTACGTATCCGGAAAGATTCGGAGGCTACGGCTGAATTTGCTATAAAGCTTCCTGGAAAGGATAAGCTTCTTCCTTATATCTATCTCCCTGTTGATGCGAGATTTCCCAGAGAAGTATATGAGCAGTTGCAGCGCGCCTATGACCTCGGCGACCAGCATCTCATTGAGTTGTACGGTAAATTAATGGAGACAACGATCCGGAAAATGGCTAAAGATATCCATGATAACTACCTTAGCCCTCCTTATACGACTGATTTTGGTATTATGTTTCTCCCTTTTGAAGGTGTTTATGCCGAAGTAGTGCGCCGTTCGCAATTACTTGAAGATTTACAACGGAATTTTAAAGTAATCGTTACCGGCCCTATTACATTTGCGGCCATTCTAAACAGCTTGCAAGTTGGTTTCCGTACATTATCTATTCAGAAATATTCCAGCGAGGTATGGGCCGTGTTGGGCGCTGTAAAAAAGGAATTTGAAAAAGTAAGCGGTATGCTTGAAAAAGCGCATCGCAACATTCGCATGGCCGGCGGCCAGATAGAAGAGGTATTGGGTACGCATACCCGCGCGATCCAGCGTAAACTGCAAGACGTGGATACCCTTACTGAAGAGGAAGCGCGTAGCATACTTCCCGAAATAGGCGAATTTGAAAAAGAAATGGAAAAAGATAAAGAGGAAAAAGGCGTAGGGGTATGAAGAAAAAGAAGATTCCGCATACGTATGTAATCTTGTTTTATATCATTCTTTTTTGCGCCCTGCTTACCTGGTTTATTCCCGGAGGGCAATACGTGGAAAGCTTTAATGAAGCGGGACAAAAAACGGCCGTATATCAATCTGTTGAACATGTTCCCCAAAGCTGGCAGATACTAAGCGCTTTCTACAAAGGATTTATCGAACGGGCAGATATCATTGTTTTTATTCTGATTATAGGAGGCGCTTTCTGGATTGTGAACGATAGCAAAGCTTTCGATATGGGTACGTTTGTTTTTTTGCGGAAAGCCCGTAAAATGGAGAATAATAAATTCTTTCGCAAAATAGGAGTAGAGAACGTTATTATTACTGCCATTATGCTACTTTTCAGTGTTTTTGGAGCCGTATTCGGCATGAGCGAAGAGACGATTGCTTTTTGTTTAGTATTAGTCCCCATGGCTATTTCGATGGGATACGATTCGATTACAGGTGTATGTATGGTGTTCGTTGCTGCCGGATTAGGGTTTGCCGGAGCTATTCTGAATCCTTTTACAATCGGTATTGCACAAGGATTAGCAGGTATTCCGTTGTTTTCGGGGATTGAGTATCGTCTTTTCTGCTGGGTTGTCATCAATCTTGCCGGTTTTATCTGGATACTCCGGTATGCCGCAAAAGTAAAAAAGAACCCCAAACTCTCGCCTGTCTATGAAGAAGACCGGTATTGGCGGGATTTGCATGACAGCAATTCCTTCGATATTGAATATCACACGCCGGAAGCCGCTTGGCGGAGTTTTGGTTTTATCGGTTTTGCCTTGATCCTTTTTTCCGTCCATTATCCGTTTTCTACGCTAAAAATCGGAAATAGTATTATCGAAGGGCTTCCCTTAATTCCTATTCTTACCATTCTGTTTATTTTCAGTTCTATCCTGGCTCTTCGCAGAACGGTTCATATCTATATACTTAATTTACTTTTCTTCACCATCTTTTTCCTCATTGTCGGGGTAATGGGATATGATTGGTATATTATGGAGATTGCGACTTTGTTTTTCGCTCTCGGATTGGCCGCCGGAGTGGCCAACGGGCGTAATCCGAATGAAATAACCAGGCTTTTCCTCGACGGTTGTAAAGATATTATGAGCGCAGCATTGGTGGTAGGATTGGCCGGAGGTATTATCGTTATGTTAAAAGAAGGTATGATAATTGATACCATTCTTTACTGTCTGGCCAAAGAAATGGAAGGGCTCGGACAAGTCGCCACCGTAGGAATGATGTACATTATCCAAACGCTAATCAACTTAGTTATCCCTTCCGGAAGCGCTAAAGCCGCTCTTACCATACCTGTCATGGCTCCATTCTCCGAACTTATCGGTTTATCGAAACAAGCTACCATCATGGCTTTTCAGTTTGGAGATGGTTTTACCAATCTGATCACTCCCACTTCGGGCGTATTAATCGCTGTCTTGGGAGTAAGCCGTATCCCATACGACAAATGGTTTAAATGGGCTTGGAAGTTCATTCTCTTACTTGTAATCCTGGGATTTCTATTACTGATCCCTACCGTTTTACTACCGATGAATGGCTTTTAATCCACACTCAATTGCTGCTTCAGAATGAATAAGCCAGCCCTATGGAGGGGGTGAATGCACGAATTTTGTAATGTCCGTCAAAAACTCTTGGTTGCTTAGTTACGGGGCTTACATCGGTATAGGAACCGTTGCGCCCGAAACCTGTTACATAGGATAAGGCCACGTCGATAGATAATTTTTCCACTGGACGGAAACTAAGTCCGGCAGTTGTACCCAGCTTATTCATACTGGGCGTTTCCGGATTTAAGAACTCATCTTTAACAGGCGATTCATCAAAGTAGAATCCTAAACGGAGGTCTAAACGCTTTGTTGTAGCATATTGGCCGCCAATACGGTAAATGCGGCTGTCTTTATACTCCTTTTTTGCCGAAAGGCTGTATCCTTTCAAACCTTCCTGCCAGAACTGAACATTCAGCTCTTTATAGGCGCTCCAACCTGCAAACTGGACTTCGCCGGAAAGCATAAGCCTGTCTGTAGGCTTGTAGCTGATACCTGCGTTTAAGTTGGAAGGTAAAGGCAATTCGGCTTCAAACGTACCCTGGTCTAACGGAGGGATCATGGCGCCTAATACCGGTTTCAGTTCCGTCTCATTGGCATAGGATAGTTCGGCTGTTCCTTCGGGCACTTTCATCTTTACTTTTGAACGATAGGAAACGCCCGCGGTAAGCTGCTCTGTTATATCATACATAATTCCTGCGTTGAATCCTAACTTTACGCCGGCGTTGCCCGATAAAGAGGTTCCTATGGGAGTAATATCTTTATATTTATCGGCAAGAGGCTGCAAGGCAGGGTTCATCGTTGCTATTGCTGCCAAATCGCCGGATGTAATAAGGGCGCGGCTTAATGAAAAATTGCCGAACATCATCATCATACCGGCGCCTAAGCTGAGGCGGTCTCCAATCTTAAAAGCTAATGCAGGCTGAATAGAAAATGATTTCAGCGAAATATCCTGGATAAGATGGGAGCCTGTCCAGTTTTTCCCCCAATTCATTGCGCTGCCATAAGGATTGGTAACGCTTATTCCGGCCGACATAAAATCATATATTTTAAATCCGGCATAGAAATAAAGGGGGGTACTCGGGTCGTTATCCGGATTGTGTTTGTAATTTTCTTTTGTGTATTCTCCACTGGAAAAAACGCCGGATATACCAGCCGACAGGTCCATCGTTTTATTTAAAAAACCAAGCCCTGCAGGATTGAAGTGCATACTTTCGGCGCCCAATTTCATGGCTACGCCTACATGACCCATACCGGCCTGCCTGGCGCTTTGTGAATTTACCTGATAACCTTCGGCTACGGCATACGACAGGGGCAACATGGCAGCGCATACTAAAGTAATAATCTTTTTCATATTTTCATTATTAGTTAATAACACATTTCATGACTTTTTAGTCATAACAAAACGGCAGCAAATATAATGATTATTATTAAATGCTGCACATTTCTAAACGTATTGCGCAAACCGGAAGTATGATTCGTTACGAATTACTCCATATTCTTTGCAATTTGGCTAACGATTCTTTGGCATCGCCGAGCATCATGGTTACTTTATCCGTCATCTCGTAAAGAGGATTCGGAACGCCGGCATAACCGGGTTTCGTGTCGAAATTACAGATGATTATATGTTTGGCCTGGTCTGCATTTAATACCGGCATACCATAAATGGGAGTACCTTCGGCGTCTCTTGCAGCCGGATTCAGCACATCATTGGCGCCGATGACAACAACTATATCGGTCTCTTTAAAGTCATCGTTGATACAGTCCATTTCGTACAACTGTTCATAAGCCACATCGGCTTCGGCAAGCAATACATTCATGTGTCCCGGCATACGCCCGGCTACCGGATGGATGGCATACTTAACGCTGGTATGCCGGGCTTCCAGCAAACCGGCCAGCCGGCGAACCTGGTGTTGCGCCTGTGCAAGCGCCATGCCATAACCGGGAACAATAATAACGCGTTTGGCCGATTTCAACAGATTGCCGAGCGTTATTTCTTTCGATTCATGTTCCGGAGCTGCGTTATCTTCTTTTTCTTCCGGTAATTCATTTGTGCAGGTTGTAGCCGGCGCTACGGATGTTTTTCCCGTTAAAATAACTGTCAGGTTACGATTCATGGCACGGCACATAATTTGTGTCAACAGCAAACCGGACGAACCGACGATTCCACCGATGGAAACTACCAGCAAATCGCCGATAGCCATTCCGGCAATAGCGGCGGCCACCCCGGCAAGGGAGGTAAGTAACGAGATGGCAATAGGCATGTCGGCCCCGCCGACACGGATAGCAAAGGCCAATCCGAATAGCGACCCGGAGATAACAGCCAAAGCCAATATGAAGTAGCTATCGGACTGGATGCCCGCATCGCTGCCTGTAAAGAAAGCAAAAACAACAGATGCTGCGGAGCCAACCAGAAACAGGATTGTAAGCAACGGATGATTTTTCCAGACAACAGGTTGCTGGGGAAGTATACGGTGCAGCTTTCCGGCAGCTACCATACTCCCTGTAAAGGTAACCATCCCCACAACAACTGCCAGGGTGGCCGTTACATTTACAAACAATGGCCAGGCCGACGGCTTTACGCCGATATGGATAAGCGTAAGCGCCCCTACGATACCTCCGGCCAGTCCGCCCAGGCCGTTCAGCATGGCCACTGTCTGGGGCATCTCCATCATCTTTGCTTTATAAGCCAGGAGCGCCCCTATAGTACATCCGAGCAATATAAACAAATAAATAGTCGCCACCCCGGCAATCCGGTAATAGAATAAGGTAACCACACATCCTGCCAGCAGGCAAAATGAAAGCAACAGGTTGCCGCGAACGGCCGTAGAGACTTTGCTCATCATGGATAGCCCCAGCAAAGAGAGCAAAGAGAGGATTACACAAAGGATGTAACAGGCTGTTTCCGTTATCATTTTTCCGTTCTTTTTCCTTTGGGGTTAAACATTTTAAGCATGCGGTGCGTTACGCCAAATCCTGCTACCACATTTACGGTAGCCAAAAAGATTGCTATCCCGCCGAATACCACTCCGGGAGTAAACGCCGCGCCCTCCGCCAGGTAAGCATACCCCACAGAGATTACTGCGCCTAAAAGGCATACGCCGGATAAAGCATTCATCCCCGTCATAAGAGGGGTATGCAGCAGGCTTGGTACATTTTTGATGATAAAATAGCCTGCAACGGAGGATAGCAGGAATATCAATACTAAATAAACAGGGTTCATGGGCGTTTCAGTGTTTATTCATGGCTTCCAGAGCGCCGGCGTGTACTACCTTGCCATGGATGGATACCAGGATTGATTTTACAATTTCATCCGACATATCCAAGGCTATTTTGCCATCCTTAGTCAGATACTTAACAAGATTATATACATTATTGGAAAACATCCAGGTAGCGCTGCCCGGCAACATGCCCGGGATATTTTTAATACCTGTCAATGTTACGCCATGTTTTATTTCTGTTGTTCCCGGAGGCGTTATTTCGCAGTTACCGCCCTGGTCTATGGAGATGTCTACAATAACGGAGCCGTTCGGCATCTCTTTTACCATCTCTTCCGTAATTAATACGGGCGCTATCTTCCCCGGAACCAAAGCGCTACAGAATACCACGTCTATGCCTTTCATCATTTCGCGCAGTTTTTCGCGTTCCTTTGCCAGCCATTCTCCGGATAATTCGTTGGCATAGCCGCCTTCTGCGATGGCTATTTCTGCCGGCACGCCAGTCTCTATTACTTTAGCGCCCAAGCTCTGAGCCTGTTCCAATGCCGCCGGGCGAATATCCGTAGCATACGTAACGGCCCCCAGCCGCCTGGCCGTAGCCAAAGCCTGCAAGCCTCCTACTCCCACGCCGATAACCAATACCTTAGCCGGCTGTACGGCGCCAACGGCCGTAAACATGGGCGGCATGAACTTAGGCATGGCGTTAGCCGCTAAAAGTATCCCTTTGTATCCGGCGCATGTACTCATAGACGTTAATGCATCCATGCTTTGGGCGCGCGATATACGCGGCACGCCGTCGAGGGTGAGGCTTATAACGCCGTTTGCAGCCAGCCTGTTTACCATTTCATGATTAACGGGCGAGGCCGGGTGTATAAATGTTATCAGGTATTGCCCTTCGTGCATCAGGTCTGCCTCGTGTTTGTTACAACCGGTATTGAAAAGCGGTTCTTTTACTTTAAGAATTAACGTTGCTTTTTCAAACAGCTCTTCTGCCGAAGTCACAATCTGCGCGCCGGCAGCCTTGTAATCGTCATCAAAATAAAAGGAGCCTTCTCCGGCTTTATGTTCCACCAAAACTGTCGCTCCGTCGGCGATAAATTTCTTTACAGTTTCCGGGCTGGCAGCCACACGGGCTTCTCCGGGCATAATTTCTTTTGGAATTCCAATAATCATAATGTCAGTTTTTTTTAATGATCTGTGTATTGTTTAAGATAATTTAATTCAATAAAGTGTTCCTTTACGGGATATAAGTTACAAAATGCTCCAAATGTAGTAATAAATACATATATCTTATTCTATTCCGGCAAGAAATTTCTGTTCCCGTAAAAGAACCTTCATGTGGGGAAGATTTGGGCGCATCCCGGTATGGAGACGGCACAAGTTACATGGAGGCTCTTACGGCGAACGCGGAAACCTGAACAGAGATGCTAAAAGTCTCGATGCTCTGAGAGGGGCAGACTAACCCGCAGCAGTAGAGATGAAATACCTGTAATGGAAATGGAGCGAAGGGGTTAGCTTATTCCGGCAAATTGAATGAAACAACTAACAAGCCTGCCGCCAGCGCGAGAAATCGGCAACGAAAGCAGGTTTGACTGAATAGAAAGAGCCGTATAAGAGGAGATTTTCACGTACGGTTCCGTGAGAGGCTTAGGATGAGACTCCCTTTGCCTGCTCCCTCTGCAATCCCTTGCGCAGTCTATTGCGGACTGCGCCCAAGCCTTCCCCCTTTGTCTGCATAGCAGGAGACAGGGATACATCCGGCGTAGGTATTATTTCAGCAAAGCCCCAGGGACAGACAGTCAGGCCCCAGGGACAGACAGTCAGGCCCCAGGGATAGACAGTCAGGCCCCAGGGATAGACAGTCAGGCTCCAGGGACAGACAGTCAGGCCCCAGGGATTGACAATCAGGCTCCAGGGATTGACAATCAAGCCCCAGGGATTGACAATCAAGCTCCAGGGATTGACAATCAGGCCCCGGTGACGGCAAACAAAGCCCCAATGACGGCAAACAAAGCCCCAATGATGGCAAATAAGGCCCCAATGACAGCAAACAAAGCTCCGGTGACAGCAAACAAAGCCCCGGTGACAGCAAACAAAGCCCCGGTGACAGCAAACAAAGCTCCGGTGACAGCAAACAAAGCTCCGGTGACAGCAAACCAAGCTCCGGTGACAGCAAACAAAGCTCCGGTGACAGCAAACCAAGCTCCGGTGACAGCAAACCAAGCTCCGGTGACAGCAAACCAAGCTCCGGTGACAGCAAACCAAGCTCCGGTGACAGCAAACAAAGCCCCGGTGACAGCAAACAAAGCCCCAGGGATAGACAGTCAGGCCCCAGGGACAGACAATCAGGCCCCAAGGATAGACAATCAGGCCCCAAGGACAGACAATCAAGCCCGAAGGACAGACAATCAAGCCCGAAGGACAGACAATCAGGCTCCAAGGATAGACAATCAGGCCCGCAGGACAGACAATCAAGCCCGAAGGGACGCAAATCAAGCCCGAAGGGCATTTCTCCCCCTTCAAGCCGGAGGCGCAGCTCGCACAAGGGATTACAGTGGAAAGCCCGGACGACGACCGGAGGGGCGACTGACGATGACCGAAGGGAGGAAGACTTGCATTGGAAAGCCCGCCCCCCCGTCCTCTCCGGGCGGGGGATGCGCCCAGGCCTTCTCTTTCACACGCGGTGTTGCCCGGTTTTTTACGTTACGCGGGGGGGGGCCATATCTTCGCTTTAATATGCAAAATCTTACGGAGTAAAGTATAATCACTATCTTTAGGGTCTTAAAAGTAAATGTTATGAGAAGTTTTGCCAGTGATAACAATTCGGGAGTGCATCCTTTGATAATGGATGCCTTAATGAAAGCGAATGAAGGCCATGCGGTGGGGTATGGCGACGACAGTTGGACGGCAGCCGCTGCCGCTAAGTTAAAGGAAGTGTTTGGAGAAGGAGCTTCTCCTTTCTTTGTGTTTAACGGCACGGGAGCTAATTCGGTGGCCTTGCAGGCGGCCACCCGGTCGTTTCACAGTATTATTTGCGCCCGCACAGCTCATATTTATGCAGATGAATGTGGGGCGCCGGCCCGGATGACGGGCTGTACGGTGATTGCCATACCTGCGGAAGACGGAAAGCTGTCGCCAGAACTAATCAGGCCGCACCTGCATAACTTCGGCGTGTGCCATCACGCCCAGCCCAAAGTAGTATATATATCGCAGGTTTCGGAACTGGGAACGGTTTATACGCCCGGCCAGGTGAGAGCAATAGCCAATCTGCTGCATGCCCGCGATATGTATCTTCATGTAGACGGCGCCCGCCTGGCCAATGCGTGCGCTTACCTGAACTGCACAATGAAGGAACTGACGGCAGACGCCGGCGTAGACGTATTGAGTTTCGGAGGAACGAAGAATGGGATGATGATGGGCGAAGCAGTTATATCCTTTCGCCCGGAGATAACGGAAAATATCCGGTATTTCAGGAAACAGTCGGCCCAGCTGGCCTCCAAGATGCGCTACCTGTCGGCACAGTTCATCCCTTATTTAGAGAATGATTTATGGCTTGACAATGCCTTGCAGGCAAACCGGCAAGCCGCCAAACTGGCCGCCATGCTGCGCACCTTTCCGCAGATAAGGTTCACGCAGAAGGCAGAGTCTAACCAGCTTTTCCTTACCATGCCCGCCCAGGCGGCTAAAAAGCTGCTGGAAAAATACTTCTTCTACTATTGGAACGAAGAGGCAAGCGAAGTACGCTTTGTTACCTCCTGGGATACTGCGGACGAAGATATCCGCCTTTTAGAGCAGGCCTTGAAAGAGATACTGTTATAAACGCAGAGCCCGCTTAAATCTGTATTGAGATGAAGAAAATAGTTGTAGCTTCCGACTCGTTTAAAGGCTCTGTTACCTCTTTGGAAGTAGCCGAAAGCGCAGAGAAAGCCATCCTGAGCGTCTTCCCTGATTGCGAAGTATTGAAAATACCTGTGGCCGACGGCGGCGAGGGCACAACAGAGGCATTAGTGCATGCGATGGACGGGACGATGACGACCTGCCCGGTGCGCGACCCGCTGATGAACCCTGTCCATGCCCGATATGGCATATTGGGGGATGGGCAGACGGCGGTGATTGAAATGGCTTCCGCCAGCGGACTCACATTGGTGCCCGAAGATAAGCGTAATCCCTTACTTACCACCACGTATGGCACGGGCCAGCTGATAAAGGATGCGCTGGAACGTGGCTGCCGGCATTTCCTGACAGGCATAGGAGGCAGCGCCACGAACGACGCCGGTACGGGGATGCTGCAGGCGCTCGGCTTCCGTTTCCTGGATAAGGAAGGAAAGGAGCTGGGGCAGGGCGGAAGGATTCTTCAGCACATCTGTTCGATAGACCGCTCGCAGGCGTTGCCTCTGCTTGAGGGAGCAACCTTTACGGTGGCCTGCGATGTAAACAATCCGTTTTCGGGCGAGAACGGGGCGGCCTTTGTATATGCCCGCCAGAAAGGCGCCGACGATGAAATGATACGCTTGCTGGATAATGGCTTAAAGCGCTTTGCCTCCGTAATCAGGCAGCAAGAGCAGAAAGACATTGACGCCATTCCCGGAGCAGGGGCGGGCGGAGGACTGGGCGGCGGCTTCCTCGCCTTCCTCCCTGCAACGCTCAGGCCCGGCATACAAATGATGCTCGACGCCTTGCTGTTCAACGAAAAGATAAAAGGGGCCGATTTAGTGATTACCGGCGAAGGTAAGTTAGACCAACAAACCGGCATGGGAAAAACGCCCGGCGGCATACTCCATGCAGCCCAAAAACAGCATATCCCCACCATAGCCATCAGCGGGTCAGTAGAAGAGACAGAGGCCTTGAACGGGCAGGGCTTTTTAGCGGTTTTCTCCATACAGCCCGGCGCCGTTACCCTCCGGCAGGCTATGGACAAAGCCTTTGCCCGGCAAAACATAGAGCGTACGGTAGCGCAATTCCTGCGTATTATCAGGCATTATCAAAGCGTAAACCAGTAATTCAGTTTAATCATAAAAGTGTTTGTTGCCGGGAGGCCATACATGCGCTCTGCGTTAGGGCGCCATCCCCGGATGTATTGACTGCTGCGGCCAGAGAGGTGATGCTCCCACACAAAGTACAGGGTAGAGCCGGGCAGGTATTCCCACCGGGCCACCAGGTTGGAACGAAACTCATTGAAACTGAAGTCCGGGTTGGCAAACGATACCTTCCCCCCCGTCCCCTCTGCCGTATATACGCCCTCGCTATACGAGAGGGAAGCGGGGGCGAACATGCGGAAGCGCTCTTCGTACACCCCCGACCGTGTATCGGCCGCTTCTTTAAACCGGCTGAATGCAGCGACCGAAGTAAAGGGCGAGCCGTAGAATTGCAGCGATACGTCGGGCGTAACGTTTACCTGCAGTTTCATGGTGAGGCCATAGGTTTCCTGCTTCATGCGGCCCATAACGCGCGGAGCTACGTATTGCAGGTTGTCGGTATTCCATGAATAATTAAACTGCCCCGACATATAAACGTGGTTTCCCAGGCGGAAAGAAAGGCTGGGCGAAAGCGTGTTTGCCCGGTTATAGCCATCGGTATTGTGATTGCCCGTATAGGCAAGCATAAACATCATGCGGCGGGCCTTATCTGTATTGAACGTTGCGGCATGCTGGAAGTAAGGGTTGTAGCGCATATCCGGCCCGCCCCTCAGGAGGCGCGTATCGAGCCGGTTCCAGCCGTAAGCCTCATACAGGGTTAGCTCAAAGCGGTTGAGAAACATCGTTTTCCAGTTGAAGCCCGCGGTATTATTGACAGCGCTCCCGCCATAATCCCATTTGTTTTCCTGTGAGAAAGTGAAGGTGTTCGAGCGAAACATCCTCCATACTTCCGTTTGTTTAAACTCGATGGTTGTGATGGCCGACAGGGCGTCTGCCTGCTTTAAGTAGCCAATATCGTTCAGGTCGAAGCCCGGCGACGCCCAGTTAAACTCTTCCGAGAACGACCATCTGGCATTCCCTTTCCTTCCCGCCTTAACATATCCCCCCGTACCGTTCAAGGATGTGCGGCCTTCGTCTACCCCCAGGTAGCCTGCGGCGGAAGCCCGCTGATAATAGTGTACCGGATTGTTTTGCACCAGGGCGATGGCCTGCCTGCTGCCATTGAGCGAGCTAAGCATCCCCTTGGCGTCTACATAATACAGGCGGTTATTGAAGTAATGCGTATAATCAATAGCGGCCGTGAAGGCATTGCGTATCATGGTTTCTTCAAGGGAAGGCTCGTTCAAGGCCCGGTTTACGGAAGTAAGCATGCCGCCCAGCAGGATGTTTCCTTTCCAGTTTTTCTGCATCCGGGCCACGGTGTAGTTCGTTAAGGGTTTTGCCGCCTGTTCCTCTGCGTTGCGGCGGGCTGTCACGCTTTGCGCCACGCCGATTGTCAGCCCCTTCCGGTTCGTCCCCGTCAGTTTCAAAGCGCCGATGATAGGTACGTTTTCCGAACCGATGCGGCGGGTGTAAAATACCCTGTCGCCGCCCGAAGAGAAATCGAGGATATGCTTCCCTTCCAGGAAGAAAGGGCGCATCTCGTCGTAAAACGTTTCAAAAGCCGTGAGGTTCATTACAGACGGGTCGAGTTCTATCTGCCCGAAGTCCGGGTTTATCGTTACGTCCAGCGTAAAGTCGGACAGTGCAAACTTGGCGTCCAAGCCTGCATTCCCTCCCCAGCCACTTCCTTTCTTACCCATCACGTAGGGCAGAAACTCCATGTTACGCGGCTTAGGTAAACAATCCATCCCGTGCATCTCTCCGAACGAGAACACATGTCCATTGTTTTTCAGTGGGATAAGGCTCCAGTTCTGCGTTTCGTTTTTGTAGCGGATCACCCGTCGCACATGCAGCCCCCAGATACCTTCGCTGGATAGCCGGTTGTAGCGTAGCTGGCTGAAAGGGATGCTCAGTTCGGCCGTCCAGCTCGAGTCGGCCATATTTACCTGTGTTCTTCCTTCCCATACGGCGTTCCAGCTACGGTTCACGGCCAGTTTATCGGTTACAATCAGGTCGGTCTTATTCCCCCCGGCATTGATATTGAATTCCGGGGCCGCCCGGTAGTCGTGATAGGTATCGAAAGCCACGCTTATCAAATCGCCCAGATTATTATCGTCTCTGTTCCCTATAAAGCGGATAATCTTTTCCGGCTCGCTCTCTCCGCAATAAACCCCTACATATATATACTTATCATCATACAACACTTTCATCCGGGTGGGTGAAGCAGCAGGAAACCGCTCGTTCGGCATAACCTGTACAAAAGCCTCCGACCACTCTCCCTGCGTTTGCCATAATTCATCATCCAGCCGCCCGTCAATCACCGGGCGCATGCCGGAAACCCTCGTTACCTGATAAACCCGCTTATACGCCTTATCAAAAGGAACAACCGAATCCTGCTGTGCAAAAGAAAGCACATAAGAAGAGACAAAAAAGAAGAGAAGCATTTGTTTTTTCATGGCCTGTAAGAATCGAAGTAACATATCCGCACAAATATACATGAAAAAAACAGAGTATTCTTCGCGTCTTCCTTTTTTAATGTGTGGAAGTATAATTAAATTTGCCGGCAATTAACAGTAAATAAGCGGTAAGTTATGAGTAGATGTATTATTATTCTGTTGTTTTTAGCAATCATTGCTCCGTTCGTGTCATGTATAAAAGAGGGAGACGATATTCCGGACGAGGTAATTGATTATGTTGGGGTAGGCGATGTTGTTCCCCTATTTACGGTGTATGATGATAAGGGTGGTACATTTAGCTCTTCCGGCTTTGCGGGTAAGCGGTCTTTACTCCTGTTGTTCGTTTCCTCCTGTGGCGATTGCCGGAAGGTATTACCTGTGATAAACAATGAAGTATGGCCTTGGATGAAAGACAATCCCGGCTATCAGTTAATCACGATATCAAGGGATGAACCGGCGCAGGAAGTGGCCGGCCACTTCCTGGATAATAAATATACAATGCCTGCTTACCTTGATCCGGGCAGAGAGGTTTTCTCCCTTTTTGCCAATCGAACCATCCCAAGGCTTTACGTTATAAATGAAGAA
>JAIRKZ010000062.1 GCA_031259845.1 Tannerellaceae bacterium | reverse complement strand
TCGGACTAAGAAAGAATTTAATACCGTTTATATACGGATCAGTCACAAATCGCATACGGACTATATTACTACGTCCATGGTTGTGCACAAGTCAGGCATACGTAAGGGCGAAATTGCAGAACATACAATACTTGCCAATTGTGCCATACAGATAAGGCGCTACGTTGAAAAACTAAACGCAGTGGATATTGGAGGCTGGACGGTTGGAGAGGTGAAAAAGTTTCTCGTCTCCGAATTGGAAGGCATTTCATTTACTGTTTTTGCAGAAGAATACATCAAAAAAATGAAGATGGCCGGACGGAAAAAACCGGCGGCAAACTATTCCAGTGCGTTTAATTCACTAAAGAAACACATGCGAAAGGACGATATTTTGTTTCAGGATATTACGACAAAAACGATTATGAAGTGGATCGAAAGCCTTTCGGATACGGCGCGGGCTAAAAACATGTATCCTATCGCCATTAAAAAATTGTTTGAGGACGGATGTATGGAATATAACGAGTATGACCGCGACATTATAAGGATAAAAAACCAGCCGTTTAAGGTCGTCAAAATCCCTGACGCGGACGTACCCGCTAAACGATCCGTTGAGGCCGAAGTGTTGAGGCGGATATCAGCGGTGGCGCCTTCGTGCCCCCGTGAGGATCTGGCACACGACGTGATGCACATAGTGTTACGTCTGGCCGGGATAAACACAGTAGATTTGTTCGGGCTGGATAAAGAAGCGTATGCCGGCGGAAAGATTCGGTATAACCGTACAAAGACGAAAGGAGAAAGGAAAGACAGGGCATACATGGAAATAGCGGTACAGGATGAGTTATTGCCCCTGTTCGCAAAGTATACCGGAGGCGAGAAGCTATTCAACTTTAGTGAACGGTACGCCGACGCCGATAATTTTGCCCGTGCAGTAAATACGGGGCTTGAATCCCTGTGCCTGAAAGCGCGGGTACAGGTGATTACGGTGTACTGGCTTCGGCATACATGGGCGACGGTTGCACAGAACGAGTGCGGCGCGTCAACGGAGCTGGTAGGCTTCTGCCTCAATCACGCCTCGGCACACCGGACGACAGAAGGTTATATCAAAAAAGATTATTCGCCGATAGACAGGTTAAACAGGCGGGTTGTTGATTTTATCTTTCCTTAATGATCGATCACTTTGCTGGCGTCGGCAAAATGATTTTTATCTTTTCCGGTGGCTTTTAACACACGGTTTTATGGTTATTTGTTTCCCTTGCGTTATCTTTGCCAAACAAATAAATAAACATGGATATGAAAAAGAAAAAAACAGATTTATTTTATCACTTTGTCGAAGGGTTTCTTTCCGTTTTCTGGCTTGCCAAACCGTCGCTTCCATCTGAAAAATCCGACAACGAACGCGACATGGAAAATTTACAAACAGACTGGATGAACATAGGGAAATACATTCATAATGCCTGCGAAAAATTCAAATTTCCCCTTGTGTGACAAAGTCAGGAAACTATTTACAAAAACCTCTTAAACTTGTTACTGACAACCCCGGCATTTCTTAGACAGTCTTTTACGGACTGCAATTCGGACTTTGAAAGTTTACATAAAACGCGATAATCCTCTCCGTCTTTCTTGTAAGCAGACTTCATTAAATGCTTGTCAACAAACGCTATTTGCTCTCCATAAACGTATGTGTCCCGTTCAAAGCAAAATGTACCACATTCGGAAATAATCCTTCCAGCCTCAAAAAAATAGCAATTTACCCGCATAATGTCATCATTAATACATCCATGTTTTTTTATTCTCGAACGGGGAATATTGTCCTTACTCGTTGGAAGGCATGCGACCAGCAAACTATCTTTAGCCGCCGATAAAACTAAAAAATACTTGTTTTTTGACCTCCCGTCGGGGAAATAGAACGGCGTAAAATAGATGATTGTTCCCGGTATATACATGGTCAGGGGCTTAAATGCGAGATACATCTGTGAAAATCTATACAATCACGGTATTTTTCCGCATCGCACCCCGTAAGATAATAGGTAAAATCAATCTCAATATTCGAGCTGTTTGTCAGTTTTTCCCGGAACGCCTCCAGCAGTCCGTTTTTTTCTGCTACATGATACCATGCCGAACCCTTTTTGTGCACTATTCCAACCAATTGTCGCGCGGTGTTATTCCCGTACTTCTCAATAACATAATTCATCACCTCAATGTCATTGTCGGAGAACTCTCCGTTATCGAACGCCGATTTTGCAAAAACATACGTAGCTTTGTTTTCCCTGCATATAGAGATATACCTGTCAAATATAACCGGTTCTACGTCCAGATCCACAAAAACATCCTTTGCCACCGGCCCCGCCTGCCACACCTCAAATGGAATACCGAAAAAAGGCAGTTTGTTCTTTTTTACTGAAACCTCCTCGATCAGATATATTAATTTCAACAACTTTGTTTTGCTCAAAGACGGAACTCTTTGCGCAAGGTAAATCATTGAATTTCCCAACTTTTCAATTGTTTCTTTTAAGTAAGCCATGATTTAACGATGATACATATATTTACAGTGCAAAGTTAGACATAATAATCAACATATGTGCAAATTTATCGAAATAATTTATTCATGTTTTCATTTTCCCATTCGTAGAATCCGGAAATATGTCCTTATTATTTGGTTTGTTGGTGCTAATACTGTATTTTTGTAGTCGTTATATCAATCAATTATGAACAAAGAACTATTTAAAGTAGATTTATGGGAAAGTATAAAGCAGGCCGCGACTAACTTGCGTTATCTGGATAAATTTAGAGATAAAAAGGAACATATAGAGCCGAGATATAAGGGTGTATTAGCGATTGCAGCCACTCTATCGGCGATTATCAGTTTCTTTGATATTGACCTATTAACTAAAATCATGGCAGTAGCGACAGCCACAATAGTTGTCCTCCCCTTTTTCTTTCCAATTATTCCAAAGTCATCGGATTTTAATAGAATGAGCGAGTTAAGAAAGGATCACCAGTAAAACCATGTGTTTCAAGCAAAGATATTAGTTAGTCTAAAGAGAAAGAAATGAATATCAGAGACCCCTCTAAGGGAAGTTCTGAACGCCTTAATTTTTGCATTAAAAG
>JAIRKZ010000023.1 GCA_031259845.1 Tannerellaceae bacterium | reverse complement strand
GTCTTGCTGTGGCTACAGACAACCACATGTCGTCTAACGAATAGGAGTCGTCATCCATATCGCATGAACCGAATGTAAGGGTAAATAATAATATCATCCCTGCAAATACAAAGAATAATTTCAACGTCTTCATAGAATTAAATAACATTACATGATTTTTTTGCTTACATAAAGCAAGATGGTTTGCAGCCTTGGAATGCTGCAAAGGGGAATATAAAAAAAGTTAAGACCGCTTACGGCATCCGGATATCATCGCGAGAATGTGATGCGCTGTGCGCCGGGAGGCGCCAGGGACGCCCAATATACGGATAACTTCGTCGTAAGCACTCAGCAGGTGATTACGGCAGGTGGAGTTGCAGAGTATCTTTTCCAATGCTGCATGAATTGCCTGTTCAGAGAAACGGTCGGCAAATAATTCCTGTACAACTTCCCTGCCGGCAATCAGGTTTACCAGCGAAATGTAAGGGGTATGAAAGAAACGGCGGAAAATAAAGCCTGACAGCTTAGCCAGCGGAGTATAATAACAGACAACCTGCGGCACGCGGAACAGGGCTGCCTCCAGCGTGGCAGTACCCGAAGTAACCAATGCTGCCGCACTATGATGCAGCAGGGGATAGGTTTTATCAAACACGATCCGGGCAGGGCTTTTCTGCATGAACGAATCGTAATAAGCCTTGTCTATTCCCGGCGCTCCGGCGATGACAGGCTGATAAGCTGGCCAGGCAGCAGCTACTTTCAGCATGGCCGGAAGGTTGTCTTTGATTTCCTGGCGGCGGCTTCCGGCAAGCAGGGCTATGATGGGTTTATCGGGGGGAAGCTTTTCGCCTTGCAGGAAATCGTCTTGTGCATCAACTTGTTGTTCACGATACAGCGCCACCGAATCGACTGTGGGATTCCCTACATAGTCCACTGGATAATCCAGCCTTTGATAAAAGGCTTCTTCGAAAGGAAGGATACAGAACATACGGTCTACATACCGGCGGAAGTCTTTGATGCGGTATTGCTTCCACGCCCATATCTTGGGCGAGATATAATAGCAGACGGGCAGTTTAAGCTGCGTTTTTGCATACCGGGCAATTCTGAGGTTGAAGCCCGGATAATCTATCAATATAAGTACGTCAGGACGATAACGGCGTATATCCTCCCGGCAGGTCTGCATATTGCGGAGGATAGTACGCAGGTGAAGCACTACTGGCCCCAGGCCCATGAAAGCCATTTCGCGGTAGTGCTTCACCAGCGTACCTCCGGCGGACTGCATCAAATCTCCTCCCAGAAAACGGAAATCCGCTTCAGGATCTTCCTTTTTCAGTTCCACCATCAGGTTAGAGGCATGTAAGTCTCCGGAAGCCTCGCCGGCAATGAGGTAGTATTTCATTTGTTCTGTCTCTGATCAACCATTTTAAGGATCAATTCACCGAATAAGGTTGACTAATGTTTACTTAGCAAACGTACATAAAAATGACGATTTATAAGCGCGGCGAATAAAAATAAAGACCACTCTCCCGTCTGTGTTTCCACTTTTGCGGGACTGTTCATGCTTGACCGGATTGAGTGCAATAGTGAGCGCGGATACCTCTTGCTCAGTTAGTCCCTATGTTTGTAATTTGAAATAGCGAAGCGAAAAAAAAGAACATAAGCAAAGAGTATTATTATATTTGAGATATGTAGTACCAAACAAAGTAATAATCAATGCTTATGCAAGAACAAAGTAAAGAATTAAATTTTAATGGAGAACGTATTTATGTTGGAATAGATGTCCATTTAAAGAGTTGGTCAGTTACAATTTTGACAGAAAACAATCACCATAAGACATTCAATCAGCCACCGGAAGCGGAAAAATTGGCCACTTATTTACGTACTCATTTTCCTGATGCAGGATATTATTCTGCTTATGAGGCCGGTTTCAGTGGTCTATGGACACATTACGAACTGGAGTCTCTGGGAATTAATAATATTGTTATCAATCCGGCAGATGTTCCCACAACAGGAAAAGAAAAGATGCATAAAACAGATTCTGTTGATTCACGTAAAATAGCCCGTTCGTTGCGTTCAAAAGAATTGCGATGTATCCATATTCCATCTCAAATAACCTTGTCAGACCGTTCTTTGATTCGGATGCGCATTTCTGTGGTAAAGGATTTGAGTCGCCTGAAACAACGGATAAAGATGATGTTGCATTTTTATGGAGTGAAAATACCTGATTCATATGCAAATGATACACGGATTTCTAAACGTTTTGTTGAGTGGCTCAGGCAGGATGCCGCAAATACCGGAGGAATAAATAAAGAAGCATTTATTTTTCTGATAAATGAATTTGAAGCTAAAAAGCAGTCATTACTAACAATTACACGAATGGTTAGTCAATTATGTAAAGAGGAGCGTTATAAAAAGAACATAGAATTAATACGAAGTATTCCCGGGATAGGATTAATAACTGGTATTACATTCTTGGTAGAAATAGAAGATATAACCCGTTTTCAAAGTAATGATAAATTTGCAGGCTTTATCGGTATCATACCCAGTTGTCATTCCAGTGGAGAAAAAGATAACAAAGGAGAAATGACCCCTCGGGGACAAATAAATATGAAGGCTGCTTTGATAGAAAGTTCTTGGATTGCAGCCCGGGTAGACCCGGTATTGACTCTCGCTTTTAATAAATATTGCCGGAGGATGGAATCGAATAAAGCAATTACTGGAATTGCCCGGAAGTTAGCTAACAGAATATATTTTGTACTCACAAAACAAACCCGGTATGTTTGCGGAGTGGTGCAGTAACATAGCATCTTGTAAAACAATCAATATAAAGCGATCACTACCTTGCTCCTGCGGCTTTTGTCCGCTTATTTAGTCTGTGACGCTTAACCTGAAAACTGAACAGGGAAATGCAGCAAATACTTGTCTGCTGATAGAAGATTGTTTTTGCAGGATTACATAATTGCTGAGTTAATCGATATTGGGTTTTCTTAGCCATAAGGCGATGCCTGTAACAAAAAAAGAGGACAACAAAAGTCATCCTCAATTAGAACTGTTACAGTGTAACGCAGGAAGTATATTGCTGACAGGTTGCTCCACAGCAGAGCCTGTTTCCTCTTCAACTTCCTGTTATAAAGATACTCAATAAAGATTGAGTGAAAAATAATACTCGAAAAATTT
>JAIRKZ010000139.1 GCA_031259845.1 Tannerellaceae bacterium | reverse complement strand
TGTACTGTATCTTGCTGTCGGTTCCCCACTTAATCGCCAACTGCTCGGTCTTGTTGATAAAATAAACCTCGCAATGAAACGGCGCATTGTCGCCGGTGGGTTTGTTCAGTATCTCGCTGATGAGCGGGATATGCTGCGTGTTGAGCGTGTGCCGTCCCGGACCAAACAAATCCAACGCCTGTCCGTTGAGGAAAAATATTGCTTCCTGCGATTCGTGTACAATCAATTGCGTCCACGCGTCGAAATCTTCCACCGGATGCTTCCAAATGAAAGTGTCATTATCGCCTTCGTACCTGATTACTTGTGTTACGCCTGCCATATTGGTTTTGATCTTTGGCATAAAAGTAAAATAGCTTTGTTACAAATTGGCGACAGTTATTATAAAAATCGGTTAAATTGATTTAACCAATTCCTGTTACATGGAAAGACAACTCGTTATTTCCCATAATTGAAAAAAAATCATCATAATGCCTTGAGTAAACCATTATAGTTGTTTGGAAAAAGCATTATAGTGCTTTACCCAAGACACTATAATGGTTTACTCAAGGCATTATAGTGACTTTTTTTTCAACCGTAATATACAAATAATGAATTAAATGATTGGGATAAAACGGTTGTCGATGTAGTATGCCATTTGATGAGGGAAGAATGGTATAAGGAAGGAATGGCCGGTAAAAAGCCTGAATTAAGCAATTTTTTTAACGGTTTTATTGCTCTCAAAGCCCAACTATAATGAGCTATTTGCGTTATCCGCCCCCGGCAGGATGCGCAGGGGCGGATAACGGTGCAAATTCAGCGCATTATACCTGACATCCGCAAAGCGACGGGATAAGGTTACGGTCGCCAAATGCATTATCTACGCGGGCTACATTTATCCAGAATTTGCTTTCGTGAAGCCATTCTAACGGGAACGCCGCTTTGCTGCGCGAATATTCGTGCGCCCATTCGTCGGCCGTTATTTCATATTCGGGATGCGGTGCATTTTTTAGTACGTTGTCTTCTTTGGAAACCTTGCCTTCTTCTACTTCTTTGATTTCTTTCCAGATGCAGTCAAGTACTTCAAGAAAGCGGTCGAGCTCCGCTTTACTTTCACTTTCCGTAGGCTCAATCATCAAGGTGCCATGTACCGGGAAAGAAAGCGTGGGGGCATGGTAGCCGAAATCCATCAATCGTTTGGCGATATCTCCCTCATCAATACCGGAACGTTCTTTTATTGTACGGCATTCGAGGATAAGTTCGTGCCCCACGCATCCGGTGGTTCCCGTATAGACAATACCGTAGGTATCCTTTAAGCGGGCGGCCAGGTAATTGGCGTTAAGTATTGCTATTTTAGTTGCCCGGGTAAGCCCTTCGGCCCCTAACAGACGTATATAAGCATAGGTGACAGGCAAGATGCCCGCACTGCCGTAAGGAGCGGCGGAAACCGTATTCCGCCCGCTTCCCCCTGTTACGGGGTGCGAAGGAAGGAACGGCGTTAAATGTCCGGCTACGCAGATGGGACCAACGCCCGGCCCGCCGCCGCCATGAGGCGAAGCAAACGTTTTGTGCAGATTGAGGTGGCAAACGTCGGCGCCGATAATTCCCGGATTGGCGAGGCCTACCTGCGCATTCATATTCGCGCCGTCCATATACACCTGTCCGCCGCAGGCATGCACAATCGAACACATTTCTTTGATAGCGGCTTCAAATATGCCATGGGTAGAGGGATAGGTAATCATCGTAGCGGCCAGCTTATCTTTATTGGCTTCGGCTTTTTCGCGGAAATCCTGCAAGTCTATATTGCCCTTCTCATCCGTTTTTACCGTAACCGTAGTGAATCCGCACTGTACGGCGCTGGCAGGATTCGTTCCGTGGGCGGAAGCGGGGAGCAATACAATATTGCGACGCCCCTGCCCGATACTTTCGAGGTAAGAACGGATAACGCGAAGCCCGGCATATTCGCCCGAAGCGCCGGAGTTTGGTTGCAGGCTTACTCCTTTAAGTCCGGTAATCTCCGCCAGGTAAGCAGAAAGGTTTTCTATCAGTTCGTTATACCCTTCGGTTTGGTCTTCCGGCGCATAGGGATGGATATTTTGGAACTCGGGGCGGCTTAAAGCGAAGAGTTCGGAAGCCGCATTAAGTTTCATGGTGCATGAACCGAGCGATATCATCGATTGGGCCAATGAAATATCCCGGCGCCCCAGGCGAGTGATATAACGCATCAATTCCGTTTCCGTACGATATTTCTTAAATACGTCTTGCCCGAGGAAATCGCTTGTACGGATAAATTTCCCATCGAAATAGGTTTTTACGGGAATGGCTTCTTCCAGCATATATTCTTTTCCGGCTGCATCGGCAAAGATGTAAAGCAGTACGCCTACGTCGGTAAGCTGCGTTGTTTCATCAATGCTGATACCGATTTGCCCTTCTTCAAAATAGCGGAGGTTCACCTTACAGGTAAGGGCAATTTCACGCAAGGCGTCGAGGGATACGCCGGCGGGCAGCTCAATCTTCAGCGTATCGAAGAAGTTTGTATTGAGTTGTTTATATCCCAGTTTTTCTAATTCTCCGGCAAGAAAACCGGCGGAAGCATGGATACGGCCAGCTATGTTCCGCAGGCCGTCTGCTCCATGATAAACGGCATAGAATCCCGACATGGTAGCCAGTAACGCCTGAGCCGTACAGATATTGGATGTAGCCTTTTCGCGTTTGATGTGTTGTTCGCGCGTCTGTAAAGCCAAACGATAGGCCGGGCGTCCGTGGGCGTCTTTGGAAATACCGATAATACGCCCGGGAATCGCTCTCTTATAATCGTCTTTCGTAGCCATATAACCGGCGGAAGGCCCTCCGTAAAACATGGGTATTCCAAAGCGTTGCGCGCTGCCGAACACTACGTCGGCCCCCCATTCCCCGGGAGGGGTAAGCATTACGAGGCTCATTAAATCGGCAGCTACGGCTACGCGCGCGCCATTCTCATTTGCACGTTTCACAAACGCCGTATAATCTTCGATAGAACCATTCGCATTGGGATACTGTATGATGGCCGCAAATACATCCCCGGTAAAACGGAACGTATTGTAATCGCCCGTCACGACTTTGATCCCCTGTGGAATCATGCGCGTATGGATAACAGCCAACGACGATTCAAACAGGTGATTATCTACAAACAAGGTATTTGCTTCCGCTTTGATTTGTGCGCGGCTGCGTGTGCCATACAGCATGGTGGCTGCTTCGGCTGCGGCAGTGGCTTCGTCGAGCAGGGAACAATTGGTAAGGGGAAGCCCCGTCAGTTCGCAAATAACTGTCTGGAAGTTTAACAAAGCTTCCAGTCTCCCTTGCGATACTTCCGCCTGGTAAGGGGTATACGAGGTGTACCAAACCGGATTCTCCAATACATTGCGCAGGATAGGAGCCGGACATACGGTATCATACCAACCCATACCGATATAGGAGGTGAACACTTGGTTCTTGGAGGCAAGTTCGGCGATATGCCCGGCAAATTCCCTTTCCTCCATCGGTTCGGGAAGATTCAGCGCGTTGTATAAACGGATATCCGGCGGAATAGTCCGGTTGATAAGCTCGTCCAGCGATTGAACGCCTATGGTTTGTAACATCGAAGCGACCTCTTCTTCTGCAATACCTACATGGCGATTAACGAATTTAGTAGTGTCCATAACATTATTGTGTTTTATGATAAGAAATTTATGTTATAAAAAAGGATTGTTCATGCTTTCGCTAATCACGTTTGTCTCGGGGCCATGGCCCGGGTAAAGGATTGTTTCGTCGGGCAACGATAATATCTTGTCTTTAATAGCGGCAATCAACACTTCCTGATTACCTCCCCAAAGGTCTGTACGTCCGATACTTCCTTTGAAAATAACGTCGCCGGTGACGGCAAATCCGTTCTTCTTATTATAGAAAGCCAGGCTGCCGGGCGAATGTCCCGGAACGAGTATGGCGGTAAGTTCAGAGTCTCCGAATTTTATCGTTTCATTCCCCACAATATATTTTTCAACCGGGATATTTTGTATCCTGTCTTGAAGCCCGAACAGCCGCGCCTGTTTCTGAGCCGGGGGAAGCGCGTCGGCGTCAGCTTTATGCGCCTGCGGTTTAAGCCCGTACACTCTGTTTGCAAATTCGTTTCCGAATACATGGTCTAAATGGAGATGGGTACAAAGTAAATGCTTCAACGTAAGATTATTGTCTATTATATAATTGCTTAGCGCCAGCTCTTCCTCTTTACGGAAACAACCGCAATCAATTAATACGGCCTCTCCCGTTTCATCATGCAAAACGTAGGTATTTACCGAGAAATAATTAAACTCGAATGATTTTACTGTAATCATAGTGGTATATATACGGTTTTTTTTGTTTTGAAATAGTCTTCCTTGAAATATGCGCTTAGTTCAATAGAGAGCGCTTTATTCCTGAACGGTTGTATTTCATGTTGAAGCTCGCCTCCTTTGAGGCATATCAACCCGTTAGGGAGAGCGTTCTTTTGCTGTTTCTTTATATTTTTAGCGACGATTTTTGTTAAATCGACCAAGGGCATAACAGCGCGGCTGACAACGAAATCAAACGTCTGTTTCTCTTCCTCGCCTCTTGCATGGCAAAACGTTACATTGGTAAGGCCAATCGCTCCGGCTACCGCCTGGGCTACTTTTATCTTTTTCCCTACACTGTCTACCAGGTGGAACTGTACGTTAGGAAAGTAGATAGCTAACGGGATGCCGGGGAAGCCGCCTCCCGTCCCTATATCCATAACGGCGGTATCGTCTTTGAATCGCAGCGTTTTGACTATCCCCAGCGAATGGAGTACATGATGTAAGTACAGATTATCAATATCTTTCCTCGAAATCACATTAATTTTAGCATTCCAGTCGGCGTACAGGGGATAAAGAGCGTCGAATTGTTCTTTTTGTTTATCCGTAAGCTCGCTGAAATAAGACTTCAGGATAGACAGTTGTTCGTTTACCATAATTAATCCCTGATTAACGTTGAAACAGGGCTGTCTTTTTTGAGCAAGGGTTTCATATCGCTGTAAAGCAGCTTCACACGGGTGACTCCTACTACGTATGCCGCTATTTCATATTCGTTGAAATAATAGGTAATACCTTCTTCATCTACCAGGAAATTCCCATTCGGGAATATTTCATCGGCGCTGAAAAAGCCAATACTTTCCAACTGCCGGGCATCCTCCACTTCGTTTTGTTTGGCTATCTTGTCTACCAGCATAAGCGCCAGGGCGTCTTGAAAACCTTCTATAAAAATATCTTCTTCCGTCACAATTTTTCCCGTTTGAAGGTTCAACACCACATTCGTATGGGTATGGGCGCCATGAGCCCCTCCGGTATAATTTTCGAAGACGATGGAATAACACAGCAGATTTGCTTTATTGAAGGTAATTTCGTTATACGACGTTTCATAATAAGAGAACCAGGAGGCCACAGGCGCATCTTCCGACTTTTCTTTTTCTTCCGTAAAATCATCTTCCAATCCTTTATAGTCTTCCAGATAGATGTTTACATATTCGTCTACGGCTTGTTCGGGAGTAAGTTCTTCGTACATATCGCCGAAACAGGAAGCGATGAAATGTTTTCTGATTTGGCTTAATACTTCCTTATTCCCGAATTTTACGGGATACGTGAATTTGATCCGGAGGTTGCAAGCGGGATTAGCGGGTTGTTCCAGCAGATGGTATGTTTTATCCACCGTGATGGAGTCGAACTGTATGTCGTTTTCGGCAATCGCTTTTTTGTCCGTCCGGCAACTACTTGTAAAAAAACTTGTTAAAACGACAATAAACAGAATCTTACTTATTTTCATTTCCATAAAACATAGTTTTATTTAGTTATGCCGCAAAGGTAAAGGATAAACCGGATTTTACCAATAATCATTAATATGTTTTCCAGGCGTTCGCATTTTTCCGGTTTCTTTCCCTTGCCCTGAATGATGGGCTGAAAATACTCCTTAAAGCATCGTCGAATGAACGGCCGGAAGGTATTACCGCATCTTCTTTGATAGAGTCGGGCATCATAAAAGCGTTGTTAAACGTATGTTTCGGCAGAAGTATAGCCGGTCCGTATCGCATAAAAACAGCCGGGGGAATACTAAAAGGATCAACATCTCTTGCATCTTCCATGTCTTTTTGTCTTTTCCCCGGACTGAGATATTCCGTAAAGTCTTTATGGATGGGTATGCGTCCCGGAATGATTTTTATCTGATCCGAAGGCGACAGCCTGTCCGTATTTAATAAGGTACCCGATTCGATTGCTTTCAGAACATCCGGATTAAGTTTTATCGTGTCCTTACCAGACAATACATTGTTGAGCCATACCGAATCTTCTTTTGTCCATTGCGCATAAAGGGTTTCCGTTTGATGAAGACAAATAAACAGAAGTAAAATCAACCTCTTATCCATACCTGTAATTAAATGGCGACAAGGTACGGAAGCGTTAGATGCAACAGCCGTTTCTTTCTATTAAATAACACGAATGAAATGTTGAAGTTACTAAAAAGGCAGAGGTAAATCCCCGAAATGTTAAAGCAAAACAAGCCCCTGTGTAACCATTGATACATAGGGGCTTGTATAGGAGTAAGCGGTTGCCCGTTAATGATTCTCAGCCTTGTTATAACAGACTTTTCGTTGGAATAAACTAATATTACGGTTGTTTTTTAATATACTAACATTTCGGGAGTAATCCGTTCAAACTTTTCAGCCTCCGCCTTGCGGTATGAAACGGTTCCCTTATGCCAGTTGTTCCAGATAGAAGGCCAGCCGCCGATAATATGACTGAGGAATACGACTTTAAATTCGTGTAATCCTTTGGCCAAAGCTACCGATTTGTCCGTGCGGGGAAAGCGTTTTACTTCGCCGCGGTTATTGATAAGCAGTTTGCCGTCTATCCATACCTCTTCATTGTCGGAAGAAAAATAATAAACGCCGTCGTCGGGTATGTCTACATATCCCGTAGCCACTGCGGCATAATACCTGGCGCCGCGCATGGATTCGTCGCTGGGTTCAACGAGCAACATCTCCGGGAGGCTTTTTAATACAGACGTTTTCCATTCCGTTGCCTTAGCCAGTTCGTCTACGTTGAGGAAGTAACCGGGCGTAACCTGCATTTGCAATCCGGGGGATGTTTTTTCCACTGCGCAGGCGGGCGCCAATGCCTGTTTTTCTACGGTGATGACGCGCGTCTTACTCATCTTGCCCGAGGATAATACCGAACGTATCTTTAATGTGCCGGATTCGGCAAATTCGATAGGGGCGGTATATTCTGTCGATTCGGCGCCCGGCTCGGAACCGTCAGTCGTATAAACCATTTTGACCGGGCGTACGGAATTGAACGCAAGCGAAGCTTTATCCGTAAACGCCACAAAGTTGCACGAACCGGAGGGTTGTTCCGGCTGTGGGATGTAATAATTGACGTGGTGGGCGTCTAAGCGAACCAGGGCGTTGTCAAGGCAGCGTTCAAAGTCGGCGTAATCTTTCCTGTCGAGCGGCGTCCAGCCTATTTCGGCCAGCGCAAGGATGCGGGGGAAGGTGCGGTATTCCATCAGTTCGTTTGTATACATATATTCAGACCACGCATTACACTGTACGCCCAATATATGCTTTTCTTTACCCAATGCTACTACTTCCGCGGGCGTAGGATCATAATTATACACCTTTTCGAGGGAAGCGAATCCGCCGATTGTAACCGGTTCTATTTTAGCGTCTCCCTCATAACGGTCCAGATACATTCCATCATTTTGCGGAGTCATTATCACATCGTGATTCATCTTGGCGGCAGCGATACCGCCCTGTTCCCCGCGCCATGACATCACGGTAGCCGTGGGAGCCAGTCCGCCTTCGAGTATCTCGTCCCAACCGATTATTTTCTTCCCGTATTTGGCCAGCGCCTTTTCCATCCGTTGTACAAAATAGCTTTGCAAACGTTCTTCGGCGGTGTGTTCGTCATCTCCCGTTAATCCTTCCTCTTTGATACGCTTCTGGCAGAGGGGACATTCTTTCCAGCTTTTCTTCGGGCATTCGTCGCCGCCGATATGTATATACTCCGACGGGAAAAGCGCTGTTACTTCCTTAAATACATTTTCAAGAAATTCAAATACGCTGTCCTTTCCGGCGCAGAGTACGATGTCTTCTACCCCCCAGACAATGCGGGGAGTTTCCTGTTCTCCTTTGCAAGACAGTTCGGGATAGGCGGAAATGGCAGCCATTTCATGTCCCGGAAGTTCTATTTCCGGTATGATGGTTATAAACCGCTCGGCAGCATATTGTACAATCTCTTTTATTTCGTCCTGGGTATAGTAGCCGCCGTATTCATGGCCCTCGCCTTCTATGCGTTTGGAGCCAATCTCCGTAAGCCTGGGGTATTGTTTGATTTCGATGCGCCAGCCCTGGTCGTCCGTCAGATGCCAGTGCATACGGTTTATTTTGAATAACGACAATACGTCGAGGAGCTTCCTTATCTCTTCCGCCGGCATGAAGTGGCGGCAGGGGTCTATCATTATACCGCGATAACCGAAACGTGGCTCGTCTTTGATGGAAACGGCCGGAGCTGTCCAGGCCACGCCTTGTACGGGGGAGCGGCTTTCTATTTCGGCCGGAAGCAATTGCAAAAAGCTCTGCATGCCGTAAAAGATACCGGCAGGCGTCCTGGCTTTAATCGCTGCCAGGCCGGGCGTTATATCTAACGTATATCCTTCGTCGTTTACATCCAGCGAACTGTCGATAACCAGCGACACGCCTTTAGCTGTTTCCTTTTCGCCGATGGAAAACCGGTAGCCGGTGGCCTGGCTCATTTTGGCGGCAAAGTAACCGGCAATGGTCTTTATTTCCGGCGTTGGGGCGTAAATGGCTGTGTTTTTACCGAGTGTGAAAACGCCCTCGTTCTGTACAAGGGATAAAGGAGCGGGAATCATACGGACGCCCTGATTGTAAGGCGCCTCTTTTGTAGCTGTTTGCCCGCAGCCCGCAGCTAACAGCATGAATGCAGATACGGCGCATACGGCTGGTAAATTTCTCATGTCTATCTATTTAATTTATAATAAAATCTTCTTTTATCACCAGGCAAAAAGCGGGTATTGCTTCATCAGGCCGTTCACTTTTTCGCGGACGGCGGCAATCGTCTTTTCGTTTTCGGGGGCGGAGAGTACCGTATCAATCAGTTCTACCGTTTCTCCCATAAAATCTTCTTTCGCGCCGCGTGTTGATATGGCCGGCGTTCCGATGCGTATACCGGAGGTTTGGAAGGCGGAACGGCTGTCGAAAGGAACCATATTTTTATTTACGGTAATATCGGCCGCCACCAGGGCTTTTTCGGCCACCTTTCCGGTGAGGGCGGGGAATTTAAAGCGTAAGTCTATCAGCATGCTGTGATTGTCCGTACCGTCTGAGATAATCTTATAGCCTTTGTCTATAAAGGCCTGCGCCATAACTGCGGCATTTTTCTGCACCTGCGCCTGGTATGTTTTATATTCCGGTTCGAGGGCTTCGCCGAAGGATACGGCTTTGGAAGCAATGACGTGTTCGAGCGGCCCGCCCTGTATGCCCGGGAATACGGCCGAATCCAGCAATTGCGACATCATTTTCACTTCGCCTTTGGGCGTTTTCTTCCCCCAGGGGTTTTCAAAGTCTTTGCCCAGCAGGATAACGCCTCCGCGAGGGCCGCGTAAGGTTTTATGCGTGGTAGAGGTTACGATATGGGCATATTCCAGCGGATTGTTCAATAATCCGGCGGCAATCAAACCGGCGGGATGCGCCATATCAATCATTAACAGGGCGCCTGCCCTGTCTGCTATTTCGCGCATGCGTCTGTAATCCCATTCGCGCGAATAAGCCGAGCCGCCCCCTACAATCACTTTCGGGCGTTCGCGGAGCGCTACTTCTTCCATCTGGTCATAGTCTACCCGCCCTGTTTCTTCTTTCACGTTATACTCTACGGCACGATAAAGGATGCCGGAGCTGTTTACGGGCGACCCATGCGATAAATGGCCGCCATGCGACAGGTTTAATCCCAAAAACGTATCGCCGGGATTCATCGTTGCCAGGAAAACGGCGGCATTCGCCTGCGCTCCCGAGTGTGGCTGTACGTTTACCCATTCGGCGTTAAACAGCTTTTTCAGCCGTTCGATGGCAAGCATCTCGCTCAGGTCTACCACTTCGCACCCCCCATAATAACGCTTCTCCGGATACCCTTCGGCATATTTATTGGTAAGAACGCTCCCCATGGCTTCCAATACCTGGTTACTCACAAAGTTTTCAGAAGCAATCAATTCAATTCCCTTCAACTGACGTTGCTTTTCTTTTTCAATAATGTCGAAAATAATGCTGTCTCTTTTCATTACCCATGAAAATTTAGTTGTTACTATGCGGCAAATTTACATTATTTTTCAATCACTACCGATAAGGCAGGGGAGTTATATTTAAAATACTGTCGTTTAGTTAAGCTACAACTTCTTCTTCTTCATGCAATAAACTTTTTTTTTATGATTTCGCAGGTTTTCATCATTAGCTCATCAAAGGCTGTTAACGCATTTTTGAAGTCTTGTTTGATAAAGATTCCCACAGCCATCTCATACAACATGCCTAAAGCAGACGTCCGGGGGAAAGATAGCGCTGCGCATAAGGTCATCACATGTGCGAAAGTTTCCCTATATTTGCGGAAACATACAATAATCTTGCAAAATGGAAAAACAACTGCGATATGTCGGCTTGGCGCTTTCGATACTCTTTGGGGTGATTGTTTTTGTGTTCTTCGGCTACTGTTATCCTTACCACCTGGCCTACCAGGAGCAATTCCAACTGTTTCTGTTTACGCCCGCTTACCTGGCCGAAACAGCATCTGTGCCGGGAGGCCCGGCCGGGTATATCGCCCGGTTCCTTACACAGTTTTATTATGTCCCGTGGCAGGGAGCGGCTATTATAGCCTTGTTGCTGGCGGCGCTTCAGCGGCTGCTGCTTTGCCTTTCACGGGCCTTTGGCGATAAACCGGCCCTGTTTCCGCTTTCGTTCATACCTTCCCTCTTTTACTGGATACTGTTATGCAACGAACATTATATGCTTGCAGGCGTTGTGGCTTTAATCATCGTGTTGATGGCTGCGCGGCTGTATGTTTCTATCGGGGCGAAGGCATTACGGGTTATTCTTCTGTTTCCGGCGCTCTCCCTGCTGTATTGGTTTTCCGGAGGGGCCTGCCTTGTTATGGCCCTGTTATGTATCTTTTGGGAAATAAGGAAAAGGGCATACGGCAGGTGGCAGATTGCCGGTTTGACAATGGGGTGTTTGTTGCTTACGGTATCCCTTTCGTTGCTGGCTAAAGCCTTATTGGTGCAATACCCGTTATCAAAGCTATGGACGGGCGCCGGCTATTACCGTTTTCAAACGATCTTCCCCTCTACCCTCCTGCTTCTTTGGGTGATGGTAAGTATACTGCCCGTATTATTCCGCTATCTGCCAATCGCCTCCAAGGCAAAAACGGCCTGGACGGGGACAGGAATCATGATAGCCGCTTTAACCCTCATTACCTGGCAGGGAGTATCTGAAACGTCCGACTGGCAGAAGGAAGAAGTAATGGCCTACGATTATCACGCCCGCCGCCAGCAATGGGGCCACATTATCCGGATGGCCGGAGAGAAAGCGCCCTCCACACCCCTGTCTGTCGCCTTGCTGAACCTCTCGTTATGCAAACAAGGCAGGATGGCCGATGATATGTTCCGCTATTTCCAGAATGGGCCGGAAGGGCTGTTGCCTTCCTTTGTGCGAGACTTTACGATGCCCATGATGGCCGGGGAGGTTTATTATCACCTGGGGTTTATTAATACAGCTCAGCGCTTTGCCTTCGAGGCGATGGAAGCCATCCCCGATTATCAGAAAAGTGCGCGCGCCATCAAACGTTTGGCCGAAACCAATCTGATAAACGGCGAATATGCCGTTACCCGGAAATACTTGCAAATACTCCGCCATACATTATATTATAGTAAATGGGCGGTACAAACATTGGCCCTCCTGGAAGACGAAGGAAAGATAGACTTCAACCCCGAATGGCATACCTTGCGCACCTGCCGCACCCATACCCATTTCCTTTTCAGCGAGCAGGAAAAAAGCCAGATGCTTGGCATCCTCCTCCAGCAAAACCTTACCAACCGGATGGCCTACGAATACCTGATGGCCTATTGCCTGCTGACAAAAGATTTGCAACATTTCTACACCTATTACCCCTTGGGAAAAGAGATAGCCTACCGACAAATCCCGGTCAGCTACCAGGAAGCATTGATCTACCTGTGGGGCCTCTCAAACAACAACCCTGCTACCATCCCATACCCTGTAAGCAATGAAGTAAAACGAAGAGTACAGGAATACGGGAAGATATACACCACCTGTCAACATTCAGAGCCAATGCTCCGCCCTCAATATGCCGATACTTACTGGTACTACCTCCATTTCAGAAAATAAAAAAAATAAAAAAAACGATGAAACATACAATCCTGCTGTCGTTCTCCTTATTGTCCCTGCTGTCACTCACAGCCTGTAAGGAAACAATATCGCCGTCTCCCGTCATTAAAAACGTTGTCCCCGCCATCTTCCCCGACTATACCGGCGTAACCGTCCCCTCCTCCATAGCCCCACTGAATTTTAAAGTAATGGAAGATTACGATAAAATAGATGTAATAATCAAAGGCAATCAATCGGGCGCAATTCACATACAAGATAAAAACTACGCAAAAATCCCACCCAAAGCATGGAGCCGCCTGTTAAATGAAAACAAAGAAGGAACGCTGGAAGTAACTGTTTCAGTTAAACAATCCGGGGAATGGATACAATACGCTTCCTTCCCTATCCATATTAGCCCGTATCCAATAGATTACGGATTGGCCTACCGGCTCATTGCTCCCGGCTATGAAGTATACGGCAAAATGGGCATTTACCAGCGGAATCTTTCCAACTTCACGCAAACGGCTTTGATCGAAAATACGCTAATGCCCGGAACATGTATCAATTGCCATTCGTTCTGCGCTGGAAATCCCGAACGGATGAGCCTGCATCTCCGCTACGAATACGGCGCTACTATTTTAACGAATGGCCGCGAAACGGCGCTTTATAATACGAAAACCGCCCAAACATTCTCCCCTTGCGTATACCCTTACTGGCATCCGTCCGGGAAATATATCGCCTATTCGGTAAACCGGACGCAACAGGTTTTCCACGAAGCAAAAGGGGAAAGGGTAGAGGTGATAGACCTGCAATCGGACGTAGTAATATATAATGTAGAGGCAAACGAGTTATTTTCCTGCCCGCAGTTGAAGTCTGAAAATACGTTTGAAACCTACCCGTCCTTTTCCCCGGACGGGTATACCCTGTATTTCTGTTCGACCGAATCGAAACTCCTCCCCGAAGAATACGACAAGCTGCAATACAGCCTGTGCAGCATCCCGTTTGATCCCATGTCCGGAACATTCGGTACGGAAGTAGATACCCTGATCAATGCCCGCGAGGTAAACAAAAGTATATCTCACCCGCGCCCTTCGTATGATGGCAAATACCTGATGTATGCATGGGCCGATTATGGCAATTTCCTTATCTGGCATCGCGAAGCCGATTTGTGCCTGTATGATTTGCAAACGGGTAGAAGGCGCGAATTAACGGAAGTGAACAGCCCGGATGCAGACAGCTATCACAGCTGGACGGCAAATTCCCGCTGGTTTGTTTTCGGTAGCCGCCGCATAGATGGCTTATATACCAGACCGTATATCGCTTCCATAGATGAACAGGGCCGTGTAAGCAAACCCTTTCTCGTGCCGCAGGAAGACCCCTCTTATTACGAAACCTCCCTGTATTCGTTTAATGTACCCGAATTTATAACAGGTCCGGTAAAAATAAATGTCCGTGAAATAGAAGAAAAAGCGCTTTCCAAAAAGAGGATACAGATGGGATATAAAACCCCGTAAAAACAGAACGCGCGCCTATCCCCCTACGCTCGCATTTATATTGTGGGCGCGGAAGATGGACAGGCATCGCTCCAGCGTTCCGGCCGGAGGGGTAGCCATGGGGATGGAAGCGGGGTTGCAGGTTGTGCCCAGCTTTTCGTGCTTCCCGGCGGCAATATCATGGTAAGGAAGCAGGTGTACAGTTTTAGGTTCCCAGGGGAGGGAGGAGAGGAAGCCGGCCGAGCGGCTTATGTTCGCTTCGTCTGCATTGACGCCTTCGATAAGGGGGATGCGGACAATCGTTTCTTTTCCGGCGGCGGTTACCATCCGGAGGTTTGAAAGGATTAACTCATTGGATACGCCGCAATAGAAACGGTGTTTTACGGCGTCCATCAGCTTGAGGTCTACAAGGAAGAGGTCTGTCTCTTCCATTACCTCCCTTACCGTCTCCGGCCTGGCGAACAGGGTGGTGTCTACGGCCCGGTGGATACCCCTTTCGCCGCACCGCCGCAGCAGTTCGAGCAGGGCGCCGGGGTGCATCAGGGGTTCTCCGCCGCAGAAGGTGACGCCTCCCTGTGACTGGTCCATGAAGACGGTTTCCTTTTCAATTTCGTTTACGAGGTAATCCACGCTGTATTCCGTTCCGGACAGTTCCATCGCTTTGGCGGGGCATACGGCGGCGCACGTTCCGCATAGCGTGCAACGGCTGTTGTCCATCCGTATGCCGGCGCCGGAGAGAGACAGGGCGCCCGCCGGGCAATTATCCACACACGCGCGGCAACCGATACATTTCTTTGCGGTATACATCTTCTGTTTACGGGCGGAGATGCCTTCCGGGTTATGACACCAAGGGCACGACAGCGGACAACCCTTAAAGAAGATGGTAATCCGTATCCCCGGCCCGTCGCTGATGGAGTAACGCTTTATGTCGAAAAAAGCCGTCAAAACGCCTGGTTTTCCGTACGCGCTATGATGTCTGCCTGGAGGTCGGCGTTCATATCGTTGAAGTAATCGCTGTAGCCGGCCATGCGAACCAGGAGGTCTCGGTAGTTTTCCGGCGATTCCTGCGCGGCCAGAAGGGTGGCGGCGTCTACGATATTGAACTGTACATGGTGGCCTCCCAGCGCAAAGTAGCTTCGGATTAGCGCGGCCAGCTTGGCTACGTCTGCTTCGCGTTTCAAGAGGCTGGGGAGGAAGCGGAGGTTGAGCAGCGTTCCGCCGCTTTTTACCTGGTCGAGCTTGCCGAGCGATTTGATTACGGCGGAAGGGCCGTGCGTATCGGCCCCGTGCGAAGGCGATGTGCCGTCTGATATAGCCAGGCCTGCCAGGCGACCGTTAGGGGTGGCCCCGGTTACTTTGCCGAAATAGACATGGCAGGTGGTAGAGAGCATGTTCAGGTGGAAGGTCTCCCCTTTGGTGTTCGGTTTGCCGTCTATGGCGTTGAACAGGTCGGCGTATACCTGCAGGGCTATTTCGTCGGCATAAGCATCATCGTTGCCAAAGAAAGGCGTGCGGTTGAGGATGGTTTGCCTCAGGGCTTCATCGCCTTCAAAATTAGCGGCTACGGCGTTGAGGATACGGTCTATCGTGAACGTTTTGTCTTCAAAAACATGCTTCTTCAGGGCGGCGAGGCTATCGGTAACGGTTCCCAGGCCCGTGCACTGTATATATGTAGTGTTGTAGCGGGGGCCGCAGTTATAGTAGTCTTTGCCCCGGGCAATGCAGTCGTCTATGAAAAGGGAGAGGAAGGTAGCCGGGGCATATTTGGCAAACATCCGGTCTATGTAATTGCTCACGCGTATCTTCTGGTCTGTCACATAGCGTAGCTGGCAGAGGAAGGCAGCGTATAGCTCAGGGTAATCTTTGAAGCCGCGCGGGTCGCCGGTTTGGATACTCACTAATTTCCCCGACAGCGGGTCGTAGCCATTGTTTAGCGTCAGTTCCACTATCTTGGGCACATTCAGGTAGCCTGTCAGCAGATAGGCTTCCTTGCCGAAGGCGCCTGCCTCTATACATCCGCTGCATCCGCCTTCGCGGGCGTCTTGTAAAGACTTGCCCTGGCGCATGAGTTCCTGTATATAGATATCGGTGTTGAACACCGAAGGATAGCCGTGCCCCTGGCGGATTACTTTACAGCCGGCGAGCAGGAAGCGTTCGGGCGTGCGCGAACTGATATGAATAGAGTTGCCCGGCTGGAGAAGCTGCAACTCTTCCGTAACCTCGAGCATCAGGAAGGAGAGTTCGTTCACCCCGTCGGCGCCGTCGGGCTTTACGCCTCCGATATTGATGTTGGTAAAGTCGTTATACGTACCGCTTTCTTTCGCCGTGATGCCTACCTTGGGAGGCGCCGGGTGGTTGTTTACCTTTATCCAGAAGCAGCAAAGCAGTTCCTTCGCTTCGTCTCTTGTAAGAGAGCCCCGGGCCAGTTCTTCTTTGTAGAAAGGAATCAGGTGCTGGTCTAAATGCCCCGGATTCATGGCGTCCCAGCCGTTCAGTTCGGTGATGGTTCCCAGGTGTACAAACCAATACATCTGGATGGCTTCCCAAAAGGTGCGGGGGGCATGGGCCGGTACGCGGCGGCATACTTCGGCTATCTTGCGGAGTTCGGCTGCGCGCACGGGGTCTTTCTCCGCCAGAGCCATTTCGCCGGCCAGGGCGGCATGCCGTTCGGCAAAGAGGATGGCGGCGTCGCACGAGATAGACATGGCGGTAAGCTCCTCCTGTTTGTCGGTAGCTTCGGGATCGTTCATGAAGTCTGATTTTTCCAGTTCCCCGGCGATGCGTTTTTTCAAGTCCAGCAGGCCGCAGCGGTATATCTTGCCATCCAGGGCGGTGTGCCCCGGCGCCCTTTGCTCCATAAACTCGGTAAACACTCCGGCTTCGTAGAGGGCGCGCCAGGTATCGGGCACATGGCCAAAGATACGTTCGCGCTGGGTGCGTCCGTTCCAGTAAGGAATCACTTCGCGTTCGTAGGCGCGGATGTCTTCCGGCGAGATGGCGTAGCGTTGCAGTTCGCGGGTGTTGAGCACGCGCAGGTCGTCTGCGCTGTGGCAGGTAAGTTCGGGGAAGGTAGGCACGGCCTTTGGCGTGGGGCCGCGTTCGCCCACGATTAGTTCGTCTTTCCCTATGTAGATTGTTTTCCGCCGGCAAATTTCCAGGAAGTTAAGCGCCCTTAGCACGGGAATGGGGTATTTCCCTTCATTTTCGCGGTAAAAGGCCGTTTCGATAAGCGCCCTTTCAATAGAGAGGGACGGCTGAGCGTCAAACGATTCTTTCCTCAGGCGTTTGATGCGTTCGTTCATCCCGAAAACGTTCGCCTCTGCGGGCGGAGCGAAATTAGCGGCGCTCCCGGGCGCACGCTGGGCTGTTATTGTATGCATAATCGTTTCTTTTTTAATGGTGATAAAATAATAATAGTTAAAGCAGTCTGTAAGCAGGGAGGGTGGGGCCGCATTGCAGCCAAGGGGCGGGGCTGCTTAATGATAGAACATCAAGCAATGGAAGAGCCGCCTGTAATTTTTGATTTTCATATATACTGTACGCTTATCATATCCGGGGATGCGCCGGGGGGAGGATGCGGAAGACGGCCAGGTTGCCCTTGTGGTCGCTTGGCCATACGCATTGGGGGGCGAGGATGGCGTCGGCGGTTTCGTCGGGCGTTATTTTTCCATACGCTACCGAAGCGGGCGGGCCTGTGATGCAGGCATCGAAGAGGGTTACGCCCGGCTGCGGATAGTAGTAGATGAAGTCGATACGGTCTCGCTCGTCGGCGTCTGGCTCGGGGTAGAGGTCTTCCAGGCGGGCAAACGTATTACCTGCGGGCCAGGTAAATCCGGGATGCGTGAGGGCATTGGGGAAAAGCCGGCGGTAAACGTCTATGTAGCCGGCCTGGCAGAGCGCCTGCGATGCGTCCCAGTTTACTACGGCTCCCCGGTGGTCTCGTATGTTTTTGGTGTCTTCCTGCCAGTCGAGGTGCGAGGGTTCGTTAAAGTCTCCGCCGATGATTACCAGGTTCCCTTTGTCTGTTTCCGCTTCTGCGTCGCGCAGGAAACCCTGGATGGCCTCGTCTCGCCAGGAGGCGCGGTTTTCTGCAAGAATCGAATCGGGGTGCGCCACCGGAGCGTCTAATTTCCGGCCTTCCCCGTTATATCCGCGCGGGAGGTAAGGGGCGTAATGCAGATGGTCGAGGTGTGCCGAGTAGATAACGGCAGTACGTCCGTTTACGGTGATTTGGGCCTTTACCAGGGGGCGGTGGCGTTCGGCGGTGGGCAGGAGCGCCGAGACGTTTTCGAAGGCGTATTTAGACAGGATACCGGTTTGCAGGTTCTTTCCGTCGCTGAAGTATATTTTCCCCCGTTTTTCCAGTTCGCCGGCCAGTTGCTGCGCCAGGGGGGCTTGGCTTCCGGCGTCCAGTTCGCACAGCAACACCACGTCGGGGTTGGTAAGGTCTATCAGGTCGGCCAGTCCTCCGGCCGCTCCGGGCACGCACTTGCCGTGTATCCAGGTGTTCAGCTGTAATACTTTCAAATCCACACTTTTCTCCTGTGTGCAGGACAATGCCCCTGAGGCGAGTAATAATATGCAAACGAATTGTTTGGCGAGTTTCATGTTAATCATCATCATCGAATCAATCCATACCGTTAAGTCCATCGTATATCATACCGGTGAAGCGCGCCAATACTACGCCGTCTTTCTCTACCCAGGCTTCGCAGGGATTCGTTTCGGGCGAAGAGAGGAAAAAGTAGCCATCGGGCACGCTTGCTTTCAGGCCGCCGGGCGTTTCGCCGCCGCTCCCCATCAGGAAGCTGTCTATGTGGAAGTCTGGCTCGGCAGGCTCCACATCCGTCGCGTCTGTCCTGAGCCGGAGCAGGCCTCCCTGGGCGCCGGGATAAAGGGCTGCGGCAAAGGCGGCAGGGTTGCTCGCCGTAACGGTCATCCCCATGTTGTCTGAGAACAGTTCCTGCGAGGCTACCTGCAATACGGGGATGCCGTCGCCGGGCGTATCTTCGCCGCCGCCGGGCGTATCTTCGCCGCCGGGTATATCTTCATCGCCGGGCGTATCTTCGCCGCCGGGCGTATCTTCATCGCCGTTGCCGGGTTTGTTTTTAGAAGAAGAGCCGGAGATGCGGGCGTACATCTTATTGTAGCTGTATATCACGTGGTTGATATGGTCTATAATAGCTCCGAAGGTTTCCATCTCCGCCGTTTTGCCGCCCAGTTTGGCTACGGCATATAAACTGCCTATCGCCTCGGCAAAGTCGGCAAACGCTTTGTCTACAAAGGGGCGTATGTACTTCATATTGCCTTCCTGCATGGCGCTGCCCATGCTTTGTTCGCGTTCTTCAAAGAGCGCCTTGAAGCTGTTGTTGAACTGTTCGAGGAAGTTTATCTCCACCTGCAGGCCGAGGGTTTCCGCATGAGCGGCATACTGCGGGCGGCGGAAGTCTTGAACCATGTTCGTTATCAGGGCGCTCGCCTGGTTCATCGGCGCCGTGGGGATGTGCTTAAAGTTGTCTGTCACAAAGGCCAGCGCTGTTGCCGCCTGTCGCCTGGCAGATTCCTGGCTGAGGAGAGACAGCTCTACAGCGCCCTTTATCAGCCTGAACTGGTTGATACGGCTTTCGTTGGCCTTATTAATGCCGGCGGTTTCGGAAGATTTCAGGCTGCGTTTGTAAATGTCGTCTTCCTTCTGGAAAACGGCTACGAATGCCGTCCACAGCTTGAGCGCATCGCCTAATGAGGCGGCGTGTCCCGTCATGAAGCGGATGATTTCGTCAAAAAACTCAAAATGGTCTCCATTTCTGAATATCCAAATAAGATGTTTAAATTTGTTTATTGTTTTCATAACGGTTGCTTTTAAAAAAGAATGAATTTTATATTTTTCCAACAAAAGTAATTCGAAATTTGAAGGAAAAGCACATTCCTGATATGTTAGAAAACATAAAATATCCGGATGGAAGCTTTCTGCATGACGAGGATTCCTCACTTTTTACAATCTGAGGCTTTCTGCGTGACGAGGATCCCTCGCTTTTTACAATCTGAGACTTTCTGCATGGCGAGGAACCCTCGCTTTTTACAATCTGAGACTTTCTGCGTGGCGAGGATCCGTTGCTTTTTACAATCTGAGACTTTCTGCGTGGCGAGGAACCCGTTGCTTTAATTTTTTCGTTACATTTGTAGCAGTTCCTTTAAATTAATTGACTCATGAAACAGTTACTTTTACTTTTAGCAATGATCATCCTCCCCGCAACGGCTTTCGCACAGAGCGGAAAGGCGGGAGACCTTACCTTTTCGCTCTCCGGCGGCGCACTCTCCATCAGCGGCACGGGAGCGATGCCGGATTATAATAAATGGGATGTTGCTCCCTGGTATCTTTCCCGTAAATCTATTACAACCGTTGTGATTGAAGAAGGAGTAACGTCTATTGGACAGTTTGCTTTTGCCAATTGCAGCAGACTGACGTCCGTAACCATTCCCGGCAGCGTAACAGAGATTGGACGGTATGCTTTTGCCTTTTGCAGCAGCCTCGCGTCTGTAACCATTCCCGGCAGCGTGACAGAGATTGGAGAAGCCGCTTTTGCCGATTGCAGCAGCCTGACGGATGTAACCGTTGAATCGGCAACGCCTGTTTATACCAAGTCCTATACATTCCATAACATACCGCTCCCGTCCGCCACCCTTCACGTCCCTGCCGGGACGACAGCTTTGTACCAATCCGCCGATCTGTGGAACCGCTTCGGGAAGATAACGGACAGTGCAGTCGCCGGCACGGCGGCGGGAGACCTGAACTGGGAAATAACCGGCGGCGTCCTCGCCATCAGCGGCACGGGGGCGATGCCGGATTATATTGAAGAGAGCGATGCTCCCTGGTATCATGACCGTGAATCTATTACAGCCGTTGTGATTAAAGAAGGGATAACGTCTGTCGGAGGTGAGGCTTTTTCCGATTGCAGCAGCCTGACGTCTGTGACCATCCCGGGCAGCGTAACAGAGATTGGAGAGGCTGCTTTTTACGGTTGCAGCAGTTTAACCTCCCTCGCTATCCCTCAAAGCGTAACAAGTATTGGAGATGAGGCTTTTGCCGGTTGCAGCAGTTTAACCTCCCTCGCTATCCCCAACCGTGTAACAAGTATTGGATATGCTACTTTCTTAGGTTGCAGCAGTTTGACCTCCCTCGCCATTCCGGGCAGCGTAACAAGTATTGGAGATTGGGCTTTCCGCAGTTGCCGCAGTTTGACCTCCCTCGCCATTCCGGGCAGTGTAACAAGCATTGGAGATTGGGCTTTTGCCAGTTGCCACAGTTTGACCTCCCTCATGATTCCTGACAGCGTAACAAGTATTGGAGAGAGCGCTTTTGCGAATTGTGTCAATTTGACCTCCCTCACGATTTCTAACCGCGTAACAAGTATTGGAGAGAGCGCTTTTGCCGATTGCAGCAGCCTTACGTCCGTAACCATTCCGGGCAGCGTAACAGAGATTGGAGAAGCCGCTTTTTCCTTTTGCCTCAGCCTCGCGTCCGTAACCATTCCCGGCAGCGTAACAGAGATTGGAGAGGGCGCTTTTTTCTTTTGCCTCAGCCTCGCGTCCGTAAGCATTCCCGGCAGCGTAACAGAGATTGGAAAGGACGCTTTTGCCGATTGCAGCAGCCTTACGGATGTAACCGTAGAATGGGCAACGCCTCTCTCTGTAGAGTCCGATATATTCAATAACGTACCGCTCCCGTCCGCCACCCTTCACGTCCCGAAAGGAACGAAGCCTTTATACGAAGCCGCCAATGTGTGGAACCGCTTCGGGACGATAACGGACGGCGCCGCTGCCGGCTTTCGCAACCATGAGATTCCATAAAATTGGTCAAGGCGAGACTTTCCACGTGGCAAGGAAGCCTCGCTTTTATTTTTTTCCTTACATTTGCAATCATTTCCAGACTGCAGATTTGCATCATCAACTATTTATTAACATATAAAATTAATTGACCTGTGACACAGTTACATTCACCAATTTTAGAACAGAACGGAGAGACGGGAGACCTTACCTGGAGGCTTTCCGGCAGTACACTCACCATCAGCGGCACGGGAGCGATGCCGGATTATATTGAAGAAAGCGATGCTCCCTGGCTTCCTTATTGCGAAGCTATTACAAACCTTGTGATTGAAGAAGGAGTAACGTATATTGGACAGTTTGCTTTTGCCGACTGCCTCAGCCTTGCGTCCGCAACCATTCCCGGCAGCGTAACGTCTATCGGAGGGTTTGCTTTTGCCAATTGCGACAGCCTCGCGTCCGCAGCCATTCCCGGCGGCGTAACAAGGATTGGGGGCGACGCTTTTGCCAATTGCCGCAGCCTCGCGTCCGTGAACATTCCCCACAGCATAACAGAGATTGAAGTGGGCGCTTTTTCCGGTTGCAGCCTCGCGTCCGTAACCATTCCCCATAGCGTAACAAGGATTGGAGATAGCGCTTTTGCCGCTTGCAGCCTCACGTCCGTAACCATTCCCGCAAGCGTAACAGAGATTGGAGAGGGCGTTTTTGCCGGTTGCGACAGCCTTACGTCTATTACCGTGGAAACCGGCAATCCGTCTTATTCTTCGGATAAGGGCGTTTTATTCAATAAAGATAAAACCCTGTTACTGCAATATCCGGAAGAAAAAAAAGGAGAGTACGCCATTCCCGGCAGCGTAACAGAGATTGGAGTGGGCGCTTTTGCCGGTTGCCGCAGCCTTACGGATGTAACCATTCCCGGCAGTGTAACAGAGATTGGAGAATATGCTTTTTCCTTTTGCCGCAGCCTTACGGACGTAACCGTAGAATGGGCAACGCCTCTTTCTATAGAGTCCGATATATTCGACGACGTACCGCTCCCGTCCGTCACCCTGCACGTCCCGGAAGGAACGAAGCCTTTGTACGAAGCCGCCGATGTGTGGAACCGCTTCGGAACGATAACAGAACGATAACGAAACAATACAGCTGCCGGCACGGCGGCGGGGAAGTGAGAATACACTCCCTGCCGCCGTTTCCGCCGGTAAACTACCCATTAACATATAAATCTATTAACCCATGACACCGTTTCATTCACCCATTTCCGACCAGAGCGGGACGGCGGGAGACCTTACCTGGAGGCTTTCCGGCGGCGCTCTCACCATCAGCGGCACGGGAGCGATGCCGTATTATAATGGATTTGACGATCCTCCCACTCCCTGGCATTTTTATCGTAATTCTATTACAGCCGTTGTGATTGAAGAAGGGGTAACGTCTATCGGATCGTATGCTTTTATCTCTTGCTACAACCTGACATCCGCTACCATTCCCCGCAGCGTAACAAGGATTGGAGAGTTTGTTTTTTCCAATTGCCGCAACCTGACGGATGTAACCGTAGAATGGGC
>JAIRKZ010000095.1 GCA_031259845.1 Tannerellaceae bacterium | reverse complement strand
CTTTAGTTAATTGATCACTTGGGGCAAGATAGCCGTTCCCCAATACATGTCGCGGCACAATAGTCAATGCCGCTATTCCTCCGAGGGCTTTTAAGAACCCTCTCCTGTTTGTTCTCATGATTAATATTTATGTTAGACTTACTAATAATTTCCATATAGAGTTTGTAAAAGTATTAAATATATTTCAAATACTCCAGGGCATTAGTTAAAATTAAGAAAGAGCCGAACGAACATCTGCATAATGCGGGTTCATACGGATGCGCTCACCCCTCAAGGTTAGATTGAAAATCATCATCATCTTTTAACAAGGAATGATGTATTGAGGCGTAAATAAGCGCCGGCGGAGAAGCTGGTGGAGGCTTTTTTACAAAAGCTGCCTTCGGGGGTATGGGCTGTTGCCGGCAGGTGTTGGAATATATCAAGATCAACGCCGAATGTACTACCCTTGCCGAAACTTCTGGAATATTCAACACCCAATATGAGCATTTGGGGATTTTTGAATGTAAGGCCGTTTTTAGATGTAGAGACCGTTCCGTAAAAGGGGTTGCCCAGCATGGAGATAAAATTGTTGCATCGCCAGTAAGCGGCGTTTATACTGAAATCGCCCATGTTGGCCGATGCGCGGGCATAGGTTCCCGCGCCGTTATCGAACGGCCATAAGCTGCCGGCCTGCTGGTAATAACCCGTTGCGTCTATTTCTACATTTATATTTTTCAGTTTACCTCTGTTTATATTCCAAATGGCGCCCACTCCCACTGCTCCGTTCATCAGTGTTTGTACGGAATTTATCGTAATGGTGTCAATCTCTCCGCCCCGGTGCTGGGCTAATGCCTGAACAGGAGAATAGAAGTGAACAACGGCATCTTCCGTATTGTATTTGATGCGCGAAGAAAGCCCCGTAACAAAAGATTCCTGGTGTGTATCCATATTGAATATGAAACTCTGCCAGTCTCCCCAGGCGTCTACATCGATAAACCGCGAATGGAAAAGCAACTGGAGCCCCGTTTCAGGGTCGGCCATCAGGTTTAATTCGGGATTGTAAAGAGGCTCTGCCAGGCGGTGGTTGGCTCCGCCATAGATATTTCCGAAAATCAATTGGAAATGGCCGGACAGTTTGAGTTGCGCCCGCAGATAAGGGAGCGCGTGGAAGCCTTTTTGGTATTGATCCCCTTTCCACCGGGCAATATCCTGATAGGCATAGTTCGGATACTTATTCGCTCCCCAAAAATGTAACAGATGAACCCCGGCTTCCAACCTGAGTATATCAAGCAGTTGGCAGGTTAGTTTGAATTGCGCCCGGAAACCCGGAAGGCTGTATCCTTTCAAGAAATCGCTGTCGAACTCATTATTTTTAAAAAAGTTCAAATTATCGAACGCGATACGCAGTTCGTTTGTTTGTTCCGGGTTTATATTGTAATCGGTTTTGAAAACCTTATCATTGATTTGTGCCTGTAACGGATAGGAAACGAATGAGAAAAGACAGAAGGCAAGGTATATCCTGCAAAGTAAGGTGTGTTTTTTTATTGTCATGGGTTTTTATTTTCCACAAATGTAACAAAATTGGTCTGTTTATAAACAAAAAAAAGAGGCAATCCCTTTTCTGAGACGCCTCTATCATAACGTGGGTTAAAAAGGTTCTAAACTTAACGCTTCGGAATGGCTTCTTTAACAACCATCTGACGGCCTTCGTATTCGGCGCCGTTTAATTCGTCAATTGCTGTTCTTGCTTCGGCTTCATTAGGAAGTTCGGCAAATGCAAAACCTTTTGACCTGTTTGTGTCGCGATCAATAATTAATTTTACGGAGTCTACTGTTCCGTACTCTTCCAGAATCTGTTGCAATTCTGATTCTCTAACCCGATAGTTCAGGTTACCAATGTAAATGTTCATAAAAAAAATAAATAAATAAGTAAATAAAATTAGTCTATTAAACAAGTAGAAAATTCGGGTTGGTCTATTTCTTCATGAACATAATACAAAATGATACAAGAGAGAAAGAGCAAATAGAATATCAATTGTTTTAATAACATTGCAAAGAAAGACATAATAATTGGATTTCCAAGTAAAAATGTTTTTATTTTTACTATTTTTGTTCATTTTCAAAAATATTACACCATGAAAGCATACAAACTTTACTGTATAGGCCATATTACATTAGATAAAATAGTAACTCCCAGGCAAACGGTGAATATGCCGGGAGGGACGGCATTTTATTTTTCCAAAGCAATCAGCAACTTTGACGATATTGATTTCTCATTATTGACAGCCGTTGGCGAATCGGAGATGCACGAAGTGGATAAACTGCGTTCGACAGGAATAGACGTATCCGTGATGCCAAGCAGGTACTCGGTCTGTTTTGAAAATATTTACGGTGAAAATCAGAATAATCGCAAGCAACGCGTTTCCGCTAAAGCAGACCCTTTTACGATAGATTACCTGAAAGATATAAAAGCTTCTTATATCTTGTTAGGCTCTTTACTTGCCGACGACTTTTCTCTGGACGTTTTAAAATATTTATCAGAAAAAAGCCTGATAGCAATTGATGTACAGGGATATTTGCGCGAAGTGCGTGATGAGAAGGTATATGCCGTTGACTGGAAAGATAAGCTGGAGGCATTACAATATATCCATGTACTGAAAGCAAACGAACATGAAATGGAAGTGCTAACAGGTTTTTCAGACGTGAAAATCGCTGCAAAACAGTTATATGACTGGGGAGTAAAGGAGGCGTTGATTACATTAGGCAGCCTGGGTTCCGTTATTTACGATGGAAAAACCTATTATAAAATACCGGCCTACAAACCGAAAGAAGTCATTGACGCTACCGGTTGCGGCGATACGTATGTCACAGGTTATCTATACAGAAGAGCCAAAGGAGATAGCATAGAAGAATCAGGACGGTTTGCCGCAGCCATGGCTACATTGAAAATAGAACGTTCCGGCCCTTTTAACGGAAGCAAAGAAGATGTTTTTCGATGTATGCAAACAGCCGGACAGCGAATACCGGTTATTGACTGAAGGATATAAAAAACATGGGTTGTCAACCATAATCCTAAACGGGAGCATATTGTAAAAACGGCCCGGATTGCCTTAAAACCGGATGGTTACGGTGGCTGTTTTATCTCCTGACGTCCAGTTCGGGCCTTGTTGTACAACACGTATCGCTTCCAGGTCGGCGGTAGGGCAGAGGGATTTTTTCACATCCAGGTCGTAAGGCCGGCCTTTGGCGTTCACCTTAAAGGCTACAATCACCTGTCCTTTGGTATTGCTGCATTCGTCGAAAGCCGGAAGGAAGAGGTTTTCACTGATGTATTCTTTATAAGCCCTTTCGCCGGTTGCCGGTTTGGGTTCGCCTTTAATCGTGTTATCGCGCAAAGGAGTAGGTTCAGGGACGGTTAAGGAATGGCCGGTATAGCCTCTGTTTTCTAAAGACTGTGAAACAGGCGGCGGCGCTGATACGAAGGAGGAGCTTCTAAAATAACTGTTTATCCCGACGAAAACCAGCGCCAGCAGGCTGGCAGCGATACCGGCAACAATACGGCCGGTTCTGGCCAACGTAACTCTTTTTTGCGTTTTCCGGCGGATATGTCTCCTTATATTTTCTATGCGCTTTGCGTGATTCCCGTTCTTTACAAGATCATATCCCTCGATAGCATCGGCCAGAAAAGGGTCTTTCATTGCCTCGCGTTCGATGCGTTGCGCCTCTTTTCCTTTGCGTGATTTTGTTATGTAATGCAGGACGTTCATCCGGTATGTTTTTCTATACAGATTTTTAAATTTCGTTTTCCGTTCTGGATATAGCTTTTAACATGGCTTAGCGTATATCCTGTTGATTCGGCAATATCGACATACGACATTTCGTCCATAAAAAAATGAGTGATACTGATTCGTTGCCTTTCGGGAAGCTTTTCCATACAGTTTTTTAAAGCCTCCATTCGTTCACCGTCTTCTTCGTCTTCGCTTAATAGATGCAACACTTCGCAAGATTCCATACATTTTGCTCCGAGATCTACCGGAATCTCCTTGTTTTCTTTCCGGAGTATCTGCAAACAATGGTTTTTACTTACGCTGTATATCCACGTTCTGAAAACGGTTATTTCATAATGGGATATTTTAGGAAGCAGATTCTCGAATAACTGCATTACGGCGTCTTGCGCCTTGCCGGCGTCGTGTAAATATTTCAGGCAAACGCCATACAGCAAAGGAATATACCGGTTGTATAGCTCTCCGAAATAAGCTGTTTCCCCGGAACTGTTATATAAGGCTAACAGTTCCTCGTCACTCAGTTTCGATATGTTTTTCTTTTCGAACAACAACAGCTTTTTGTATTCTACCGTTCAAATAAACAAATAGTTTAAAATAAACAGGGCGGCGAGTATATACATGGGAATTGTTATTTCTTTGTATTTACCGCTAAGGAGCTTTACTAATACATAAGAAAGAAGGCCCATAATCATGCCGTCGGCAATGGAGTAGGTGAATACCATCATGATAATCGTGATGAAAGCGGGAAGGGCTTCCGATATATCTTCCATATCTATTTTTTTAATAGAATCCATCATCAATACGCCAACGAGCACCAACGCTCCCGTGGTGGCTGCTCCCGGTATCAAAAGGAAAACTGGAGCGAAGAATAAGGCGATAAGGAAGAGTATGCCCGTAGTAAATGCCGTAAGCCCTGAGCGGCCGCCTTCGGCTATGCCCGACGCGCTTTCCACATAAGTAGTTATCGTGGAAGAACCTAATGCTGCTCCGATTGTTGTGCCGATTGCATCAGACATCATTGCTTCTTTTATCTTTGGAATCTCTCCGTTGTCTTTCATAATGCCTGTTTTAGCGGCAAGGCCTACTAATGTACCGGCTGTATCGAATATATTCATGAAAAGAAGCGTGAAAATAATAACGGCTATATCGAAGGTGAAGAACTCATGAAAATCGAATTTCCAGAAAGTAGGTTCCAAGGAGTGGGGGACGGAGACAGGCAGGAAATGTCCGGGTATTTGTGTTACCCCTAAAGGAATACCAATTAATGTACATATAATTATACTGAAGAATAAGGCGCCTTTTACCTTTTTAATCATCAAAGCGCCACTCAGAATAATTCCTGCCATAGCTAATACCGAAGTAGCGTTAAATTCGCCCAACTGTACGAATGTGGAAGGATTGGATGCAATAATCCCGGCATTTTTCAATCCGATAAAAGCGATAAACATACCGATACCCCCTGATATGGCATATCTCAGGTTCATAGGGATACTGTTTAAAATAATCTCGCGGACATTAATAAACGTTATCAGTATAAAAATAATCCCTTCCACAAACATGGCAGTGATAGCCGTTTGCCAGGAATACCCCATCCCTTCTACCAATGTAAAAGCGAAGAACGCATTCAGCGCCATACTTGGGGCTTGGGCAAAAGGAAGTTTAGCCATGAAAGCAAGCAACAGCGTTGCAATAGCCGAAGCCAGTGCGGTAGCTGTAAATACGGCTCCTTTGTCCATTCCCGTTGTCCCCAGTATCGAAGGGTTGACAGCCAGGATATAACTCATCGTAAGGAATGTAGTAAGCCCGGCGATAAACTCGGTACGGAGAGTCATGGTTTTTCTGTCGAAACCTAAAAATTTCTGTATCATAATTAATTAAATATCCATTTAATCGCTACTGTGGGGACAGCATAAAATCCATCCCTGTTGGCAAAGTTATACGTTAATTCTACTTCACTCCCTATGCTCAGGTTTAAATCGTCGTCTATCCCGCTTAATTTGTTTAAATTAATCCAGCATTGAGGTTCGGCCAGGAAGATAAAGTTTCCTGCGGGCGACTTCTCTCTCCACCAGTCTGCAAATCCGGTAAATGTACAAAGCCTGTTTGAGGCAAAATGCAGATACCAGGTGGCCGTTAGCTGGAAATTATGCGGGCTGCTGTGTTTTTGTATGTACTTATACATAGGGGTAAACGTGAAACCTTTGCTAAAGTCTGCATGGTTGTATATATAACTGACGCCTCCTAAATAAGCATTTTGAAAAGGGAATGATTTCGTAAGCCCTCCGTTGTATTCCACATGAACGGATAACGGGTTTTCCCGGAATTGCAACTCCCTGGCAATTTCCCAGTACCCGGATACAATCCCTTCACTTTTATAATCCATATCGATAAAAAAGAACGTACTACCCCATTTATCAGGTTTAAACATTTCTACGGTAGAGGTGAGTACCGGGCGGTCATTCAGTTCTTTGTTATAAACAGACCCGCCGAAATCATAATGCAATTGGATATTCTGTGCCGTCAATATACCTAAAGACAACAAAAAGAAGATTTTAAGAATCAGATATTTTCTCATTGATAACATTTAAAGATTTTATGAAGTGGCAAAAATAACCATTAATTGTTAATATTCCTCATCAATCCCCGTATTGATTTCCAAATTACAAGCGGAATAAATCGGCAGGATTCATACTGAGGAACTGTTCGAAAGGAATGCCGTCTGTCCCGACTGTATAGAGTCCATGAGGGTGAAACTCATTATCAAATAAAGACAAGCCTGGATTTGTGCTGTCTTTTCCACTTTTCACTTCAAGAGCTACAATATCATTCCCTTTTTCAATGACATAATCAACTTCGTAATTTCCTTGATTCCAGTAATAAATATTAAATCTGTATTTTAAGCCACTATTAATAAGGTGTGTACCTACGGCAGATTCAGCAAAGCGTCCCCATTCTTTCGGATTTTTGCGTACAGTATCGAAAGAGTCATTCCGGCTGGCTGCGAGTAATGCATTATTATGTATTTGAAATTTGGGTTTTGAAGCTCGCTTCCGGATAATATCCGCAGCATATTTTTCAAGTCCGGATAATAATCCGGCATCTTTTAGCAGCGTAAGGTATCCCGACAAGGTGGTCAAATTTCCAGATTCCTGCAATTCGCCTTGTACTTTGGTCAATGACAATATTTGGGAGGAATATTTACAACCAATATCGAACAACCTTTTTAACAATGCCGGTTTATCTACTCGGGTCATCATCAAAATATCTTTTGAAATGGTTGTCTCTACCAAAGATTCTCTTATATAATCTTTCCAACGCTCTTCATCCGAAATCAATGGAGCAGAACCGGGATAACCGCCAAAATAAATAAACTGTTCGAGATTCCACCCGAAAGCATCACGCATTTCATCAAAAGACCAGTGGGTAACATTTGTGAGTTCGTATCGTCCGGCAAGCGATTCAGTAAGTCCCTTTTGAATAAGAAGTCGTGAGGAACCTAACAGTATAACCTTTACATTCATATCAGAAAAAGAATCACTATCCCATTCTTTTTTCACGGTTTCACTCCAGTTTGGTACTTTTTGCACTTCATCTACAATGAATAGTATTTCCTTTTTATCGCTCTGCTGCATTTGGAGGCGAGCATTTCCCCACTCACGTCTAAGCCAGGTGGTATCGGCAGCATACAAATCATCCGCCGTTACGAAAAGACAGGGTATATCCGTTTTCTGAATTAATTGTTTTATCAAGGTAGTTTTGCCTGTCTGACGTGGCCCAACCAGCACCTGTATAAACTTCCTGTCTTCGGATATCCGGGCTTTAATCTGTTGTAATATAAAGCGTTCAAACATAATCCTGTAAATTATTAGGCGTACCTGAATAAATTATTAGGTAAAGGTAATAAATCAATTTGCAATATCTAATTAGTCAAATAAATTTATCAATTCTTTCTTCATACCGTTGTCAATCCGGTATTGAGCAAAAGCTTTGCTCCCTTCTTTTAAATGTTGTCCCTATACCGTCTTGCGGAAAAGGGCAAGTCCCGAAAGACTTGCCCTTGATTATTTTACATCCTTTACCGATTGCCAGGGGACGGCTCCGGAAGTTCTGATATGTTCCATTAACCCTTTGAATAATAGTTGGTATATTTCAGGCGATGGGTCGTTGATTGGTTTTCGCTCTTCTGAGTCATCTGCCAGGTTAAATAACTGGTAAGGTTCCCAAGGCGTATTTTGCATCAACTTGTATGTTTTGTAACGGGAAGCGTAATAGGCTCGCCCGCCATACCGGGAGTTACCTTCACGGCGCACCCAATGAACGATACGGTCGTCAGTTATTTGCTCTTTTCCTTCTAAAACCGGCAGCACACTTATTCCATCAATCTTATGAGGCAATGTGACGTTTGTCAGATCGCACAGCGTAGGAAAAATATCAGACAGCATAATAAAGTTATGATTGATCGCCGGCTTTATTTTTCCTTTCCAATAAAATCCTCCTGCCACACATATCCCACCTTCGTACATCTCTTGCTTGGCTCCCCGGAATGGCTTATTGTTTGCACCTGCATCCTCCTGTCCTCCATTGTCTGAGGCAAAGATGATCAGGGTGTTTTCTAATTGTCCATTGATTTCCAACGCCTTGTAGACGAGACCGATGTTATCGTCCATATGTTCGATTAGCGCTACCAGCTTTGCCCGTTTTTCACTTATACCGCTTTCTCTCTTTTTTACTCTATCCAGCCATTCGGCAGGAGGCTGGATAGGAGCATGGGGAGCATTATAGGCGAGATACAGGAAAAAAGATTCTTTTTCCCCTTTTCGTTTGTTTACATAATCAATAGCCCAATTGGTAAATAATTCGGTGGCATGTCCTTGCGGGTCGATTACCGTATTATTTTGCCTCATGTAATTATTACCAAACCGTAAATGGGTATGATAATCATCCATCATATCCCCCAGGAATCCGTGGAAGAAATCAAACCCCCTTTCTAATGGCGTATTGGGGGAAGCCAGCCCTAAATGCCATTTCCCGATAATAGCTGTATGATATTGTTGTTGTTTCAACATTTGCGGCAATAAAACAGCTTCCTGAGATAAATACCCCCAGCTATCTTCCTTATGCGTCCGAATAACACCCGGTACGCCTACCATATCTGGAAAACGGCCGGTCAGCAGCGACGCTCTGCTTGGTGAAGAAACCGGACAATTGGCATGGAAATTCGTACACCGGATTCCCTCATTTAGCAGTTTGTCGATATGAGGCGTCTGGATGTCATTGCCCATCCCTTGACAGGATAAATCCCCATATCCCAAATCATCGACCAGAATCAGTAGAATATTTGGTTTTTCAGGGAGCGTAGCTTGCATTGATAAAGGAACCAATGAAAAGATACATCTGGTAAGCAGATAGTGTTTCTTTTTCATGTAATTACTATATTAAAGGTCGCATACCGAAGCTTTAATGACCATTTCCTGTTTATGCTTTTCAGCGATGCGGATTAATTCTTCCACTATTTCAGGGTGGTCTTTTGCCTTGTTAAATTTCTCGGAAATATCGGTTTGTATATTATAAAGCAAAGGTTCGGCAGGCGTTTCAATCTTTACCGTGCGAAGATACTGGTCTTGAATCGTCTTGAAATAATATTTCCAGGAACCTTTGCGTACTGCCATCAATTCGCTCCCCCACCAATAAAATACCTCATTGCGGCTGGATGCTTTACCTTCAAAGAGCATTGGAGATTGGTTTACCCCGTCTAATACAATCCCTTTGGGGAGTTCTATATTTGCTATATCAAGAAACGTAGGAAAAATATCCATACCGGCCATGATTTCGTCACTAATTGTTGGTTTAACTTTCCCGGGCATACGGATAATGGCGGGAACTCTGAAACCACCTTCCCACCAAGTTCCTTTTCCGTCTCTCAAAGGAGCGGCTGAGCCTCCGTTTTCCAATTCGGTTAGCCAAGGGCCATTATCACTGGTAAAGATAACGAATGTATTCTCTTCCACTCCTTGTTCCCGGAGCGTTTTTAACACCTCGCCAACACTCCAGTCTATTTCTTGCACAACATCTCCGTAGAGTCCCCTTTTACTCGTTCCGTCGAAACGGGCATTTGTATATAAGGGAATGTGTGGGAATGTATGAGCGAAATAGAGAAAGAAAGGCTCGTTTTTATGTTCTGTGATAAAAGAAACAGCCTGTTCTGTGTAGCGGCGGGTCAGTTCTCCCTGATTGGGTTCAGACTCAATTGTTTTGTTTCCGGAAATAAGAGGAGTAGGAGGGTAGTTCTGTGCATGTCTTCCTTTATTCTGAACGGGACTCATATCATTGGAATAAGGAATTCCAAAGTAGAAATCAAATCCATGATCTGTAGGAAGATAAGGAGAGAAAGCGCCTAAATGCCATTTCCCTACACATCCTGTGGCATAGCCGTTTTGTTGGAGTACTTTGGCGATTGTTACCTCATCTTGTCCCAGCCCTGCTTTTGAATCAGGGAAAAGAACACCTCGCCTGTCGCCATACATACCGTTACGTACAGGGAGGCGTCCGGTCATTAATGAACTGCGGCTTGGTGTGGAAATAGCTGCCCCTGTATAAAACTGGGTCATTTTTAATCCTTCGCAAGCCATATTGTCAATATGAGGCGTATGGATCGTCGGATTGCCGTAACAACTAAGGTCTCCATACCCAAGGTCATCACAAAATATGATGACGAAATTAGGTCGGGATTCGCTATTCTCCGCACTTTGTAAATGAGCGGCATTTGACAGCAATGCCGTCGAAACGATGGATAAAGTTTGTAATGTTTTCATATTATTCTATCAGTTTGAGTTTATTAATCGGGGAAATGGTTCGTCAATAATTCCTGCCGGACGTATGTTTCGTCCTTCAAACTCCCAATCACCCATATCATTTCTGACTTGTTCGATGAGCGTTTTCATTTGGACTGTCACCTCAGGATATTGTCCTGCTAAATTAATGGATTCTGTGATGTCTTCCTCCAAATTAAATAATAGTTCTTCACTATGTTCCGTATCTGGCGAATGTGGCCCTATAATTCGGGATTCCAACGGAAGATGATATTTCCATTTTCCCCATCTGACAGCCTGTAATTGTTGCTTTTGGTAAAAATAGAATATATCAGTGGGCGATTTTATCATGTTCCCTTCCAGTATATCTGATACATTATGCCCGTCAATGATTCGATCCTGAGGTAACAGTACATTACAGTAATGGGCAAGGGTTGGTAAAATGTCCATTGACGTAATTACCTCATCGCATGTCTGACTGACCGGGATTTGTCCGGGCCAGCGAATGATACAGGGAACTCTGAATCCACCTTCATAAGTAGTACCTTTCCGTCCTCTAAGCGGATGATTACTACCGCCGAATATGGGTTCGGCTCCATTATCTGAGGTGAAAAAGACCAATGTGTTTTCATCAAGCCCTTCTTCTTGTAATGTTTTGAATAGTTGCCCTACCGACCAATCTAACTCTTCGGCAGCATCTCCATAGATACCGTTTTGTGATTTCCCTTTGAATGCCGGTGAAGCATCCAGCGGATTATGTGTCATATTGTGAGGAAGATATAAGAAGAACGGTCTATTTTTGTTTTGCCTGATAAACTCAATCGCTTTTTGGGTATACCTGTATGTAAGCGAATCCTGGCTAACCGGAGCAATGATTACCTTTTCATTTTCCATTAGCGGAAGCGGACAGGAAGTGCGATTCATATCATTGCTATAGGGAATACCATAGTAATAATCAAAACCTTGCCGGGTAGGAAGAAATGGAAGTTGGTCGCCCAAATGCCATTTTCCAATACAAGCCGTCGCATATCCTTTTTCTTTTAGTAATTCAGCGATTGTTATTTCTGAAGGATTCAAGCCTTTATGTGAAGCAGGGAATAATACTTGTCTCCCGCGAGACATCAGCGGAGTGGGATTGGCATTCACATGCATGGATATCCTTTTGGGATAACAGCCTGTCATTAAAGCAGCCCGGGAAGGAGTGCTGACACTGGACGCAACATAAAAATTCGTCATCCGTATACCTTCTTCCGCCATCCGGTCGATATATGGTGTCTGGTGTTTGGTATTCCCATAACATCCCAGATCACCATATCCGAAATCATCAATAAAAATAATAATGACATTCGGAGAGTCATTTATTTTTTGTTTGCAACTAACTGCCGACAATAAAAATGCCGAGCAGTTAATTGCAGTCATTATCTTTCCAGTATTCATCACCATCCGGGATTTTGTTCGAGATTTTCATTGAGTGAACGTTCGCTGTCCGGGATAGGCAGGAGGTCGTAATGTTCTAAGTATCCGTTCGGAAATTTAGTTTCTATTATATCTCCGTTATGATCATATACATGTACGGGATAAATGTCTTTTCCTATTTTCCATCGTTTGATATCCATCCAATAAAGCCCTTCCAATGCAAATTCAATCCTACGCTCATGCCGTAATTTTACTCGGGCTTCCTCTCTTGATAAGCCATTGGGAAGCGTTGTTATTTTCACATCATCGCGCTCTGTTCGTATACGATTTATCAGTGCAATCGCTTCGTCTGTATTACCATCCATTTCGATAATAGCTTCTGCTTTCGAAAGCAATACATCGGCATATCGTATAATAATGTTATTCAGGTAGGATTGTCCGGCTATCGGCAGGTCTTCTTCATTTTGAACACGGTATTTGCGCGTACTTAAATGTTTTAACCGATTTCCCGGATGATTAAAGGCGCCTCCCGGATACAGATAATTGGGAAATTGATAGCCAAGGATGAATGTTCCCGGTAAAACAACGGTAAATCCTAAACGGGGGTCGCGTCCCTCATAGGGATTTTCCGGATCAACAGCAGAGCCATCTGCCATTTCGTAAGCATTTACTAAATCATCGGTGGGCACATAGCGTGAACCTCTCGTCCAGCTACCTGTTCCCGTTCCACAGTATTGATCGATAAAACAACCTTGTGAATTTTCTCCTTCCATATATTGGATATCGAAAAGAACTTCCACATTATTTTCGTTCTTTCCATTGAATAATCCTTCATAACTGTTGAATAATGCGTATTTGCCTAATGCATCTATTTGATTGACTGTTTCCAGTACTTCTCTATATTTATTTTGATAGAGATAAGCCCTCATTTTCATTCCTAAAGCCGAACCCAATGTTGCTCTTCCTGCTTCGGGAGCATCTTTTTTCAACTTGGAAATAGCCACATCATAGTCAGCATGAACCTGATTCCATATTTCTTCTGCCGAAGCGCGTGATAATTGCCGAGACTCTTCGGCGGTTATTTCTTCTAAAATCAAAGGAACCCCGCCATATGATTCAACCAATGTAGCATAGGCTAAGCCTCGCATAAAATGAGCTTCGCCGACATAGATTGCCTTTGCATCATCTGTTAATGTTACTTTTTCAATCGAACTTAACAGATTATTCACACGGACGATGATATCATAAGATCGTTGCCAGCGAAAAGTGAGCATTTCACCATCACTCGATGCCAGGGAACCGTTGCCTGCTTTTGTAGTGGAAAAATTACCCCAATTGTAAGCATTGGGTGTTACGCCGTCTAAAGTGCCAAATCCAAATAGTCCCTGACTGTAGACTTCTTTTTCACGTAGTTGGGCATACACTCCGTTTAATAATAACTTTATATCCGATTCATTTTCAGGAAAATTGGCAGATGTGATTTTATCTTCCGGGAGAAAATCCAGAAAGTCGTTAATACAGCCTGTAAAAGAAATCAGAAATATAAAAATAAAGTAGCCTGATATTAATTTATTACGTTTCATAGCGCTTTAAAAATTGATGTTTAAACCAAAAGTATAAGTAACGGGAGCAGCATAAAAAGTGGATCCATTCTCAAATGTGTTCCTTTCGGGATCAAGGCCTTCATATCCTTTATGCCATAACAGCGTAAAGACATTTTGTGCATTGGCATAGATATATACCTTTTCCAATTTCAGGCGTGAAATCAGATTTTGAGGAAGAGCGTATCCTACCTGCATATTTTTCAGCTTCAGAAAGTCGATCCGGTGTACCCAGTATGACGACTCCTGCTGATCCCAGGAATTATCGAATTTCAAACCGGGTATTTTCGAATCGGGGTTTTCGGGCGACCATGCGTTTTTCCACTTTGTAGAAATGGTAAAGTATTCGTATGACATACGGGTATAATCGCTTTGGGTATATACGTGCGTTTTCCCAATTCCCTGAAATAAAAAGCTAAGGTCGAAACCTTTATACCGCAAACCGGCAGATAGGCCATAAGTAAGTTTTGGAACCGTATTACCTATTTCCTGTTTATCTTCGAAGCCTAATTTACCATCCTTATTTACATCTTCAAAAGCAAGATTACCGGCTTTCGGTTTATAACTATTAGCATGCATATGCGCCTCCGCCTCCGAATCTGTTTGATAAATACCTGTCGCTTTGAATCCGTATAGTGTTTGATAGGAATAACCTTCGCGAATCAAATAGAGCTGGTCGGGAGATTTCCCTCCTCTGAATTTCGTTATTTCATTATGAATATAAGCCATGTTCATTCCGATATTCCATCCGAAGTCGTCCCTGCTTATTGAATTGTTGTCGTAGTTTACATTGAGTTCAACGCCTCTATTCAACATTTTGCCGACATTTTCAAAAGGAGCAGTCGCATGGCCTAATAATCTGGGAATAGGTAACTGAACGATAATATCGGATGTTACTTTATTAAAATAATCAGCTTCTACAGTCAGTCGGTTATTCAGGAATCCCATATCAATACCTATATCTAATGTCGTCGTGGTTTCCCAGGTAATATCTTCATCCACTAAAGCAGTAATGGCTGCCCCCGGAGCAAAATTTCCGACATAACTGTAACTTAAATCATTATTCTGATTAATAACGGTCAGATAGGGCCAAAACGTTTCTCCATCGCTGTTTGAGGCATATTGGTTTCCTAACTGCCCCCAGGATGCACGTAATTTTAAATTGGAGAAGAGATTTAGATGCTTGATAAAATTTTCTTCAATCAATCGCCATCCGGCAGAAAAACCGGGAAAATATCCCCAACGATTTTCCTTCTTGAACCGGGAAGAAGCATCTGCACGGAAATTTGCTTCGAATAGGTATTTATCGGCAAAAGAATAATTCAGGCGTCCGAAATACGAGAACATTCTCAATCCTTCCATATTGCCTTCTCCCCGGATACCTCCTGTTCCGGCATTCACCTGTGTCAATCCTGTTTTAGGGGCTTCATTTCTACGTGAATAAACATATTTGCTTGTGTAATCCTCCAATTG
>JAIRKZ010000113.1 GCA_031259845.1 Tannerellaceae bacterium | reverse complement strand
CTCACGCTCGTATCCACCTCCGGCAATACGGCCACCTTTAATATGAGTATCAATACCAACACCAAGAGCGGATGGGTAAGCATCGTGGCTGGCGGTACGGAAGTGGCAAGGAAATATGTGGGCGCTCCCGTGGTGACGGGCATTACAGGTTCAACCTCCGTCCCGAACGGGCAGTACGCCGCTTATCACGCTAATGTGCCCTCGGAGTCCAGCCCTGCCAACTATCAGTGGATACTGAATCCGCAGGGCAACAATAACCTCTACGGCGCCTCTACGGCTTCGCTGGACATCGCCTTCTATACCGCCGGCAGTTACCAGTTGGTGTGCCGTGCGTACAACAGTTGCGGCTGGGGCGATTATAAGGTAATAAATCTGAACGTATACAACACCGGCAGTTACTCGATAGCCTATCCCAACCCGGCGGCAAACTACCTGACCGTTAGCTTCAATCCCGAACTGGTGGCGCAGACGCAGGCCTCGCTGCAATCTGCCGCCACCGGAGCGCAGGCGACCCGGAGAACGTTCCTGCTGAGCGTAAAGCTATACGACCAGGCGGGCGTGGTCCGGCGGCAGACTACCTCTACGGGGCAGGACGCATCGCTCGACGTTTCTTCTCTTCCGAACGGCTTCTACATCCTGCACGTGCACGACGGGATAGCAGATAAGCCCGAAGTACACAGGATTCTCGTCTCCCATTAAGATAGAACATACAGATTATAACACAAAAGCCCCCCTGTCATCCGTCCGCCGGGAGACAGAGGGCGCTTTGGCGTTTTTTCCTTCACTCCTGCTGACAAAAACGGGGGAAAAACAAACCATATACCTGTTTATCCCCGGCGCGGGAGGCTTTGTGCAGGATAACGCAGCCGCGCAAGGGATAGGAGCGGAAAGCCCGGACGACGAGCGGAGGGGCCGGAGGGAGGAGGAGGACTTGTAGCGGATAGCCCGGCCCCCCGGATTGCTTTACAGGAAGGCGGCGGCCCGGCCGAATATCGCCCGGAAGGCTTTATTGATAAGGGGAGCTTCGGCCCGGGGCGACAGGGGGAAGGGGATTTGGTGGCTGTAGAGGTAGGGGAAATCCACTTCTTCCAGCACAGTGGATGAGGCGCGGCCTAATGCCTGTATGATTCCTGCCGTGGGGATAACGACGTCTTTCTTCAGGGAGACGGCGCGAACCCGGGAGCAGGCTTCCGCGAAGAAACTTTCGCGGAAGTCTTTCAATACGTCCGGCCTTATCATGGCTTTGAAGGCCCGTTCCAGCGAATCGTTACGAAACGAGGCGGGCAGGTTGCGCCTTTCGGGAAAATCGTTGTTGAAATAAGCCTGTAGCCGGGTGAACGCTTCCTTGTCGAGGATGTCGCGGGCGTTGCCGTCCATGCGGTTAAAGATAGAGCCTCCGCAGAACATGAACAGGCGGACGCCGGCAAACAGGTTGCCGGGGTTTGCCAGGAGGAGTACCTGCGACAGCAAAGCCCCGATAGAATAGGCAAACAGATTGATGGAGGCGTCTTCCCTGAACAGGGGATGTTCGCCGTTCTTTATTTCGCGTACAAGCTGGCAGAGGTTATACGCCGACTCGCGCCCCGAGGCGTAGAACCGGAGGGGCTGCCGGGAGATACGGGCGCTCAGCGCTACGTTGGCAAAGGTAGAGTTGCAAAGGCCCTCTATCGCCTGCCGGCGTTTGGCTACCCAGGGTATGGCGGCGCGCGGATTGCTCCATTGCCCCGGCGTGCGGTTTATATGGAAAGCGATGGGAAACAGGATAACCGGCTTGCCCGTACACGAGGCCAGATACTCCGCCCAGGCGAGGTACTTCTCCCACGAACGCTCATTCAGCCCATGCAGCAGAATGATAGCCTTTTCGTGCCTGTCTTTTCTTTCCGGCGCAAAGACAGGGTAGGCAAACGACTTGTTTTCCTGTATGCAATCGTCGGTGAGGGGGCAGAAGTCTGCCGTTTGCAGGCCTCTCTGGAAATCTCTTATCTCGCCGTCTCCTTCTTTTTGCGTAAACCGGCAGGGGATGATGACGAGGCGCGAATCTTCCAGCGCCGTTCGTTTCTCGTACGAGAAAACCTTCTTTAATTGTTGTGTGCGGGTAGCGAGGTCCATACCGTTCATAGGTTGAAAATTTTACGCAAACAAACAATAAGCATGACAGAACGCCAAATTACAGGTTTATTTACCTCCCTTGAGGGATAAAAACGCCCATAGAGGGGTGAAAATAAATGATACGGGGTGAAAGAAAAAGGCAATATCGGGATTATTTGCCTACATTTGTGGAAAGAAAACGTGTTGGAATGAATGTTTGGAATCAGAAACTGCCTGGTTATATTTACGAAAAGGACAACATTATCCGGTTAATTTTGTTAACTGCCTTTTTTGCGCTGGTTTTCATCAATATCTATAAGCCTTTCGGTTCGCCGCACTGGTATCCGGTGTCCGAATTTAAGTTCTTTGTCTTTTCCAGCCTGATTATCCTTACGGGTGTGCTTGTCGTTGTTGTCAGCCGGGCGCTTATGTTCTTCCGGGGGAAAAAGCATGCGGTTACGTTCGGGCAATATGCCTGCTGGATTTTAGCGGAAATCTTTTTCATGTCGTTATTCTACACCATCTATTCATTATCTGTTAACCCTGCGCGCGAATGGCTGAGCGTGTTTAAAGAATCGGCCGTTAATACCAGCCTCGTATTGCTTCTTCCTTATGCCGCCCTGCACCTGTATTTTTCATATCAGGATAAAGGGCGTCGCCTTCGTATGCTGGAAGAAAACGATTCAGGCCAGGCTTCGCGCACGTCTGTTTATAATTTCTACGATGAGAAAGGAGAGCTTCGCCTGTCTGTAAAGAAAGAAAACCTGCTGTATATTGAGTCGGCAGACAATTATGTGCTTGTATGGTATCTCAATAAAGAGCATCCGGCAAAGTTTATGCTTCGCAATTCGTTGCGTTCGCTTGAAGAATATCTTGCCCAAACGCCTGTTTGCCGCTGCCATCGTTCGTTTATGGTCAATTTCGGGCAGGTGAAAGTCATCCGCCGCCAAAGAGACGGCCTTTTTATGGAATTTGATATTCCGGGCCTCCCGGATATCCCCATATCCAAATCGTATAGCGAGAAAGTAACGCATTGGTTTATCGCCAGCTCGTCGTAAACCGCCCGTCACTTCGCAAGCCAGCGGTTACCTAAGCGGTATACCGCATACCAGGCCGAAAGGAAACCTATCGCCATCACGGTTACGAAAATAATAACGACGTCTGTAAAGGCTACGCGCACCGGATAGCTGTCTATAATAAAGACTCCGGGGCTTCCCATCTTTATCAGCCCCGCTTCCTGCTGGAGGAGGCAAAGAACGAGGCCGGCCGCAATCCCCGCCAGGGCGCCGAGGCCGGAAATCATCCAGCCTTCAAAGAGAAAGACGCGGCGTATCAACGCATCGCCGGCTCCCAGGTGGCGGAGCGTCTTCACATCCCCCTGCTTCTCTATCATCAGCATAGACAGCGAACCGGTTACGTTAAACAAGGCAATCGCCAGTATGAAGCAGAGGATAAGGAAGGTCATCCATTTCTCTATCTGCATCATCCTGAAGGAGGCTTCCTGCTGTTCGTAGCGGTCTTTCACCGCCAGGGCGTCGCCAAGCAGCGCTTTCACTTCTTTCTTCACGGCAGCGGGCGAGGCGCCTTCTTTCAGCTTTATCTCTATGGCGGAGACTTCCTTTTCGTACGTAAACAGTTTTCTTGCCAGGGCGAGGGGCACAATCATATACTCGTTGTCGTACATCGGCTGGTTTATCCGGAACACGCCGCGGATGTAGGCATACTCGCGGTTGAACGAAGCGGCCGGGTTCGACAGGTTTACTCCTTCGTCGCGCTTGGGGGCGTATATTTCGAGGGGGTAAACGAAATTGGCATTGATCCCCAAAGCGGCGGCAAGCCCGATGCCCAGCGCGGCATAATCGGTTACCTCGTCTGACAAGACGAATTCGCCGTCTATCAGTATGTTGTCGATAGAGGTGAGTTCGCGGAAATTGTCGTCTACGCCCTTGATTGTACCGATTTGCTGGCGTTCGGCATACTTTATCAGCGCATGGTCTTGCAATACTTCGCCGTACGACTCTATCCCGTCTATCTCCATCAGCTTCCGCACGTTTGCCGGCGGAACGAACACCTTCCCTGTGCGGGGCGTTACCTTCAGGCCGGGGTCGAGGGCGCTGAACATGGATGCTATCAGGCTGTTAAACCCGTTGAACACCGACAGGGCAATCACCAGCGCGGCGGTGGCCACCACCACCCCGCACACCGCCGCCATCGACAGGATATTGATGGCATTGTGCGACTTCCTGGAGAAAAGATACCGGCGGGCTATGAAGAAAGAAGGTCTCAAGGTTCGTTGCTCAGTAATTTGTCAATGTTTTCCAGGTAATCCAGCGAGTCGTCTATGAAGAAGGAGAGGCTGGGTATCTGCCTTAGCTGCGTGCGCACCCGTTGGCCCAGGTCGTAGCGTACGGCCTTTGTGTTGGCGCGTATCGTTTCGAGCAGTTCGTTCCCCTTCCCTGAAGGGAAGATGCTCAGGTAGGCTTTTGCCACGCTCAAATCCGGGCTTACCCGTACGGCGCTCACCGAGATGAGCGTCCCCGGCATCGCCTGGGCTTGCTTTTGGAATATATCGCCCAGTTCTTTCTGAAGGAGGCGTTCAATCTTGTTTAATCGTTTCGTGTCCATAATGTACTGTTATTATTTTTTCCAGATGACGGTAAGTCCGTCGCGTAAAGGTAATATAACTTTTTCTATTCTGTCGTCGCGCCTTATCTTTTCGTTGAAAGCGATGATGCCGGCGGTTTGCTTGTCGCCCGGGGGAGGCGTCTGGAATACCTTCCCGTCCCAAAAGATATTATCGGCCAGGATAATCCCCCCTTTGCGCACGAGCGGGAACACCAGGTCGTAAAAGTCCGGGTAAAGGCGTTTGTCGGCATCGATAAATACCATATCGAATGTCTGGCCCAGGGTGGGGACAATCTGCATGGCATCGCCGAAAAAGAGCTTTATCTTCTTCCCGTGGGGCGAGCGGGGGATGTAGTTCATGATGAAATCCTCCATCTCGTCGTTTATCTCGATGGTGTAGATAAGGCTGTCGTCGCCTGTGCCTTCGGCCATGCAAAGGGTGGCGTATGCCGTATACGTTCCTATTTCGAGGATACGCTCCGGGCGGAATAGCCGGCAAATCATTTTAAGTATCCGTCCCTGCAGGTGGCCGGCCAGCATACGCGGGCGAAGCAGGTTGACATGCGCATCCCTGTAGAGGGCTTCCAAAAGCTCGCCTTCTTCGTCTATATGCGAAAGGATATAAGCCTCCGGATTGTCTGGAGCCGTCATCTTTTTTCGTTGAATGTGGGGAGCAGATAGTTTCCGGCATTGTCTATCACCTTTCCCACATTATTGATTTCGAGGAAGGTTGTTCCGCCGCCTTCGCCAAAGCTCCCGCTCAGGTAGGCTACCATATCGTTGCGGGTGATATGCCCGCTGTTGATAAACTCGCGCAGGGCGTCGAAATAGTAAGCGCGGCGGCTGTCGTTCCAGGCTTGGTGAACGGCCCATACCCCGTAGGAAAGCGAAAGCCTCCGCATAACGCTTTCGTTATAGCAGATGGCGTATACGGGAGGCGTTCCCCTGAAGGCCGCCAGGTAGCGGGCTGTGCGTCCGGTATGGCTGTCGGTGATAATCGCTTTCACCTGTAGTTTGGACGATGATTTGACGGCCTGCTTTGCAAGGAATGACGTGACGTCGAGGTCGCTTCCGCCAATCGGTACGCGGATGTCGTTGGCCGCCAGCTTGGTCTTCTCGGCTTCCCGGGTTATTTTCGTCATGGTCTGTACGGCTTCCACCGGATATTTGCCGTAGGCCGTTTCGCCGCTCAGCATCAGGGCGTCGGTACGGTAATAAATGGCGTTGGCAATATCCGTCACCTCGGCGCGCGTGGGGCGCGGGTTCGTTATCATGGAGTGTAGCATCTGCGTGGCTACGATTACCGGCTTTTTTACTTCTACGCATTTGCGGATCAATACCCGCTGGATACCCGGTATTTTTTCCGCCGGCACTTCAATGCCGAGGTCGCCCCGGGCCACCATGATGCCGTAAGCCGGTTCCAGTATCTCGTCTATATTATCCACCCCTTCCTGGTTTTCTATCTTGGCAATAATCTTTATCGGGCTGTTGTGCTCGTCAAGTATGCGCTGGATATCCAGCACGTCTTGTTTGCTCCGTACAAACGAGTGTGCGATAAAGTCGATATCGTTGTTGATACAGTAAAGGATATTGTTCCTGTCTTTTTCGGTCAACGATGGAAGGTTGATCCGTACGCCGGGGACGTTTACGCTTTTGCGGCTGCCTAAAACGGCGTCGTTCAACGCTTCGCACACGAGATAGTCCGGATGTTTCTCCACCACCTTCAAGTCCAGGTCGCCATCGTCAATCAGCATATCGTCGCCCACCTTCATATCGTTCACGAAATTCGGGTAGGATACGCAGATGCACTCCGCCGTGGTTTCGGCGCCGGGGTCTCCTTTCACCTTTACCTTGTCGCCTGTTTTAAACGTTATCGCAGCCTGGGCTGTCGTTGTCCGTATTTCAGGCCCTTTGGTATCCATCAATATGCCTATCCTGTTCGATACGGCGCGTACATTATTCACTATCTTGTTAAAACCTTCTTCGTTGAGGTGTGCCGAGTTCATGCGTACCACGTTCATCCCTGCATGATATAATTCACGTATAAAATCCACTTCGCAACGCTGGTCGGAGATGGTTGCTACAATCTTTGTATGCTTCAACATAAAAATGATATTTTAAAGTTGACAACTGCCGGTTGTCAATTGATTAATGCTACTAACGCTAATTCGTATGATTTAAGCCCGAAACCTGCGATAACGCCTTTGCAGGCAGCCGAAATCATAGAGCGCCGCCTGAATTCTTCACGGGCATGTACGTTTGAGATATGTACTTCCACTACCGGCGACTCAACGGCCTTTATCGCATCGTGCAAAGCTACGGACGTATGCGTGTAAGCTCCTGCATTCAGGATAATTCCATCATAGCTGAAACCTGTTTCGTGTATCTTATTGATCAACTCTCCTTCCACATTGCTCTGGTAACAGTCAATTTTACAGGAAGGGTATTGACTGCGTAACACTTCCAGGTACGCTTCAAACGAAGCATTGCCATAAATGGAGGGTTCACGCTTTCCCAACAGGTTTAAATTAGGGCCGTTAATAATTTGGAACTTCTTCATTGTCTTGTAAGTTTATTACCTTTGTACCGGTAGCTGATAACCATAAGTGGAGCAAAGGTAGTGATTTTATGAAAGATATTATACGCAAATATCATATTTATCTTCGTTTGGAGAAATCTCTTTCTCCTAACTCGGTAGAGGCTTACATGGCCGATTTGGATAAGTTATGCGGGTTTATGAAGAGTGAAGGGCTTTCCTATAGGGAGATTTCATACGGAAACCTCCAGCAGTTCGTTGCCCAGTTGCACGACATCGGGATTCATCCCCGTTCCCAGGCGCGTATCATCTCAGGCGTCAAATCATTCTACCGCTTTCTTTTAATAGACGGTTATATAACGGACGACCCCACGGAACTCCTGGAATCTCCCAAAATCGGTTTGAAGCTGCCGGAAGTATTAACCGTAGACGAGATAAACAGCCTCCTCGATACAATAGACCTCTCCCTGTCTGAAGGCCAGCGTAACCGCGCGATGCTCGAAACGCTTTACAGTTGCGGGCTGCGCGTATCGGAACTGGTAACGCTCCGCTATCCTGACGTTTATTTTGACGAAGGCTTTATCAGGGTAGAGGGCAAGGGCGGCAAGCAGCGGCTGGTGCCTATCTCCGAAACGGCGCTTCACGAGATTAAAAACTATTTATACGACAGGAATCTGGTGAAAATAAAGAATGGCTACGAAGATATCCTCTTCCTTAGCCGGCGGGGCACAAGTTTATCGCGGATTATGGTTTTCCATGTTATCAAGCAACAGGCAGAGATGGCCGGGATACATAAGAACGTCAGCCCGCATACGTTCCGCCACTCTTTTGCCACCCATTTGCTGGAAGGAGGAGCCAACCTGCGCGCCATCCAGGAAATGCTCGGCCATGAAAAGATTACCACCACCGAAATATATACCCATATCAGCCGGGAGTCTCTCCGTAAAGAGATATTAGAGCATCACCCGCGAAACAGGAAATAGAAAATTCACTACATTTGTACCTATTTTTATTAAAACAAAATATTATGAGAAGAAAAAGATGCTACCCCGCAATCTTGTGTTTATTGATTGCAAGTATTGGTTATCTGAATGCACAAATCAATGGTGATTTTGAAAATTGGGTTGAAGACTCGCGAGGAAACGGAGCCTTGCCCGGACAATACCTGAGGCCGGGAACGCAGCCGGCCGGCTGGGAGGCCTCCAACGTAAACCAGAAGGTATTGATAGAGAAGAAAGAAACGCTGGTTACTCCCGATGGAGGCAGAGCGGGCGGCGCCTCTGCCCGGATGGAAAATAAATTTGTAGGCGTAATGACTATCGGCAGTAATGCCCCTGCTTACATTACATTAGGCGTGCCATGGGTATATGCCGTTGCCGACCTTAATGCGTGTACCGGCGGAACGCTTGGCGGCGTTTCGTATACCGGACGCCCCGACTCGATTGCAGGTTATTTTAAACGATCGCTTGGCGGGGAAAAAGCAGAGAATGCGCTTATCCTTGCTTATCTGTGGGAAGGAACAGCTACATCCACCGTTCCGGTAAACCCAACAGGCGGTTTTTCTTCAACAGAAACGGCGGAAGTACAGGATCAAGACATTTCTGTGTTAAACAGCGCCGACGGAGCTACGTTGATAGGGAAGGCCGAATATCAAATCAGTGGCGAACTGGGCGATTGGACGCGCATTGCCATCCCTTTTGAATATTACGGCAACCGCAGCCCCGAAAAATTGAATGTCATCATCTCTTCCGCCAATTATTACGACCGCGGCGCGATTGGCAATGGGAATGTTTTATGGGCCGACGATGTGGAACTGGTATTCAAATCAACGATAAAGCAAACAAAACTGTCCATACCTGATCTGCCTTACGAATGTTTCTACGGAAGAGAAACAACTTTTATCCCCACATCCAATGATACGGATACGGAAATTCAAATCTCAGTGGAAGACCCTGCCATAGTAACGATAGAAAATGGTATCATGAAATTCCTGAACGTCGGCCATACCCGGGTGACGGTGCGGCAGGTAGGTAATAATATATTTACAGGCGCGGAATCGACGATTACCGTTACCGTTAAACCGGCCCCGTTACTTGTCAGCCTGTGCCATACGACTACCGAATCAGACACGGAGCCTGTTTACTCTTTCATTTACGAAGGGCTTACCGATGCCGACTGGGATATTGTTCAATCAAAGCCGGAAGAGGTATTCGAAACACTTCCACTGGCTCAAGCCTATACGGATAAGGGCGAAAAAGTAACCTTCCCTGCCGAACCCGGTATATATACCATTAAATGGTTGCAAAAACCGGTAGCTTACAATTACGCCGTCACGACAGATGATGCCTATAGAACATTAACGGTAACAGAACGCGCCACAACCGGAATAACGGAAATAAGCGAAGGAGTGGCTATCTATACGCATCAGGGAAAACTTTATATAAATAGCGACAAGCCGGTACATGCAGCCGTCTATACATTGCAGGGAAGCGTCCGCTTCCAAAAAAACATGGCTGCCGGACAAACAAGCGTTTCCCTTCCGAAAGGACTTTATATAGTTAAGATTGATAATAAAGCCCGGAAAGTTGTTATTCATTAAAAGATGAAAGGTACGTTTCACTCTCCATCTGCCGCCTGCCGGAAACGTTTGCAGAGGTGCAGGATGGAGGGTGAAGCGTCTTGGCGTTATAATTGTGTTTTCTTTTTGTATTTACCCGGGTTTTCGCCTACAATTTTGGTAAAAAGACGGTTGAAATAAGACAGGTTGCCGAAACCTAATCCGTAGGCTATATCCTTGAGACTTGCCTTATCTATAAGGATACGCAACTGCGCTGTTTCTATTTTCTTTTGATTAATATATCTGCCGGGAGTGCAATTCATTTCTTTTTTGAAAAGCCGGATAAAATGGTCTTTTGTCAGGTAACAGATTTCGGCCAGGCGGTTAATATCAATCGGTTGGTCTATATTTTTATGGATGTAATGAAGGCTCTTCAGTATGCGTTCTTCAATATGCTCATTCTTGTAAACGGCCTGGGCGAGAAAACGGGAAAACAACTGTTTGATAATACCCTGCGTCTCCATTTCAAAAGCGACGGAACTTTTTTGCTGAAGAACGATATTCTGCGCCATCATAGAGGAATTGTCATACAATTGAGGGTCGTAACAGGGTAATTCTCTTCCCGGATTTATCAGAATAAGCCGTTCGAACAGTTGGAAATCCAATGAAGTAGCTTCTACTTCTACCGGAAAATCAGTCAGGGTAAAGATGCTTGGCTTTTTCCCTGAATCTTCATAAATATGGATATAGTATAAGTCTAATATGCCATTACATTCGTATGCGTGTTTCACATAAGAAGGAGTTAGATAAAGATGAGACTTTTTAAGTTCAAAGACGCCGTCGTCGCGGATGATTTTAGCCGTGCCGCTTTTTACATAATGAATCCTGGCAAAAGGGCTGTTTACGTTTTGCCAGTTCCAGTCGGCATTATGGCAAGCGTGTCCTACATTCAGTAAAATGAAATCTTTCTTTAATTCTTCGTTGTTCATTTTCAGTACAATTTTGGCTCAAAGTTAACTAACAATATCGATGATGTGCATCTTTTTACCGATAAAGGAAAAGAAAATATAGCGCTTAACCGGTATTTTTGTTAATTGGTATTATAATATAATTATCATGGAATACAGGGAAATAGGAAAAACAGGCATGAGGGTGTCTGTTATCAGTTTCGGGGCCTCTTCGCTGGGGGGCGTTTTTCATTCGCTGGAAGAGGAAACGGGGATTGAAGCGGTTTATACGGCAGTGGATAATGGCATTAACTTTATTGACGTATCGCCCTATTACGGCTTCCTGAAAGCCGAGACCGTGCTGGGTAAAGCGTTGAAGAACATGGAGCGTAACCGTTATTACCTCTCTACGAAAGTGGGGCGTTACGGCAAAGACGGGGTTAATGCCTGGGACTATTCCGCCCGTAAGGCCAAAGAGAGCGTTTATGAAAGCATGGAACGGCTGCATGTTGATTTCATTGACCTTATAAATATCCACGACATCGAATTTGCGGACTTGGAGCAGGTTTGCCACGAAACGCTTCCGGCGCTGGCGGAGTTGCGGCGCGAGGGAGTGGTGAAACACGTGGGGATAACCAACCTGAACCTGCGCCATTTCAGCTATGTAATCAGCCATGTTCCTCACGGAACGGTAGAGAGTATTCTGTCTTTCTGCCATTATACATTGAACGACGACTCGCTGGCGGATTATCTGGACTACTTCGAGTCTCAGCATATCGGGGTAATCAACGCTTCCCCCTTCGCTATGGGGTTATTGACCGAACGCGGCGCGCCAGACTGGCATCCGGCGCCGGAAGCATTGAAGCGCCTGGCTGTAAAAGCGGCGGCATACTGCCGGGCAAAAGGCGTTTCTGTCGAACAGTTGGCGGTAAGTTATGCCATGGCCAATCCCCGGATTGCCACAACCCTTTTCAGCAGCGCCAACCCGGAAAATGTGCTGAAAACGATCCGGTATGCACAAACGCCGTTAGACGGGGAACTGGTAAAAGAAGTGCGGGGAATATTTGAACCCGGGTTTCGCGACACATGGGTTAACAGTTAAAAGAAAGCAGGATGAAAACAATACAAATTACAGAGCCGGGGCAAACCCGCCTCATTGAAACCCCGAAGCCTGTATTAAAGCCGGGACATGTGCTCCTGAAGATAGGCTATGCAGGGTTTTGCGGTTCAGACCTGAATACGTTCAGGGGGCTTAACCCGCTCGTTAAACTCCCGGTTATTCCGGGGCATGAGGTTGGCGCCGTGATTGAGGCGGTTGCCGATGATGTACCCGGTTCGCTACAGCCGGGCATGCATGCAACGGTAAACCCCTACACCCATTGCGGTTATTGCCCGGCTTGCCGGAACGGGCGTCCGAATGCGTGCGAGTTCAATCAGACGCTTGGCGTTCAGCGAAGCGGCGCCATGTCTGAATACCTGCTCGCTCCCTGGGGTAAAGTAATGGCCGATAATACGGTATCTGTATCCCACTTTGCGCTGGTAGAACCGATGAGCGTTGGTTTTCATGCCGTAAACCGTGCGGAAGTGACGGATGTGGATACGGTTATGGTAATGGGTTGCGGCATGATAGGGGCAGGGGCTATTGTACGGGCGGCAATCCGCGGGGCAAGGGTTATTGCTGTGGATGTAGACGATAAAAAGCTGGCGTTAGCCCGGCGGCTTGGGGCGCATTATACAATCAACCCGGCGAAAGAGAACCTGCACCGGCAGGTACAGGAGATAACAAGCGGGGATGGGGCCGGCGTTGTAATCGAAGCCGCAGGCCGCCCGCAAACGTATCTGGCCGCTATATCGGAAGCCGCTTTCACCGGGCGGGTGGTCTATATTGGCTATGCGAAGGAAAAGATACCGTTCGACACGCAGTATTTTGTAAAGAAAGAGCTCGACATCCGGGGCTCGCGCAACGCTATGCCATCCGACTTCAAAGCGGTGATAGCGTATATGAAGCGCGGGATTTGCCCGGCGGATGAATTGATTACGGCGGTTTATCCGCCCGAAGAAGCCGGGACAGCCCTGGAGAGATGGGCGGCCAGTCCGGCGGAGGTTTTCCGGATATTAATACGCTTCTGACTATGTTTTACCCTGTTATTGACGCTCATGCCCACCTTTGGCTCCGGCAGGATACGGAGGTAGAAGGTAAAAAGATAAAGACGCTGGCAAACGGACGTTCCCTGTTTATGGGCGAGGTTCGCCAGATGCTACCGCCTTTTATGACTGACGGGAGGAACACGGCGGAGGTTTTTCTCTCCAATATGGATTATGCACGGGTATCGGCCGCCGTTATCACACAGGAGTATATCGACGGGATGCAGAACACGTATTTACACGAAGTGCAACGGAAGTATCCGGAACGTTTCCTTTGCTGCGGAATGGCAGAGGCTCGCCGGCCCGGTTATTATGCCGAGGCGGAAAGGCTGATTGAGCGGGGTTTCCGGGCGATAAAGCTGCCCGCGCAACGGTTGATAACCGGGGAGGGGCGGATATGGCTCACCTGCGATGAAATGATGAACATGTTCCGCCTGATGGAAGAGCGCCGCGTTATCCTGTCGATAGACCTGGCCGAGGGGGAGCAGCAGGTGGCCGAAATGGAAGAGGTCATTTCTCAATACCCTTCTCTGCGAATTGCGGTGGGGCACTTCGGGATGGCGGGCCGCCCCCGCTGGCAGGAGCAAATCAAGCTGGCGCGGCACGAGCATGTAATGATAGAATCGGGCGGCATTACGTGGCTGTTTAACCACGAGTTTTATCCCTTTACGGGCGCCGTGAAGGCCGTAAGGGAGGCGGCCGAACTGGTGGGGGCAGGCAAATTGATGTGGGGGTCAGACTATCCCCGCACCATTGTAGCGATTACGTACCGGATGTCGTACGACTTTATTGTCAAGTCCAAGTTGCTCGCGGAAGAAAGCAAAGCGCTGTTTTTAGGCAGGAACGCAGAAGCGTTTTACGGCTTTACAAACCTCCCGGAGCTTCCTTATATCAAGAATATGCTGGAATAATTATAACGAATGAATCAGATGGAAAAGTTAAACAGGAACACAGCGAAGCACGCAACGCAATACCCCGAACGTATCATCCAGTTTGGGGAAGGCAATTTCTTACGGGGCTTTGCCGATTGGATTATATGCCAAATGAACAGGAAGACAGACTTTCGGGCAGGAGTGGCGGTGGTGCAGCCTCTTCCCGAAGGCATGGTGGAGCTTCTGAATGAGCAAGACGGATTGTACCACCTGAATTTGCAGGGGATAGACAAAGGCGCGGCCACGGATACGATAGAATTGATAGACGTGATTACCCGGGGGATTAATCCCTACCGGCAGTTTGAGCAATACCTCAGCCTGGCGGAAAACCCGGATATGCGCTTCGTTATCTCCAATACTACCGAAGCGGGCATCGCCTTCAACCCTTCCTGCCGTTTAAACGACCGCCCGGCCGCTTCGTATCCGGGCAAACTTGTTCAGCTGCTTTACCACCGCTTCAGCGTCTTTGGGGGAGACCCTGCCAAAGGGTGGATTATATTCCCCTGCGAACTGATTTTCCATAACGGCAAAGAGCTGAAGGAATGTATAAACCGCTACATAGCGCTGTGGGAGCTGGGCGCGGAGTTTCAGCGCTGGGTAGACACGGCTTGCGGCGTTTATTCTACGCTGGTAGACCGCATCGTGCCCGGATACCCCAAAGATTCTGCCGGGGAGATAACAGGCAGGATAGGGCTTGACGATAAACTGCTGGTAAAAGCCGAGGTGTTCCACCTGTGGGTAATTGAAGCGCCGCAATGGGTGGCCAGGGAGTTTCCCGCTTCGGAGGCCGGCCTGAACGTATTGTTCGTTGCCGACGAAGCGCCTTACCATCAGCGCAAGGTAACGCTTCTCAACGGCCCCCATACCGTGTTGTCGCCCATAGGCTACCTGTCCGGGCTTGACACGGTGCGCCAATGTGTGGAAGACGAGACGACAGGCAGGTACGTACACAAAGTTATGTACAGCGAGTTAATGCCGGCGGTAGATTTGCCCCCCCGGGAATTGGAGCAGTTCGCCCGCGACGTTCTCTGCCGCTTCCGCAATCCGTATGTGAACCATTTCGTTACCAGTATTATGCTTAACTCCTTTGCCAAATACAAAACCCGCAACCTCCCCGCCCTCAAAGCCTGTTTGAACAGGAAAGGAGAGCTTCCCCGCGGGTTAACGCTCGGCCTGGCAGCCATCATTACTTATTATAAAGGAGGCAAACGCGGAGAAGAACCCATTACCCCGGCCGACGACGAGGCAGTTCTCTCCCTGCTCGCCAGGCTTTGGGAAACAAACAACCCCGGCTATATCGCACGCGAAACGCTGGCCGCCGAATTTATCTGGGGAGAAGATTTGAATAAGATACCCGGACTTACAGGCGCGCTGGCAACCTGCCTGCAATCCATCCGGGAAAAAGGCATGCTGGAAACAGTAAAAGCCCTCTTATAACACGCCGGGGCCCGCTCGATCGCAACGTAAAAAGACATCCAGTTAATTTAAAAAAAGAATAGATCATGAAAGCATTTTTTTACTCCTTACTTGCCATAGCGCTCCTGAGCGCATGCAAACCATCTGCAAAGCAGTCGTACAACATCGATTCCGTAGCCTCCCCCAAAGGAACGGAAGTATTCCTCCCCGACTGGGACAACATCGCCGCACACTACCAGTTCCCCCAGTGGTTCAGGGATGCAAAGTTCGGCATCTTTATACACTGGGGCCCCTACGCCGTGCCCGCTTTCGACAGCGAATGGTACGCCCGCATGATGTACATCGAAGGCCACAAGGATTACGAACACCATATTAAAACCTGGGGGCCGCACGACAAGTTTGGCTACAAAGACTTTATCCCCCTCTTCAAGGCCGAAAAGTTCAATGCCGCCGAATGGGCCGCCCTGTTTAAGAAGGCAGGCGCCAGATACGTAGTCCCCGTAGCCGAACATCACGACGGCTTTGCCATGTACAACAGCGACCTGAACGAATGGAACGCCGCCAAAATGGGCCCGCAAAAAGACATCGTCGCCCTCCTGAAAGCCGCCGTGGAAAAAGAAGGCCTTGTATTCGGCCTCTCCACCCATAAGGCCGAGAACGCCTGGTTCTTTAACGGCGGGATGACCTTCCCCTCCGACGTGCAAGACACCACCATCACCTTATACGGAAGGCGCTACCCCGACAGTAAATACACCGAAGACTTCGCCCGCGAATGGCTCGCCCGCCTCTACGAACTGATAGGCAAATACGAACCCCGCCTAATCTGGTTTGACTGGACGGTAAACGACCCCGTGCTGATGCCATACTTCAATAAATTCCTTGCCTACTACTATAACAACGCCCTCGACTGGGGCCAAGGCGTGGCGGTAAACACCAAGCAAGGCTACCCCACCAGCATACAGGTATGGGACGTGGAACGCGGAAAGTCCGGGCAAATGATGCAGTTCCCCTGGCAAACAGACACCTCGGTGGGTAAAAAATCATGGTCGTATATCGACGGCGAAGAAAACAAACCGGCCAGCCAAATCGTACACGATTTAATAGACATCGTAAGCAAAAACGGCAACCTCCTGCTGAACATAGGCCCCCGCGCCGACGGAACCATTACCGCCGAACAGAAAGAAATCCTCCTGTCCATCGGCAAATGGCTCGAAGTAAACGGCGAAGCAATCTATGAAACCCGCTGCTGGAAGAAGTTCGGCGAAGGCAGCGCCCAATCCCACAAAGGCTCTTTCTCAGACAGCGAAGCCACCGCCTATACCGCAAGCGACATCCGTTTTACCGCCAGGGGAAACGACCTCTATGCCATCACCCTCAACTGGAGCAACAGCGAAACGCTGATAAAATCCCTCAACAAACAAGCCATCGCAGATGCAAAAATAACAGGGATAACACTGCTGGGCTCCGCCGAAAAAATCAACTGGCAGCAAACAGACGAAGGCCTGAAAATCTTTTTCCCAAAGAACAAGCCGTGCGAATACGCCTACGCCTTCAAAATATCGTTCGACAGGAAAGTGGGCGAACACCTCCCCTCCGAAGCCGTGAACGAACCCCTGAAGCACGCCTCCTGACCCCCCGCTTACTGCCTCTTCAGCCCTGGATAGAAAGCCAGCAGATAAAGCACGCCGGCGGCCATTACGAACAGGGCGCCCCCCTGGTTGCCAGTCATGTCTGAAGAGGCTCCCATCAGCAGGGGGAAAATTGTTCCGCCAAACAGCCCCATCACCATCAGGGCAGACACTTCGTTCTTTTTGCCGGGAAGCGAAAGCAGCGCCTGCGACACGATGACGGGGAAGATGTTCGCATTGCCAAAACCAATCAGGCCGATGCAGGCATACAGCAGCAGCCGGCTGCCGGCAAAGAATAATCCCCCAAAGCCGGCCGCCATACACAGCACGCTTGCAAGGAAGAAGAGCCTTGACGGATACCTGGCCAGCACAAGCGCCCCCAGCAGGCAGCCTGCCGTACGGAACAGGAAGTAAGCGCTGGTAGCATATCCGGCAGCAGACAGCGGTATATGCAGGCGTTCCATCAATAGCTTGGGGGCCGTTACATTGACGCCCACATCTATCCCTGCGTGGCAGATAATGCCCAGGAAAGAAAGGAAAACCAGTTTATTCCCCAGCAGGGCGAAGCATTGGGCGAAGGTGGAGGCAGAGGTTTCTCCCTCTCCGCCTTTCTCTTCTGTCTGCGGAAAGCCCAGGCAGACAATCCCCACAACCGCTACCGACATGAACGCGGGGAAGAGGTATTTCCAGTCTCCCAGCCGCGAAGCTGCCCAGGCGGCGATAACAGGGGCGATAAAGGAAGCGATGGCCTTTACGAACTGGCCGAACGTCATGGCGCTGGCCAGCCGTTCGCTTCTCACAATGGTGGAAAGCAGCGGGTTGAGCGATACCTGCATCAGCGTATTCCCGATACCCAGCAGGGAGAACGAAACAAGCATCGAGGCAAACGAATAGTTGATCAGGGGAAGAAGCAGGGAGGCAATGGTTACCGCCAGGCTGAGCAGCGCCGTTTTGCGCCGTCCTATCCTGTTCATCAGCATGCCGGTGGGAACCGAGGCTATCAGGAACCAGAAGAAGACCATCGACGGGAACAGATTGGCCAGCGTGTCGGACAGTGCAAAGTCTGCCTTTGCGTAATTGGCGGCTATTCCTGCCAGGTCTACAAAGCCCATCACAAAGAAAGCCACCATAACGGGGAGCAGTTTCAGTATACTGTTTTTCTCTTTCATATTGTTTATTTATCAGGATAAGGAGGCCAGGCTCCGTTTTTTGTACAAACATACGCGGCAATGTCTACCGCTTTCCGATGGGCTTCGCGCAGGGGGCTGCCCGTTAGTACAGAATAGAGAAAGGCCCCCGAGAAAGCATCCCCGGCGCCTACCGTATCGGCTACCGTTACCCGGGGAGCAGGGATGGATGACTTTTCTCCTTCGCCATACACCGTGCTGTATTCGCTTCCTGCCGTTAATATGAGGTAACGCAGGCGGCAGCTATCCATAAACCAGCGGCAAATGGCGTCTGCATCGCCTTTCCTGCCGAACATCGGGGCTATCGCCTCCAGCTCTTCGTTATTAATCTTAAAGGCGTTGGCTTTCACGAGGCAGGCTTCTATCAGCCCTTTCGAGTAATAATGCTGCCGCAGGTTTATATCAAAGAAGCGGAGCGCGTTTTCCGGCGCGCAGGCGAGCAGGGCGTTTATGGTATCGCGGGATACGGGAGAGCGCTGCGCCAGGGTTCCGAAACAAACCGCATCCGCCCGTTTTACCAGGGCGATGGCTTCCTGCGCCGGCGGGATGTAGTCCCACGCTACGTTTTCCGTGATAGTGTAGGAGGGCTTCCCGTCTGTAAGTTCTACTTTAACGCTTCCGGTAGGATGTTCTACGGTTGCGATGCAATGCCCGATGCGGTTCCTGTTCAGCTCCCGGAGAATCTCCGTTCCGGGAGCGTCGTTCCCTACGGCGCTGATGGCGTATCCTTCCGCCCCGAGCCGGCTCGCATGGTATACCAGGTTCGCCGGCGCTCCTCCGGCCTTCTTCCCTCCGGGAAGCATGTCCCAAAGCAATTCGCCTATCCCTGCTATTACCGGTTGTTTATTCATCATTATTTCCAGATAGATTTGAGGGAGTATACTTTCAGGTCTTTTATTTCGATGGCATTGCCCCGGAAATGGTATCCTTCGCTACCGGTATACGGCTTGCGTTCGATGCAGAAGGAATAAGCGCCATCGTCTATAAACACCTCTGCCGAAGTCTTGTCTACGATGATGTCGGCTGTGATTTCCATACTTGTCATGTCGTCGGGCGAGTAGAAAACGCCGTTTACCCGGTTGGCGTTCATATCGTACGCCATCAGCTGCCGGCCGTGGAGGTTAAGCCCCGCATCGGTAGCGTGGGAGAGCTTGAGGGTGAATTGCACCCGCAGGCAATCGTTGTTGCCGTAAGGGGCAAGCAGCCTGTTGGCCTCTTCTGCCGACAGGGCGGAGCGTTGGAGGATAAGCGTCTGCAAGCGGTTGAACTCTTTCACCGGGCTGCTGAACAGGCGGGGGCCATCCTTCGTGGAGCGCAACTCCAGTACGGTGGGGATAAGCATCTGGCCGTTGAAGGGCATGCAGGGATGCGAAACGCGCCCCCAGGCAATCTGGATACGCCTTCCGTCTGAGGCGGGAATATTGGCAAACGTCTGCGCGGCATAGAGGGCTCCCGTGGCATAGTAATATTTACCTGCTTCGGGGGTGAACGCCTTCCCGTTGAAAGAGCCGGTCATGTAGGTTCCGGAGGCGCCGTACATTACCCACTTTTTGTTGTCCTTCTTGCCGTCTACCGGCAGTTCGAAGAGGGCGGGGCATTCCCAGAAGCCGGTAACGTGGCTTTGCCAGGTCCAGTCTTTCAGGTTGGGGGAGGTGTAGACGGAGTGTCCGTCTCGTTCGTTCAGTATCATCACCCACTCCCGGTTCGGCTCATAGCGGAATACGTATGGGTCGCGGGTGTCTTTGCTGTTCCATTTCTCTTTGGAGTCTATTACCGGGTTGTCCTGGTACTTTGTCCAGGTTCTTCCCCTGTCCAGGCTGTAGGCGATGCACTGTACCTGCCTGTCGGGCGCGTCTGCCGTATAGATGGCAACCATCGCGGGCGTTTCTCCCTTATTGAAGCCGGCCGTATTCCCGTAGTCGATTACTGCGGAGCCGGAAAACATCGCGCCCTGTTCGTCGGGGTAAAGCGCCGCAGGAAGCTCTTCCCAATGGATAAGGTCGCGGCTTACGGCATGTCCCCAGTGCATGTTGCCCCAGTCTCGTTCGTAAGGGTTGTGCTGGTAGAAGAGGTGATACTCTCCCTCGTAGTAAATCAGCCCGTTGGGGTCGTTTATCCAGCCGCGCTGCGTGGTGAAATGCAGTTGCGGGCGGTTTGCCTCGCGGTATAGCGCTTCGTGGCCGGCTATCCGGTCGGACTGGTAGATTTGCTCCAGTCCCTCGCCGTCGTAAGCTATTTTAAGTTCCCTGTCTTTCAGGGCAGATACGTTGCAGAACACCCAATAGTCGGCCAATCCCGGGGCCAGGCGGATGTCAAAACTTCTCTCCGCCCTGCCATCCACCTCGAACGTCATTACCGAGCGGGGTATTTGGTGGGAGACGGGCAGGTTAAGATACTTCTTCGTTATTTTGATTGAAATATCTTTTGCGCCGGCAGTTGTTGCGGCAAGTAAAAGGAATGAAAGTAAATGTAGCAGCTTCATATTGTTTATGTATTTACCAGCCATAATTTTGCTGGTATAGTTTCTTGCTAAAATTAATCTGTTGTTTCGGAACAGGGAAATATTCATCGCGGTTTTTAGTAAATTTAGCTTCCGCCAGGTAGCTGTGGCGCGTTTTCTCTACATCCAGGTAAGCATTTACATATTCGGCGGCAATCCCCCAACGCACTAAATCGAAGAAACGGAACCCTTCCATTGCAAATTCCAACCGGCGTTCCCAGCGTAGCGCCTGGCGGGCGAAATCCTGTGTCCAGGCGGGACAGTTCTCTCCCGGTTTATACACGTCGAGCCTGAACTTGCCGGTTGGTTCCCCCTGTGCGTCTACCAGCCGGGCCGTGCTTTTGGCGGCGCGTTCGCGGATGGCATTGACGAGGGGCAGCGCTTCGGCCTGGCGACCTGATTCTATCAGCGCTTCGGCTTGCCACAGCATAACGTCGTCAAGGCGGATCACATCCCTGTTCTTTGCGCTCGACATAAAGGGGTTTACCTTCTCAAAGCAGGGGCAATCCGGCAATACAACTTCCTTCAGCGACATAAACGGCCCATACACCTCGGGCTGGCGCGTCCATGATTCCTGAAAGATAAATTCGGGATCATATTTATAAGGCAATCCGGGTATGGCTACGGAGTGATTGATGCGCGGGTCTACGTTGTGCGACAACAGGTCGTCGGGAGTGGAGATGGACTCCTTATTATAATCGGAAAACATCGGCAGGCCCTTGTCATCGGTCTTAAACGCATTTACCATATTCTGCGAGGGAGAATGGAAGCCGCAGCATCCGTATTCGCCGTTCATCGGGTAGTTAAGCATGGCGCCCCAGTCTAAACGCCCGTGCAGGGTTCCGTCGTTCCTTGAAAACTGGATGGCAAAGATTGATTCCGGGCCGTTCTCCGTTTCGCACAGGAAATTATCGGCAAAGTCTGCCGCCAGCCTGTATTTGCCCGAATTAACGATATCGGCGGTCAGTTCGATTACTTCGTTGAGCTTTGCATTGTCGATACCGGTTACTTCGTGTTTTTCGTTTTGTTCGTAGGCAGCATAAAGTAATGTTTTTGCCAGGTAAGCTTTTGCCATCCATTTATTGATGCGTCCTGCGGCGCCATTGTCTTCCGGCAGGTTTGCCACGGCATAGCGGAACTCTTCAATAATCTTTTCCCACATCTCCTGGCTGGTATATTCTACGTTCGATACGTTAATATACTCTTCGGGCGGGATCGTTTCGTCGATGAAGGGGATGTTTTTGAACAGTATTTTCAGGTCGAACAGGTAGTGGGCGCGCAAGAAGCGCATTTCGGCAGCCCGTATGTTCTTGCCGGGATATTCTGCTTCCGTCATTTGGTTTATGCGGCTCAGGGCATTGTTAGCCCGGCTGATAGCTACATACTGTCGATACCATTTGCTGTCGAGGTAGCCTACGTCGTCGCGCATGTATACGTACGATTCTATCAGGTGGAGGTCTCCCATGTCGCCGGTGCCGGCTCCGCCTTTATAGGCGTCGCCGCTGCGGAGGTCGCCGTATGGCCACAGGGCAATCGCCCCGCTGCTGTAGTTGTCGTTTCCCAGGTAAGAATAGGCGGCGATTACCATCTTTTCTACATTTTCGGGCGTGTTAAGCTGGTTGTCGCTTAATGCCCCTTTGGGGTTTTCGTCGAGGTAAGAATCGCAGGCTGCCGAGAGAGTGAACAGAGCAGCCAGGACGCATATATTTTTGAATGTTTTCATGTCTGTAAGTATTAAAAAGATAAATTAATGCCTGCGGTAAACGAATAAGGTACGGGATAGGCCAGGTTTGGCGTTTCGGGGTCTACGCCGGTAAAGGCATTCTTCCCCCAGGTTTTCTTTACCGTGAGCAGGTTCTGCCCCATGATATAAATCCTCGCCTTGCTTATCAGCGCCTTCTGTATGATATGCTGCGGGATGGTATAGCCTATTTCCATATTGGCCAGCTTGAGGTACGAGCCGTTCTCGATAAAGTAATCGGAGAAGCGGGCTTCGTTGTTCCGGTCGTTCAGCGCCAGGGCGGGGATGGTAGACGATGCGTTCTGCGGCGTCCAGGCGTTTAATGTGCGTGTGCCGTAATTGTGCCCGCCGAAGAAGCTGATAAAGTCTGAATAGCGTTTCACGCCGTTGTCTATCATGGCTCCCACTACCCCGTTCCAGAACATGCCGAGGTCGAAGTTCTTCCAGGTCAGTTCTACGTTCAGTCCGTAAATAAAATCGGGGTCTTTCACGCCCAGCCAGGCGCGGTCTTCATCGTTGATGGCGCCATCGCCATTTATGTTGAGGTAGCGGATGCGGCCTACGCCTTTTCCCGGCTGGTCAACGTGGGCGTCTACTTCGGCCTGGTTCTGGAAGATGCCGTCTGTTACGTAGCCGAACATGGAGTTCAGGGGACGGCCCAGGATGGTCTGGTCGTTTCCGTTGCCGGCATACGAGTTGATTACATCTTCGGGCAACCTGGTTACTTTGTTCACATAGCGGGAAAGGTTTCCGGTAAGCGACAGGCCTGCCTCTCCTATCCTGTCGTTGTAGCTCAGGATAAACTCGAAACCTTTATTCTCCAGCGTGGCGCCGTTCACCCAGCGGTCTCCGCCTTCCCCCAGGGTAGCTATATAAGGGGGTTTGATAAGGATGTCTTCCGTTTCTTTCATAAAATAGTCGAAAGAGCCGGCAAGTTTTTGGTTTTGGAAGCCAAAATCAATACCGATGTTATGCTGCGTGGTGGTTTCCCATCTCAGGTCAGGGTTCATCTGCTGTGTACGGCGATAACCGGAAAGGAGGTTTCCCCCGCCGTTTCCATAGATATCGTATGCCGTGCCGTTGTCGGGCGACCAGGTGGGGTCGCTTCCGTACATGGCTTCATACAGGCCAAGGGAGGCATAGTCTCCTATTTCCTGGTTTCCGGTCTGCCCCCATCCGTAACGGATTTTCAGGTCTGAAACGATGGGGAGCGCTTCTTTGAAAAAGCCCTCTTCGCTGATGCGCCATCCCAGGGAGAAGGAAGGGAAGAAGCCGTAACGGTTGTTGGAGCCGAAGCGCGAGGAGCCGTCGTAGCGGAAGGTGGCGGAGGCCAGGTAGCGGTTGGCATAGTTGTAGTTTACCTTTCCGAAATACGAGAGCAGGGCGTATGAGGTGGCCCAGTTGCCGTTCCGCCGGTTTTCTTCCCCGGAGTTCAGGTACATATAGTCCGGGTCTTCGGAGGCGAAGACGTCTCTGCCGGCTGTCAGTTCGGTTTTGTAATATTTCAGCGCTTCCTGCCCGGCAAGCAGGTCGAAACCGTGTTTGCCCGCGAGGTTGAACGTATAGTTCAGGGTATTGCTGAGAATCCAGTTGCCTTCGTAGTTGGCAGTGAGGTCTACGCGGTTGATATTGTCGGACATAAACCCGGATACGTATTTGAGCTGCATATTCCGTTTCCAGTAGCCGGCGTAATCAATGCCGAACCTGGAGCGGAAGTGGAGGTTTTCCATAATCGCCAGGTCGAGGTTGAGGTCGCCGAACAGGCGCACGTAGTCATCATGGTTCTGTTTGTTGTCTTCTATCAGTCGCGCCGGGTTTTGCCGGTCGCTCATCCCTGATACGGGGCCTCCCCAGCCTGTCCCGTCGATGGTGTGGACGGGGATGACGGGCTGTATTTCGTGCGTCTGGTTAAGGATACCGGCGTCTATGGCCTGCTTCCGTATTTTGGAGAGGGAGAAGTTTTCGCCAATCGTCAAACGGTCGTGGAACGCCGTGTAATCCGAGTTGACACGGGCCGTAATCCTGTTGAAGCCAGACTTTTTGATAGTACCCGTATTGTCAAAGTAGTCTATGGAGAAGAGCGACCGGCCCTTTTCGCCTACGTTAGACAGGGATATGTTATAGTTCTGCACCAGTCCGGTTCGCCCTATCTCGCCTACCCAGTCGGTATCGGCGGGGCGCATGGTTCTGGCGTCGTCCAGGTATTCCGGCAGGATTACCCTGTCGAGGGTATAGCCGGAGGCCTCGTTGCCATGCCATTCAAACGTATAGACGCCAAAGTTGGGGTCTTGCCCGTCGTTCATGGCGGCCTGCCACTGCACGAAGCCCCTTTGCTCGGTATTGAGCAGGCTGAGCGACCGCCTGTAATCCTGCGCGCTGAAAGAAGCCCTGAAGTCTACCTTTGCGCCCGGGGTTTTGCCCTTTTTGGTTGTTACGATAATCACCCCGTTGGCAGCCCGCGATCCGTATATGCTTGCCGAAGAAGCATCCTTCAATACCTGCACCGATTCGATGTCTGCCGTAGCCAGTTCGTTCATGGAACGTTTGCTGGGCACCCCGTCGATGATGTAAAGGGGGTCG
>JAIRKZ010000104.1 GCA_031259845.1 Tannerellaceae bacterium | reverse complement strand
ATCACTTTTCCCCGGGACAAATGTTCATAATCATGGTCATAGACCCTGATGGCTTTTGTACAATAGCATTTACCGTCCCTGTAAAGGTTCCCTAAACGCTCTTTCTTCTTACAGCCTATGCTTAAGACAGGGCTTTTCAAACTCATCACTAACACCAGGGAGCAAATGATCTTGAATTGCCTGTCCCGGTTGGCATAACATCCTGTCCCCAATTGCTTTGACTGCTTACGGAAGCCGTAGCCCAATTCCTTCAATAAGCGTTTTACCACCCCATGGCTCACCATAAGACCCTGCTGTTCATAGAACAATTTCGCTATTTGCAGGGGGCGCAGGCATACCCAATAAACGCCGACTTCTGCAGGACTGCCCGCCTTGTTGGCCTCAATCAATTCAATGAGCAAAGCCCGCGTCAGGGAACCGTCAGCCGTTTTTTTTACGCCCGCCGCCAACTTTACGTTGGCGCCCGCTCTCTATCATCTCTCCGGAGGACAACTGCCGCAACTCCTTTTTTCCATGGCTGATGGTTTTATAATCCACACCCAAAAGCTTCTTGAGGTAAGTTTGGCCGCCATAACCCAATTTCACTGCCTCCATGGCCGCATAGAGCCTTTTCTCCCTTTCGGATAGACGACCGTAATGCACTCGCATCAGTCTCTCTGCCTGCTCTGAATAACCTGTGTCCATTTCTATGTATTTTGTTACGCTATTATAATGAAAACTTTGGGAGCTTATTTTAACAAGCTTTCTAAGGTATGCCATCCGAATGTATGACGGGAATTACATCAGACATTCTCCCCCCTGTCTTGCTGCTTACCCCGTCTAAAGACACGATGAATTATGACCATGTAAAGGTTGGCGGCACGGAACATACCACCCAAGTTGAGGAGATTGTCACAACCAATCCGCTCTAAACTCCCAGAACAACTGAAGCACTAATATTGAGTTTACGGCTGATATTTCTTGCTACCTGTAAAGTAGGTTCGCTTTTACCGGTCAGATACTCACTTACTCTTGATGGGCTTACACCTAACAATTCTGAAAGTTTGGTTTGATTGATTCCCATTTCATACATGCGAAGTTTGATAACGTCGGCTAATTCCGGCTCTTTTACCGGAGAATGTGCTTCTTCGTAATCCGCAACCAAGTCAGAGAGTAAATCCAGTTCAATAAAATCTTTATCATCTGCCGGCGTATCATTCCCTACCACTTTGAGAAGTTCCTCTATTCTGGAACATGCCGCATTGTATTGTTTTTCTGTCTTAATCATATCTTCTGTGGTTTATATAATTGAACAATCTTTTATTTTGCTGTATTCTTCATGCGTCCCGATAAAACGTATATACACTTTCTTTGATGCGAAAATCACAATGGCAACAAGCCGATAATCATTCCCTTTTATATTAAATACAAAACGATTATTCCCTACGTTATCAGCGCTCCCAAAAGTTCTCCTTATGTCTGCAAAACAGTTCCAGTCACATTCCTTTATGTTTTTATACCAGTTCCTTAGAGGAGTATCCGAATCCGGGTGTATTTGTATATATTCTTTTATCTTGTTGAATGTTACAATTCTCATGCCATTGTTATTTGATACAAATATAAACGATGTGTTTTGAATATAAAAATATATTTCTGTTTTTCGGAATGTTTTTTCACGATTTTCTTTGCCGGGCATGAAGAAATGTAGCAGCCGGGTATTCGCCTGGCTACTTATATGGTAGCCAGTCCCTGTATCTGTCTTGGGGTGTAAGTTGTGCTGTCTGCGTTTATCAGCTTGAGCGGCGGGCAAACATCTTTCAACGTACAGTTCATCGCGGACTACTTTAGCCTGGTGGGATATTACCATTGGCTTGGTAGACGAATTGGTGTGGAACCCCCATTTGGCAGGCTGGCCTTTCTTTATCTGCTCGGAGGGCGTCCGGCTGTACAGGTTGCGGCAGGTATCGGCTATTTCGTCGAGGATGTATTCGGTGTTGCTTTCTATTACCGGTAAAGCATTGCCGTAGAGGGTAGCTATTTGTGCGGCTTTCCAGGCGAGAAGGTCGTGGTCGGTATGGCCGTGATATAGAAAAAGGCGACCCGGAAGCCGCCTTTGTATTTACTTCTAAAAAGTTTGATCGTTTATTTTCTGATGCCAAGCTCTTTAATGATGGCGCGATACCGGGTGATATCTATCTTAATTAAATAATCAAGGAGCCGGCGACGTTTGCCTACCAGCATCTTGAGAGCCCTCTCAGTACCGTAATCTTTGTGATTCCTTTTAAGATGTTCCGTCAAATGAGAAATACGGAAAGAAAATAAGGCAATCTGGCTTTCGGGAGAACCCGTATCGGTTGTAGATTTACCGTATTTTTCAAAAAGCTCTTGTTTTTTTGCTGAATCTAAATACATGTTGTTTAGTTACTTTAATAAATTATACCATATTATCTAAGCGGATGCAAAGATAGGGATTACTTTTTGACTGACAATACTTTTCTTGTTTTTTTTATTTCGTCCTGTTTTTTGTTGTACCTTTGCGCCGGAAAAATAAGTATCGATGCAAAAAATTAGGAATATTGCGATTATCGCACATGTTGATCACGGAAAAACAACGTTAGTAGATAAAATGCTTTTGGCTGGAAAGCTGTTCAGGGAAGGACAAGAAGACTTGGATCAATATCTCGACAGTAACGATTTGGAACGTGAACGAGGGATAACTATTCTGGCGAAAAACGTTTCCATCCAATATAAAGGGTATAAAGTAAATATCATAGATACGCCGGGGCATGCCGACTTTGGCGGGGAGGTAGAGCGTGTGTTGAATATGGCGGATGGTTGTTTGTTGCTGGTTGACGCCTTTGAGGGGCCTATGCCGCAAACGCGTTTTGTACTGCAAAAAGCGATTCAACTCGGCTTAAAGCCGATTGTGGTTATTAATAAGGTGGATAAACCGAATTGCCGCCCGTCTGAAGTACAGGAAATGGTGTTCGATTTAATGTTTAGCTTAGACGCTACGGAAGAACAATTGGATTTTCCAACGATTTATGGTTCGGCAAAGCAGGGCTGGATGTCTGACGACTGGCAGAAGCCTTCCGACAATATCTATCCGCTGCTCGACGCCATTATAGAATATATACCCGAACCGGAAGTGTTGGAAGGCCCGTCACAGTTACTTATCACTTCGCTGGATTATTCCAAATATGTGGGGCGTATAGCGGTAGGCCGGGTACATCGCGGAGAGTTGAAAGAAGGACAGGATATTATCTTGTGTAAACGTGACGGCTCGATGGTGAAGTCGAAGGTTAAAGAGGTGGATATTTTTGAGGGATTGGGACGGACGAAAGTACCTTCTGTCCAATCGGGCGATATATGCGCCTTAATAGGAATAGAAGGTTTTGAAATTGGCGAAACCATTTGCGACGCCAATCATCCGGAGCCTTTGCCTACTATTGCCATTGACGAACCTACCATGTCGATGCTTTTTACAATCAATAATTCTCCTTTCTTTGGGAAAGACGGGAAATATGTTACGTCCCGTCATATTTATGAACGTTTGCAGAAAGAACTTGATAAAAATTTGGCGTTACGTGTTGAACCGACGGATTCGGCAGACTCCTGGCTGGTATATGGGCGAGGCGTCCTTCATTTATCGGTGCTTATCGAAACGATGCGCCGTGAAGGATACGAGCTACAGGTAGGGCAGCCGCAGGTTATTATAAAAGAAATAAACGGCGTAAAATGCGAGCCGATAGAACAGCTCACCATTAACCTCCCGGAAGAATCGTCCAGCCGCATCATAGACATCGTTACGAGACGTAAGGGCGAAATGACCCTGATGGAAAATAAAAACGAACGGATATTCCTCGAATTTAACATACCGTCGCGCGGTATTATCGGACTGAATAATGCCGTACTGACAGCTTCTGCCGGTGAAGCGATTATCGCCCATCGTTTCCTTGATTATCAGCCCTGGAAAGGAGAAATAGAACGCCGGGTAAATGGTTCGATCATTGCGATGGAAACAGGTACGGCCTATGCTTATGCGCTGAATAACCTTCAATCACGCGGACGGTTCTTTATTTTACCGCAAGATGAGGTATATGCCGGACAGGTAGTTGGCGAACATACTAAAGAAGGCGACTTGGTGGTGAATGTCACCAAATCAAAGAAACTGACCAATATGCGCGCGTCTGGTTCGGATGATAAAGTAGCATTAGCCCCCCCGGTAGTATTCAGCCTTGAAGATGCGCTGGAATATATAAAGATAGACGAGTACGTAGAAATCACCCCCAATTATATGCGTATGCGCAAAATACTGCTCGACGAGAACGACAGGAAAAGGCAAAGCAAGACGAACTGAGAGCCGGAAGCCGGTAAAGGGGTATCAAAACAATAACATAAGGGTAGAAAGAACCGTGACTATAATAATAAAGGCACGGTAACTTTTTTCCGGAACTTTCTTTACAAAGTAAATACCGGCTACGGCGCCGGTTATCATAAAGGGAATGGTGAGGGCATTGAGGGCCACGGTTGTAAGGGTGATATTATCCCATACAAATAGTTGGAGAGGAAACTTGAGGTAATTAACTACGAGGAAAAACCAGGCGCTTGTCCCTACAAAACTATACTTAGGCAAACGCATGGAAAGAAGGTAGACCGACATAACCGGGCCGGCGGCATTCCCTATCATCGTAGTAAAACCACCCATTAATCCAAACAAAGGCGCATACCACCAGGCTGTGAACATCTTATTGTCGCCACCTCCCTTTTTCGTCCAAAACATGACGGCTAAACCTGAAAAAATACAGACAGCCATTAACCGGCGGAATTCATCGGCAGGGATCAGTTTATCTATGGCGATTGCTACAAAAAAACCTGCAATAGCAGCCGGAAGAAGTTTGAACACATATTTCCACTCCGCTGCACGGCGATAGTAAAAAACGGCAATCAAATCGGAAAAGCACAGCATGGGAAGAATCAAACCCGTAGATGGTTTCGCTCCGAAATTGACGGCCATGAGCGGGATTGCCAGCATCGTAATGCCCTGAATACCGGTTTTAGACATACCAATCAGCAAGGCACAAACAAAAAGAAGCGTCCAATCATACGGCGTATGCATCCAAAAAGAGAAATCAAGCATCGGTAACTTTTTAAATCAGGCACAAAAATAACCAAAACTAACTGATTTTACCAAATTCCGGTTGAACGGGTTCATTATTTTGCTTACCTGACTTCTGTATAGGCGATTTATTGTGTTGATTTTATTGGGAATGTTATACCTTTGTATTTCACTGGATAAATTTAATCATGATAGTAATTAAACGAACAGAATTATATGGAAAATTCAGACAAAGAAAAAATTGAAAAAATAATAAGGACGCGGAAACAAGCGAATGCCTGGTTCAACAAAAAATCAAAAGTATTCCGAGCTTTTTGTGAGATGGAAGAATCGACTTTCGAAGACCGAATATTAAGCAAAGGACAAAAGGAATTAATTGCAATAGGAATTTCGGTGGCGATTAACTGTGAGTCTTGCATGGAATGGCACATCAAACAGGCACTTGACTGTGGAACATCTGAAAATGAAATTATTGAGGCCATTGAAGTAGCCATTGAGATGAGGGGCGGACCTGCTACGGCGTTTGCACGATTCGCTATGAATATCATTGATTATTATACGCAACCAAAGTGATACGGGAATTTGAGCAGAAAGACAAACCGGATATACAACGATTACTCGCTATATTG
>JAIRKZ010000036.1 GCA_031259845.1 Tannerellaceae bacterium | reverse complement strand
CGAGTTCCTCGAACAGGAGAAAATCATACGTGCAACGGCCAAACAGCTCTTTGCCGAAGCAGGAGACGAGATTGTCTACAAGGTAGGAACCATGATAGAGATTCCCCGCGCCGCACTGACGGCAGACAGGATTGCTTCGGCTGCCGAGTTCTTCTCTTTCGGCACGAACGACCTTACGCAAATGACGTTTGGCTATTCGCGAGACGATATTGCTACCTTCCTGCCCATTTATCTGGAAAAGAAGATACTTAAAACCGACCCCTTCCAGGTGTTAGACCAGCGCGGCGTAGGCCAGCTGGTACGCATGGCTACCGAGAAGGGCAGGGAAGTGCGCCCGGACCTTAAATGCGGCATCTGCGGCGAACATGGAGGCGAACCGTCGTCGGTTAAATTCTGCCACCGCGTGGGGCTTAATTATGTATCCTGCTCGCCCTTCCGGGTTCCTATCGCGCGCGTAGCCGCTGCACAGGCCGTTATTGAAAAATAATACGGAATGGCCGAACTGAACGGTTTCATAGGAGATCTGGCGTTAATCCTTATCACAGCCGGGATTGCAACGGTATTGTTCAAATGGCTCAGGCAGCCGGTGGTATTGGGGTATATCGTGGCCGGATTTATCGCCGGCCCGCATATACCCTGGCTACCCACCGTGGCCGGTATGGGCAATGTTGAGGTATGGGCCGAGATTGGCATCATCTTCCTCCTCTTTGCCCTGGGGCTTGAGTTTAGCTTTAAAAAACTTATGGAAGTGGGAGGAACGGCCTCGCTTGCCACCATCATCAATATGGGCTCTATGCTCGTTATCGGGTATATTGTGGGGCAACTGCTCCACTGGCCGCAGATGGACAGCATCTTCCTCGGAGGCATGCTGTCCATGTCTTCTACCACGATTATAATCAAAGCCTTTACGGATATGGGGCTTCAGAAGCAGAAGTTTGCCGGTATCGTATTTGGTATGCTGATAGTGGAAGACCTGGCGGCTATCCTGATGATGGTATTGCTTTCTACGGTAGCCGTAAGCCACCGGATTGAAGGCGTGGAATTGCTGGGAAGCCTGCTCCGGCTTGTATTCTTTGTGCTTGTGTGGTTTGTCATTGGCATCTACCTTATCCCTACGGCGCTGAAGAAGGTAAAGAATTACCTGAACAACGAAACCCTGATTATCGTCTCCACCGGGCTTTGCCTGGGGATGGTATTGTTTGCCCACAAAGTAGGATTCTCGGCCGCATTAGGCGCTTTTATCATGGGCTCTATCCTGGCGGAAACAATAAAAGCCAAACATATCGAACATTTGATAGAACCGGTCAAGAATCTTTTTGGAGCCGTATTCTTCGTATCGGTAGGCATGATGATAGAGCCGCAGGTTATTAAAGAATACGGGGGGTTGATATTAATCCTTACGGGCGTTGTACTGGCAGGGCGCGTTATTTTCGCCACGCTTGGAGTGATGGCCTCGGGCGAAGGGCTGAAAGTGGCGATGCAGTCGGGATTCAGTTTGGCCCAGATAGGCGAGTTCTCCTTTATTATCGCCGGCCTGGGGACGAGCTTGGGCGTTATCAGCGGCAATTTATATCCCATCATTGTGTCTGTATCGATTATTACAACGTTTACAACGCCTTATTTTATCAAGCTGTCTACCCCGCTATGCCGGGCCGTAGAGCGCCGCATCCCCTCCGGGTGGGGTAAGATAATAGAAGGCTATGCTTCATCGGGTTTGAAGACTGTTAATAAGCAAAACGACTGGAACAAGCTGCTGAAAAGCGTGCTCCGTATCATGGCCGTATATGCGGCCGTAACGGTGGCTGTCATCTTACTCTTCGAACGGTTTGTAACGCCTTTCCTTACAGATAAAGTACCGGGCCTTTGGGGTAAGATACTTTCTGCTGCGCTGGCCTTGCTCCTGATGGCCCCTTTCCTTCGCGCTATTATCATGAAGAAGAACCGTTCTGCCGAGTTCCGGAACTTATGGCAGGATAATCATTTTAACCGCGGAGCCTTACTGTCTCTTATCGTATTCAGGATAGGGATTGGCTGTGCGCTGATTATGATGGTGCTTGCACCTTTGTTTCCCAGCTATACGCTATGGATGGTTATTGTATCGATGGCAGTTATAGCCTTTGTTATTTTCTTTCAGGGCTTTAAAAGCCAGTCCATGCGCATGGAAGCCCGCTTCCTGGAAAATCTGCGCCATAAGCAATTGACAGAAGAAAAGTCGGCCCCGATTCATCCCTTAGTGGCGCATACGCTACTCTCTAAAGATATCCACCTGGAAGAGATAGACGTTTCGCCGGCTTCGCCCAAAGTAGGGAAAACGCTTGGCGAACTGGATTTCCGCAAACGTTTAGGCCTGAATATCGTAACCATTATCCGCGGTAACAGGAAGATTAATATCCCCGACGGCAACGAACATATCTATCCGTATGATAAATTGATAGTGGCCGGCTCTGACGAGAATATCCGCAGATTCACTCAACAAATAGCCGACAGAAACGAACTGGCTGCAAACGAAGACGAACCCGGACATCACGTAGTACTTTCGCAGTATGTAGTGGAGCCTGGCTCGCCCATGATTAATAAAACCATCCGGGAGCTTAACATCCAAAAGAAAACGGAGTGTATGATCATTAATATGGAAAGAGACGACCATTCCATGATAGCCATCTCTCCGGAGTGTATATTAAAAGAAGGAGACACGCTCCTGTTAGCCGGCGAATGGGAAGATATCCAAAGCTTTGAAGCGCATCTCGCATAGTTTGGCGCAAATTACCGCTGGTGATACAGATGGTCGTAATAGCTGACGTAATCGCCGGTTAAGATATCGTCTACCCAGGCCTGGTTGTCTAAATACCAGTAAATTGTTTTTACGATACCGTCTTCAAAGCAGGTTTCCGGTTTCCAGCCTAATTCGTTAGTTATTTTCGTTGGGTCAATGGCATAACGCTGGTCGTGCCCGAGGCGGTCTTTTACGAAAGTGATAAGGCTGTCGTTAATCCAGCCGGTTTCTATTTCTCCGTTAGCATCTAATTCTATCTTCTTCAGCGCCTGGCGATAGGCCGGTTGCTCGTCCATGATGCGGCGGATGGTTCGGATGGCAAACTTTACGATTTCGATATTCTGTTTTTCGTTATGCCCTCCTACGTTGTATGCTTCCCCGGTTCTTCCCCTGTGGATAACGGCGTCAATGGCTTTGCAATGGTCTTCCACATAAAGCCAGTCGCGTACATTCGTTCCATCCCCGTATACCGGGAGCGGTTTGCCTTGCAGGATGTTTTGTATAATAAGGGGAATCAGCTTTTCAGGGAAATGAAAGGGGCCGTAGTTATTGGAACATCTTGTGAGGGTTACCGGCATCTTATAGGTTTCATGATAGGCTTTGACAAAGAGGTCGGCGCTTGTTTTCGATGCGCTGTAAGGGCTTCTTGGGTCTAAGGGGGTAGATTCGGTAAAGAACCCTTCCGCTCCCAGGCTCCCGTATACTTCGTCTGTTGAAACCTGATGAAAGCGAACGCCCTCTTTCCATGTAGGATAGCCGGCCTTGTCTTTTCCTGTTGCCCAGGCATATTTAGCGGCCTCCAGCAGATTTTGCGTTCCGAGTATATTGGTCGTCAAAAATAATTGAGGATTATCGATACTCCGGTCTACATGGCTTTCTGCGGCAAAGTTCACTACATAATCAAATGGGTATTTATAAAAAAGATCGTCTACCAGCGAACGGTCGCCGATGTCTCCTTTTACAAACAGGCAGCGGTCGTTGTCTATATCCTTTTCGATGGTTTTCAGATTACCGGCATAAGTAAGCAGGTCAAGTATAACTATTTTTATATCCGGATAAGTGGCGAGCATATATTTAATGAAATTAGCTCCAATAAAACCGGCGGCTCCGGTTACTAAATATGTCTTCATAATTATATATTTATTTAAAATTCAAAGTTGTATTCCGCCTTTTGCAGGGCCGGGGCGTTTTTGTCTTTCTCAGACACAATTAATGTTCCGGGAGAAGTTATTTTCCAGTCAATCCCGAAAGCGTCAAAGCGTACGCTCCGTTCGTGCGACGGCGTATAGGGATTATCCACCTTATAGGTAAAAACGGTATTGTCTGCCAGCACATGGAAGCCGTGGGCGAAGCCTTGCGGAATGAAAAGCTGCCGTTTATTCTCGCCCGTAAGCTCTACGGCTACATGCTGTCCGAACGTAGGAGAGCCCTTACGCATATCTACGGCTACATCGAAGACGGCGCCCCGGACAACCCGTACTAATTTCGCTTGAGAAAAAGGATTGAGCTGGTAATGTAACCCGCGAAGCGTCCCGGCAGACGAGCACGATTCATTATCCTGGATAAAATCTACCTTGCCGATATGCTTCTCAAATTCGGCTTTTTTGAAGGTTTCAAAAAAATATCCCCGCGAGTCGTTGAACACATTTGGTTCAATTATCCATACTCCGGGGATATCTGTTTTTGTAAAGTTCATATATGTTCTTTTAATTTGAACACAAAATAAACTATTTTAGTGCATATCAGCAACGAATTAACCAATCATTTGAATGCTTCGTTTAATAAAGCGGCTTAAAGGCTCTCCTTTCAGCATGCCGTTACTTAACAGAGCCAGGTCTATTAATTCGTGCACCAGGTTATTGGCAGCGGCATACTCCGAAAGAATACCGGTGCGTTGCCCGCGCAGTTCGTCAAGTTTCTTATCCGTATTGGCCAGGTCTTCTTTTTCTTCAGCCGTAAGTTCTTCCTCTTTTTTCTTGCCTTGTTTTTCGCGCAGGTCGGCTTGTCTTGCTTCCCAGCCTTTAATATCAGCCTCTACCGGAGCTAATTTATCTGCGCAGGCTTGTTCTTCGTCTGCCAGTACTTTTTTTACAAGGTCATGGTCTGTGTTAAGAACCAAGTTATAGCTGTCGGGCATTTCTCCATAGAACGACATGCCCGGTTGCATGGCCGACATATCGCGCATACGCCTCATATATTCGCTCTGCGTAAGCATAACAGGGTTGGCGCCGGCGCCTAACGCCTCGAAAGTAACGTAAAATTCGGCTTTTTCAATCCTGGGTACCTGGCTCTTGAATACTTCCTGTAAAGCGCTTTTTTGATTTTCTTCAAGCGTTACGTTGCCGGCGTCCGATTTACGGATGATATTGTCAGTTGTATCGCTGTCTACCCTGACAAATTGTGTCTTTTCAAATTTCTGCTCCAGTTGCCCTATGATGTGCACGTCTAATTGTCCGTTCAGCATTAATACGTTATATCCTTTGTCTTTAGCTGCCTGGATATAGCTGTATTGCTCTTCGGTACTGTTCGTATAAAGATAAACCAACGTACCGTCTTTATCCGTTTGATTTTCTTTAACCAATGTCCTGTATTCGTCAAAGGTGTAATACTTGCCGTCTACATCTTTTAAAAGGGCAAACTTAGCGGCGCGTTCGTAGAACTTTTCGTCTGTCAGCATGCCATATTGGATAAATAGCTTAAGGCTGTCCCATTTTTCTTCAAACTGTGGGCGGTCGTTCTTAAACATCTCTTCCAGGCGGTCGGCTACCTTCTTGGTGATATGGTTTGATATTTTCTTTACATTCTGGTCGCTTTGCAGGTACGAACGGGATACGTTCAGCGGAATATCGGGCGAATCTAAAACGCCATGCAATAAGGTTAAAAATTCGGGAACAATTCCTTCTACCGAATCCGTTACAAATACCTGGCTGGAGTATAATTGTATTTTATTCCGGTTCAGGTCGATGTTATTCTTAATGCGGGGGAAATAGAGTATGCCTGTTAGGTTAAACGGATAATCTACATTCAAATGTATCCAGAACAAGGGTTCCTCGCTCATGGGGTATAACTCCTGATAGAACTTCTTGTAATCTTCATCCGTAAGCTCGGAAGGCTTGCGTACCCAGGCAGGCTTGGTGTCGTTAATTATATTATCTTTATCCGTATCCACATATTTGCCGTCTTTCCATTCCTGCTTTTTACCGAAAGCAATCGGTATGGGTAAGAAACGGCAGTATTTTTTCAGTAGCCCGCTTATCTTGTCTTTATTCAGGAAGCCCGCGTTTTCATCGTCGATATATAAGATAATATCTGTGCCGGTATCTTCTTTCTCTGTTTCTTCTAAGGTATACTCAGGGTTTCCCTCGCAACTCCACTTCATGGGTACGGCGCCTTCTTTATACGATTTGGTTACGATTTCTACTTTTTTTGAAACCATGAACGTAGAGTAGAATCCCAAGCCAAAATGTCCGATAATAGCGGCAGCGTCATTTTTGTATTTTTCTACAAATTCTTCGGCGCCTGAGAACGCTATTTGATTGATGTATTTGTCTATTTCCTCGGCAGTCATACCAATACCCCGGTCGCTTACGGTAATGGTTCCGGCTTTTTCATCCATCTTTACATGGATTGTCTGGTCGCCCAGTTCGCCCTTAAATTCACCTACTGCCGACAGCGTTTTTAATTTCTGGGTAGCATCTACTGCGTTAGATATTATCTCACGAAGAAATATTTCGTGATCGCTATACAAAAACTTTTTGATAATGGGGAATATATTCTCACTCGTTACCCCAATGTTTCCTTGTTTTGCCATATATTTTCAACTTTTTATTAATTAGGATTTCTTTTTTACTTCTGTGGTAAGCTTTTGCCCTTCCTTGTCAAATTCAACAAGTATTGTATCCCCTTCGTTTACGGAAGCCTTGATAATCATTTCCGCCATTTCGTCTTCCAGATATTTCTGGATGGCGCGCTTCAGCGGACGGGCGCCAAACTGTACGTCATACCCTTTGGCGGCAATGAAGTCTTTTGCTTCTTCGGTAAGGAGGAGAGAATAACCTAATTTCCGGACACGGTCATACAAGCCTTCCAATTCAATGTCTATAATTTTGTGAATTGCGCCTTTATCTAACTGGTCGAACATGATAATATCGTCTATACGATTCAGGAATTCAGGTGCAAATGCTTTATTCAGCGCTTTTTGAATCACTCCGCGTGAAAAATCCCTGTCGGTTTCATCCAGCCCTTTTGTATTAAACCCTACGCCACGGCCAAAGTCTTTTAACTGGCGGGTGCCGATGTTGGAAGTCAATATCAGAATGGTATTCTTAAAATCAATACGCCTTCCCAAGCTGTCAGTCAAAAGGCCTTCATCCAGTACTTGCAGCAAAATATTAAATACATCCGGGTGCGCCTTTTCAATTTCGTCTAATAAAATAACAGAATAGGGTTTGCGACGTACTTTTTCTGTCAATTGCCCGCCTTCTTCGTACCCTACATATCCGGGAGGAGCGCCTATCAAACGGGAAACGGCAAATTTCTCCAGATACTCGCTCATATCAATACGTATCAAAGTATCGGGCGAATCAAACAAATATTCGGCCAGCTTCTTGGCAAGATGTGTTTTACCAACACCTGTGGGGCCTAAGAACATGAATGTCCCGATGGGTTTGTTCGGGTCTTTTAATCCTACCCGGTTACGTTGTATGGCTTTTACTATTTTTGAAACAGCTTCGTCTTGCCCGATAACCTTACTTTTCAATATTTCTCCCATTTCGAGCAGCTTTACGTTTTCAGCCGTTGCAATTCGCTGAACAGGTACGCCTGACATCATGGCAACTACTTCGGCTACCTTTTCTTCGTCTACCGTTTCGCGATGTTCCTGCAAATCCTTTTCCCATTTTGATTTGGCGGCTTCCAATTGCAACAGATATTGCCGTTCCCTATCGCGGAAGCTGGCTGCCAATTCAAAGTTTTGAGATTTTACTGCCGCAATCTTTTCCGTTTTCGTGTCTTCTATTTTTGCTTCTAATTCTTCAATGCTCTTTGGCACGATAACATTAGATATATGTACGCGCGCGCCGGATTCATCCAGCGCATCAATTGCTTTGTCCGGGAAATTACGGTCGCTTATATACCGCTCGGTAAGGTTTACGCAAGCTTTTAACGCCTCGCTTGTATAGATTACGTTATGATGTTCTTCATAACGCGGTTTGATATTTTGCAGAATCTGTAATGTTTCTTCGGTCGTTGTAGGGTCTACGATTACTTTCTGAAAACGGCGTTCCAGCGCTCCGTCTTTCTCAATATTTTTACGATACTCGTCCAGCGTGGTGGCGCCGATACATTGTATCTCACCGCGAGACAAAGCAGGCTTCAACATATTAGCCGCATCCATTGAACCCGAAGCGGAACCGGCTCCCACAATAGTGTGTATCTCGTCAATGAACAGGATAATATTTGGATTCTTTGATAATTCGTTCAATATCGCTTTGATACGTTCTTCAAATTGCCCGCGATACTTTGTGCCGGCAACAATAGATGCCATATCAAGGCTTATAACACGTTTATCGAATAAGATACGCGGTATTTTGCGCTGTATGATCCGTAAAGCCAACCCTTCTACAATAGCCGATTTGCCAACGCCCGGTTCACCGATTAATACCGGATTGTTTTTCTTCCGACGACTGAGTATTTGAGCTAAACGTTCAATTTCTTTTTCACGCCCCACAATCGGATCCAAACGGTTTTCAGACGCCGCACGTGTCATATCCGTACCGAAGTTGTCTAATACCGGCGTATCGTTCGGCGATTTGGGTTGTGCCGACCCCGACGGGCGTGATGGTTCTTTCCGGGCAGAAAACCCGTCTTCGTCATCATCTTCTTCGTCATCCGTATATCCGTCGCTTATTCCATCCGTTTCTTCAAAATCGTCCATATTTTCCATACCTGTACTATTTGCCAGATTTTTATACACCAATCGGTAGGTTATGCCGGCCTTGCCTAACACTTTTGCCGCGATATTAAATTCTTCTTTCAGGATAGCCAGAAGTAAATGTTCGGTATTCGTCTGTTCACTTTTAAACATACGCGCTTCAAGCATACTCATACGCAAAACCCGTTCGGATGTTTTGCTGATAGCGATATTACTTTCGAGCATATCTTCTACTTCAAAGGCTGTACGTATGTCTTGTTCTATTTTTTTCTTTATATCATAAATGTCGGCATTTAATTCATGCAATATTTCTATGGCTTTACTTTCACCGTCACGAATGATACCCAACATAAGATGTTCAGGGCCAATATAGCCATTCTGAAGCCTTGCAGCTTCTTCGCGGCCATAGGTAATCACTTCAATGAGTTTTTTAGAATAATTATTTTTCATCTTGTATATATAATGCTTCTTAGCAAAGTTAGTAAACTTTGAATATATAACATCAAAATCTGTGCCAATGTTGCATACGTTCTGGAATATAGTGAAAAGGGTTAATTCTTTTTTCTACGATTGGGGCTGCGTTCAAATACCACAGGTGCAAGTTTTCCGTCATTTTTCCGGTGGGCTTAAAGCAGTTACTTATGTCGTACCATCGCTTAAAATTCTGACTGATTCGACAGGCCGTTTTCAGTTCTTTGTGACAGCCAAAGACCTGCTCAATTGTTTCCTCCATTTCACTGCTCCACTTATCTTCCGACTGCGTTATGGCGTGCGAAACACGACGTAATAACTGCCGACTGAGACATCGTATTCGCAGGACTTTCCGTAAAACCTGATCAAACATTTTAGCGCGCTTTAATATGCCTGATAAGCCAAAATTATTACATTTGCACTATCAATCTGACAAATAAAAGCTTTTTATGCCTGATAGTATTGTAATTATTCCTACCTACAATGAGAAAGAAAATATTGAAAATATTATCCGAACGGTATTCGGATTGCCTAAAATGTTCAATATATTGATTGTAGATGATGGCTCTCCCGACGGCACGGCGGCTATTGTAAAGCGTTTGCAAACCGAATTTCCGGAACGTCTTTTTATTGTTGAAAGAGAAGGCAAACAGGGGCTGGGCACTGCCTATATATGTGGTTTCAAATGGTGCATCGAACGCAAGTATGATTATATATTTGAAATGGACGCCGATTTCAGCCACAATCCGAACGACCTGCTTTCTTTATATGCCGCCTGTACGGATAAGAAGGGGGATGTGGCGATTGGTTCAAGGTATGTAAATGGAGTGAATGTGGTGAATTGGCCGTTAGGACGGGTATTGATGTCGTATTTTGCTTCTGTTTACGTACGGATCATTACCGGGATGAAGGTGCAGGACACTACGGCCGGTTTCGTATGCTACCGCCGCGAAGTACTCGAAACGATTGGTTTGGATAAGATTCATTTTAAGGGATATGCTTTTCAGATAGAAATGAAGTTCACCGCTTTTAAATACGGGTTTACACTGATAGAGGTACCTATTATATTTGTAAACCGCGTATTAGGCATTTCCAAAATGAATTCATCCATATTCGGAGAAGCGTTGTTTGGCGTTTTACAATTAAAATGGTGGAGCTTCTTCTATAAATATCCCAGGGGAAAGAAATCAAATGAAGAAAACAGTCATTAAAAATGCCCGTATTATCAATGAAGGGCGTTCGTTTACAGGTTCCGTAGGCATTGAAGGAGATAAAATTGCGATTGTTTGCGAAGGGGAGTTTCCCCAACAGTTGATAGATGGCAATATCGAAACAGTCGATGCAACAGGTAAATGGCTTCTGCCCGGAATCATTGACGACCAGGTGCATTTCCGCGAACCGGGGCTTACGCATAAAGGCGATATAGCGAGCGAAAGCCGTGCAGCAGTAGCCGGCGGAGTGACTACCTTCATGGATATGCCTAATACAAACCCCCAAACAACGACCCTGAATCATTTAAGTTGGAAATTAGAACGGGCCGCAGAAATATCCGTAGCCAATTACTCTTTCTTTTTTGGAGGGACTAACGACAATATAAAAGAAATAAGACAATTAGATAAGACAAGGGTTCCCGGTCTGAAATTGTTTCTGGGTTCTTCTACCGGTAATATGCTGGTAGATAAAAAAGAAACACTCGAACGGATATTTGGCGAAACAGGTCTGTTAATTGCCATCCATGCCGAGAAAGAAGACATTATTAAACACAATATAAATTACTATACAAACCTGTACGGAAACCACTTAGACATAACGTATCACAGTAAAATACGGAGTGAGGAAGCCTGTTATGCGTCTTCGTCGGAAGCGGTGGAATTAGCTACCCGCCTCCATTCCCGTCTTCATATCCTGCACCTTTCCACAGCAAAAGAATTATCTCTGTTGAATGGCAATATTCCACTGGGTGATAAGAAGATAACCGCAGAAGCGTGTATACACCACCTATGGTTTACCTGTGAAGATTATAAGATGTTCGGAAACCGTATCAAATGGAATCCGTCTATAAAGACAACAGCCGACCGCAATGCCCTGCGGGAAGCCGTGAATAACAATACCATTGATATCGTAGCAACCGACCATGCCCCTCACCTGCCTGAAGAGAAAGAAGGCAATTGCCTGACTGCCGCATCCGGTGGCCCGCTTATCCAACATTCATTAATAGCGATGTTGGAAATGGCGTCTGCGGGTATCTTCACTTACGAAAAAGTTGTGGAGAAAATGGCTCATTTACCGGCTGAATTATTTCATATAAGCCACCGCGGCTTCATTCGTCCCGGTTATTATGCCGACCTCGTACTGATAGACCCCAATACGAGCCAGACGGTTACGAAAGACAACCTCCTTTATAAATGCGGCTGGTCGCCCTTCGAAGGGCATACCTTCCGGCATACCGTATGGAAAACCTATGTAAACGGACAATTAGCCTACGACAACGGACAAATAAACGAAAATGTCCGTGGCATGGAAGTAAAATATAACCCTTTATGAGTATTCTTGCGGTTTATTTTCTTCTTCACCTTTTTTTTCGCTTACCTTTTCATCCATATAAGCTGAGGGCGACATGCCAAAATAGGCATTAAAGCTGCTGCTAAAATAGGAGGGCGTACTGTATCCTACCTTATAACCTATTTCCGAAATGCTTAATTTGCCGGTGCCAAGCAAATAGGCCGCCTGTTTCATCCGAATCATTTTAATAAAATCTACGGGCGTCTTCCCTGTCAGCGCTTTTAATTTCCGGTGCAAATGCGTCCGGCTCAAGCCTAATTTTTTACTCATATCTTCTACGCTTAACCCGGGATTCTCCATATTGTTGCGCACATAGTCAATGGCGTGCTGCAACAGGCGTTCGTCTACACTTGTAAGCGTTATTTCCCGGGCGTCCATGTTGATGGATTTACTAAAGCGTTCTTTCATCTTTTTACGAAGTTCTATCAGCTTCTCAATACGGATTTTCAAATGCCTGGGGTAAAAAGGCTTGGTGATGTAACTGTCCGCTCCCGTTTCCAGTCCTTTCAGGCGGTGCTCCATACTGCCTTGCGCCGTAAGAATGATAACCGGAATATGGCTGGTGGCAGACTCTGTCTTTAATATATGACAAAGCTCAAACCCGTTTAATTCCGGCATCATAACATCAGTAATGATCAGGTCGGGAATCATTTTCTGCGCTTTTTCAAGTCCTTTCCTTCCGTCTGGCGCCTCCTCTATCTGATATTGGTTCTCCAATTCCTGCCGGATATACGTACGCATATCCGCATCATCTTCCACAAGTAAAATGACGGGACGGTCTTGGGGGGCTTTGTCTTCTTTTTTAGATACCGGTACTTTTACGGTATCGCTTCTTTCGGGCAACTCGCTGTTTTCTATTATCTCTTCCGGCAGAAAATGGCTGTTTCCCGGTAGAATAACAATACTGAATGTGCTGCCTGCATTGGGTTCGCTTTCTATTAAAATTTGCCCCTTATGCAATTCTACAATTGTTTTTGTCAGATGCAAGCCTATTCCCGTACCCATATCATGATGGCTCTCTCCCTGGAAAAAGCGATCGAAAACGTGTGCCTTTGTCTCTTCGTCCATCCCAATTCCCGTATCTTTAACCGACAGCAAAACAGCGTCCTTATCTGTCAACCGGATATCTATCTGTATTTTACCATTCTCCGGCGTAAATTTATAGGCATTATATAGTAAGTTATTCAAGCATTTTTCGAGCATGTCACAATCATACCACACGGTGATCACATTAGGATTCCATGTGTAGGTCAAGGCGATATGCTTTTGTTTTACGAGTTCCGTATAAGGGCTCATAACAGCCGTAACGAAAGAAACAAGTTCAATAGGCTCCGCATGCAAATTCATTTTTCCGTCTTCAATCTTATTTATATCAAGTATCTGATTGATCAACCGTTGAAGGCGCTCTACATTCCGAAGAATAAGGGAGGTCGTTTTTCTTTTCTCTACATCTTCTTCGTTGCGCAGCAACCGTTCCAGCGGCCCTATAATTAATGTAATCGGCGTACGGAATTCATGACTGATGTTCGTAAAGAAGTTAGCCTTTGCCACACTGAGTTCTTCCTGTTGTTTCAGCTTGATACGTTCTATGCGTAACTGGTCTTTTACTTTAAACTTTCCATATACAAATTTCGCTGTTAAGAATAAAAGGACTAACGCTAAGATAACATAGCCTGATTTAGCCCACCAGGTATTCCATACGGCAGGTTCTATTTCAATAATCAGGGATGTTTCTTCGCCCTCCCATACGTCTGGATTATTACTGGCTTTTATACGGAATGTATAGGTTCCCGGATTCAGGTTCGTATAGGTTATGCTCCGGTGCGTATAATTATAGTTGGTCCAATCTTCATCAAAGCCTTCCAATTTACATGAATAGATGGTCGTGTACGAGTCTAAAATTCCCATGGCCACAAAGTCGAGCGTAAAATTCTTATGGCGCTGCTTCAATTTGATTTTTTTAGCTATTTCAATGTTTTGGGTAAGTATAACCTGTCCGTTTATTTTCTTGTTGATTGATACTTGTTCATTAAATATTTTCAAACTGGTTATATATACCTTAGGGGTAACGCGAACGTCATAAATCTCATCCGGATAGAAGGCATTCAAACCATTCACTCCGCCAAAAAACATCTTGCCTTCCGGGCTTTTATAGTAGGAACCCAATAAAAACTCATTGCTCTGCAAGCCGCTATTGAATAAATAACGATTGAGTTGCCCTGTTTCCGGCGAGAATTTCACAATGCCATGATTGGTGCTCAACCATAATTGATCTTTATTTTTATGCGTAAGTATGCCATTAATTACCGGGTTGTAATACTCCCGATGCATCGGATATACTTTTGTAAAGGTATTATTTTCGGGATTATACCTGTGCAATCCATCGGCAGTGCCTACCCATATCGTTCCTCCGGCATCCTCGGCAACCGAAAATACCGACAAGCTGCTAAGGCCATTGCCCCGGTCAAAAAAAGTGAATGATTCGATGTCAATATCCATACAACTCAGCCCAAAGTAAGTACCAATCCATAAACGGTTTTTACTGTCAATAAAAAGGATAACAATATGGTCGCTCACCAACCCTCTGTTTTCAGCGCTTCGAAACGTTCGAAAAACTTTGTTTTCAGGGTCAAAGCGGGTTAATCCCCCCCCATTAGTGCCAAGCCAGAGATTCCCGCGCTTGTCTTCCTGGATATTTTTAATAAAATCAGACTGCAAGGCATTTACATTCCCCTTCTTCGCTCTAAAATGGGTAAACGTACTGTCGTTTCTATTGAAAAGACATAGCCCGCCTATATACGTTCCGGCCCATACCCTGTTCTTACTGTCGCAGAATACGCTTACTACAGCATTGTCTGATATTGATTGCGGGTTATTCGGGTCGTAGGTATAATGCGTATACTGTTTTGTATGGGGGTTGTAGTGATTTAGCCCTCCTCCATCGGTAGCAATCCAGATGTTTTTCTCCTTATCGGTTGTTATGCCTGTTACCTGTCCATAATTTAATGAATTGGGTTCATGGTTAATTTTCTTCAGCGATTCAAAACCTGTTTTTTCATACCCCATAACAAAAACACCTTTATAACTCAACGACATCCAGATGTAATTATAGCTGCTTCTGTATATATGATGAACTTTTGAATCGCCTATTTCATCAACCATCTCATTAAATACAGGATGTTGCCTTAGTTCTCTTTTCACAGGGTCAAAAATAAAGGCTCCTTTTCCCTCTGTCCCTACAAGTATATTCCCGTCCAAATCTTCATTCGCACAAAAAACGGAACGAATATTCTGTTTGTTGAATACATCCGCGTACGAAATAAATTGTTTCTTTTGGGAGTCGTATATAGAAAGCCCCTGCCGTAACGTCGAAATCAACATATCTCCATTGGCACGAAGGCATAAATCGAAAACAGCATTGCTAATCAAGGTATGGTTTGCCATATTGTAATTACGGAAAGTCCGGGTAGCAGGGTTGTAAACAGATATTCCATTATCTTGCGAGCCAAACCATATATTTCCTTCCTTATCTTCTTCTATCGATTCAATATACAAACTACACAGGGACGGAGAAGAAAACGCCTCCGAAGGAGCGAGAAGAAAACCATCTCCGGTATCAGGCGAATAACAAACTACCCCGTATCCGGAAACAGCGAACCATAAATTTCCGCGGCTATCTTCTTTTATATCGGTACATTGATTGTATTTTACCACCTCGCCGGGCAGGTTTAGCGAAACACTTCTAAACCCGTCGCAAGCCAGGTCGTAATATTCAAGCCCGGCAATGGTAGCCACCCACAAACGATTTTCCGAGTCTTGAAACAGTGCAGTGATATGGTTGCTTATAAGAGACAACGAATCTCCCGGCTGGTTTTTATATATCGTAAAATCATAGCCGTTGAACCGGTTAAGGCCATCTTCAGTTCCAATCCACAGAAAATCTGTATTATCCTGTAAAATGGCGGTTACTTTTGTGCTTGACAGACCATGTTCGGTAGTATAAAGATAAGTTATCATACTCTGCTTATCAGGATAGGCCAGCAGGTGATTATTAAGAGCAGTCAACAGATAAATAAAGGCAACAAGTAGATTTTTTTTCATATAATTTTTTTTCGCTGTGTAAATGTATGATTATTTTATCAAACATGCAACATTGTTGAAAGGATTGTGCACATAATTGATAGCGTTTATTTGTGTTTATTATTAATCTTTGCATTGAGATACTTTTAACTAACCCCTCACGATAGCTGCTATTGTCAAAATAGTGGCAAAATAATACCTGAAACCACCACAAAGTATATTTGTATGGTTTCAGGTTATTTTTTTTGTGAATATTTGATACTTTTGTATAATCTTTATTACAATATGATGAAAGGAGTAGTTATGCCATGTATTCTTATCATAGAAGATGACACTACATTTTCACTGATGCTTTCTACTTGGTTAAAAAAGAAAAACTTTGTGGTAAAAGTGGTAAGTTCTGTTTCCGATGCAAAACAAGAAATAGAAGCGGAAAGTTATGATTTACTTTTATCCGATTTCCGGCTTCCGGACGGTGATGGCATCGATATCCTGAAATGGCTGAAAAAAACAGGGCGCTCCCTGCCATTAATTATGATGACCGGCTATGCAGATATTCAAACAGCCGTACAATCCATAAAATTGGGCGCTTCCGACTACATAACCAAACCGATAAACCAGAATGGGTTGCTACTTAAAATAAACGAATTCCTTACTGTCACTAAAACACAGAGCCCGCCGGCTTCTTTCCCGGAAGGATATATTGAAGGGCAAAGTACGGTAGCCGGCCAGATGTATGAATATATACGATTGGTCGCGCCAACGGATATGTCTGTATTAATCACAGGTTCAAGTGGTACGGGAAAAGAATTGGCAGCCCGGTACATCCATGAACAAAGTAGCCGTAAAAAGGCTCCTTTTGTAGCAGTCGATTGTGGAGCAATCCCGAAAGAGCTTGCCGTATCCGAATTTTTCGGCCATATAAAAGGCTCCTTTACCGGTGCGATTGATAATAAAGCGGGCGCTTTCCAGACGGCTCACGGAGGAACTATTTTCCTCGACGAAATCGGGAATTTAACGTACGAGATACAAGTACAGTTGCTCCGGGCCTTACAGGAACATAAGGTTAAACCGATAGGCAGTGACCGTGAAATAAAAATAGACATCCGATTAATCTCCGCCACAAATGAAAATCTGCAGAATGCCATTAAAAATGGAGATTTCCGGGAAGACTTGTATCACCGTATCAACGAGTTTGCGATCCGTATCCCTGATTTAAAAGAACGGAAAGACGATATTATGCTATTCGCCAACCATTTTCTAAACTTAGCTAATAAGGATTTACAGAAAGGCATTACAGGCTTTGACCCCGAAACAATCGAATTTTTCCAATCGTATCCCTGGCCGGGAAATTTAAGGCAAATGAAAAATGCTGTGAAATATGCAACGCTATTGGCAACCGGACGGTATATAACGATAAAAGACCTGCCCGGGGATATGACATCTTCTCCCTCAAGCCTTACGGAAGGTACCTCCCTGCGCAATGAAGCGCACGAAAAAGAATTGATACAAAAAGCCCTTACCGAATCGGGAAATAATAAAACGACTGCCGCCCGTATACTGGGTATAGATAGAAAAACCTTATACAACAAACTAAAATATTACAACCTGATAAAATAAAACGCAGCTGTTTTTTTTAATCTAACATCAAACTCATATAGGCTGTTTTATTCGGATAACCAAACAAATGGGAAGTAAGCGTGTTGATATTCATTCGCTCCATCTCAGCAATGGAGACACGGCTTTCGGGATGAGCTTCCCACCATATCCGGATAAGGCGTTCCCTGTCCATAACCCGCGCCATACCATAGGGATAAGTAATCAGCCCGCCGTCGTAAAAGGGTATACGGTATACCGCTTTCAAGATATTATAATGTTTTGTTATATCAAAAAGTAAACGCTGCCTTACTTTTTCATTTTCAAAAAGAATCTCCTTTATCAATACACACGCCGGAATACGGTCTTTCCTTGGAGGTAAAACGAAGGCAAGGCCAACCAGTCGCCTGTCTGATGTATAGGCAGCAAAACATGTCCCTCCCGACAGGCTCAGGTCTTTAAGAATTGTGCCCAGGCCTTCATACGTATGCAGCATACAGATGGGGCGTTCGTGTAGTTTCTTATCAAAAAAAGCATAGACGTCTGCCTTCGGATTATCTTCTACCGGCGAGACTTTCAAGTCTTTTGCAGGTAAAATATACTCCTGCCGCGTGTATACCTTCAGCGAATATTCAAACACTTCGGTGTATCCCTGCGAACGATAATAATCAAACAACCACTTTTCGGCAGGTATCAAGGCCGTCAAAGCAATATTTCTTCGTTGCATTTCACGAAAAGCATCCTGCAGAAGTTGCTTCATGAAGCCTTTCCCCTGTTCGGAAAGCGCCGTACAAGCGCCGGAAATATAGGCAACACTTATTTCCTCTCCGCAAAAAAACATGGTATAAGGAAGCATTTGCAGAGCCGACAGGATTTTACCTTCTTTCTCTATTACTAACGCATTTTCATCACGATAAACGCTATCGAAGTATAAATGCATAAACGCATCAGAGTCGCCAAAAGCGTCTTTCCACAGGTCAATAATCTGTTCTTTTTTTGTCTTCACCTTTACATCAATTAATCATCCCGCTTTGTAAAAGTAAACAATTTATTTTATAAACGACGGGTAAATACGGTAATCCCCATAATTGTTAAAAAAATCATCATAGTGCCTTGAGTAAAGCATTATAGTGGTTTTGGAAAAGCGCTATGATGATTTTTTCAAACCACTATAATGATTTACTCAAGGCATTATAGTGATTTTTTGAGTGGTGGCCATGTACATACGGGTAACATTTGTTATTCCTCTGTTGGTATGGTAAATTTTTGTACTTCCGTAGACGTCCAATTGGGGATAGAATCATCCGTAAATGATTTGATATAATTTATTTTAAAACAATATTCCGTCTTGCCTTTGCCTTTTTCAGCATAAGAGATAGCATCAAAGAAATGCTTTACATAATATGCATTGGGGACGATTTGATTATCTTTCGGCGATTTGCCATCCGTCACTTTGCCGGCCCGCAAATAGAGCTGATACACATTTTGAGAACCTTCCGATACCGGCTCCTCTCCCGTATTATACGATAATTCGTACCGGTTTGTCTGTCCTGTATCCATGGATTCATGGTATGAATTAATAAACAGATACCCTTTCACATAATTTGCCAGATCGATAGAAGCCATCGGCAGTTCGTTTTCTTTAACAACAGCCGTATCCGTTTTCACGGGCATTACCATTCCTTTATCCACTACCGAATAGCCCATTTCCTGTATGGTATAGTAACCAAGCGTTGCAATATTCTGATTATCCTCGCTTTTATACAAGTAGCTGATTAAGCAACATTCCCCGTCTGAAATTTTGGAAGACAGCGTTGACGAATAAAGAGGCAGATCCAGGTCGTGGTAATAGATTACGTTTCCCCCGGCTTTCAGATTCATCTCTACAACGCCATAAACCTGTCCCTGGCTCGAGGAACTGTTTTCTCCATCCAGGCATGAATTCAATAACAAAAGAGTACCGGCAAACAAAAAGCCTGACATTAATTTTTTCATTTTACAAAAGTGTTTTAATTTTATTCGAATAGTCATTTATAATTAATTAGAAATTAAGTCTTAATCCTATCTGGGGGCTTATATTGAAAGCTTTGTCCGAATAAATCGTTTCTATTTCGCTGTTATTGTCGAAATAATACGCCGCTCCAAATTCGGCATAAGCGCTTACAAAACGCAGCAACGGATAACTCACCCCTGCGCGGGCATTAACCGACCATTGCCATTCCTTCATCCTTACATTCAGAGTATTTACGCTTATTTGCTGACCAGCAAATAAGCTTTTTGTCCTTTCCCTGCCGGCTATATTAAATTCTGCCTGCGCACCGGCGGATGCATAAAAGCGAAAGCGGTTCCAGTCTGCAATTGTATAGGTAAGCGACAGGGGTATGCCAATAAAATGCAATCGCTGAAGGATTTCTTTATTGTAGGTACTGGCTTGCGTTTCCCAACTGGAAGATAGAAAGGAGTACGTTAATCCGGTTTGAAGCGAGAAGCGGTTATTCAATTGCCTGCTTACCGAAAGGCCGAATGAAACCGGCGTTTTATGTTTTACATTTGTTTTAGGCTCTTTACCCTGAGCCACATCCGAAAGGGCATTCATTGATAACAGTTTTCTGTCTTCGACAGACGAATTGCTTCTCAATACATACGTGTTTACAGTATTCCCCGAACCTTCCGTTAAGCTTCCCGCTCCCATACCAAATCTCCATTTACGTGAAGAAGTGGCTGCCGGGCGGTTATCCGGCATATCTGTTTTTTCTTTTACAACCTCCTTTACAGCCTCTTTTTTAATATCTGCCGGTATCATTGGTTTCTCTTCCGCCTGTATGCGCTTTGTGTATGTATCCTCTTTTACCTCTGTTTGTCTTGCAATGGCTAATACAACGGGTTGTATCTTTTCTGTTGTAACAACAGGGGGAATGGGCAGAGCAGGCATCGCCTTTATATCTTCTTTTATCCTTTGGGTTTCTTCTATCTTTTCAGCTATTGGGCTGTCAACGCCCTTGTGCCGGGATAAATAAATACCCCCACCCATTACCAGCAGTAAAGAGATAACGGCTGCCGCCCAATACGGCCAACGTTTGCGTAAAGGTATACTGTCTGGTTCCGGCAAACGGGAAACAATCCTCTGCCAGTCTTCAGGGCTGGTATCCATTTCAAAATCCTGGAATTTTGAACGGAATATATCATCCAATATGTCTCTGTCTTTTTCTTTCATCTTTCATCATACAAGGTATGAATTTTACGTTGTAATAATTGTTTTGCCCGGGTATATTGCGAACGCGACGTACTTTCGGTAATATTCAGTAACTCTCCGATTTCCTTATGCGAAAATCCTTCTATTGCAAATAAGTTAAACACAGCACGGAAACCGGCGGGTAGTTCTCCGATTAACGTTAATAATTCATTGGCCGACATGACCGACACAACCGAACTGTGTGGGTTTGCCAATTCAGCTGTATTGTCCAAGTCAACGGCTTCGCGTAACACATCTGATTTTCGCAGATATTCCAATGCACAATTTACAAAGATCTTTCGTATCCAGCCTTCGAATGAGCCGTTACCGGTATAGGATCCGATGCTTGAATAAATTTTCACGAAACCATCCTGCAATAAATCACGTGCGGTTTCCCTGTCATTTATATAACGCAGACAAACCCCCATCATTTTACGGGAATATGTTTCGTAAAGCTCCTTTTGAGCCAGCCTGTTTCCCTTCCTACAACCCTCTATCAGTTGTTGCTCATTCATTCAACTGTGCGTTCATAGCTTCTTGTGAAGCCTTACTGTGTTGTATGATGCTTTCCGGTTACAAAACGCTGCACCCTACTTGCAAATTTATTATAAAACATATTATTCCAAATAAAAATTTCATTGAATTTTATTTGGAATAGTCAGACAGGTAGTAATAGACTTCTCCGGAAGGTCTGCTTTCGATATGATACCGGTTCGAAGCGGTTACCCTGAATGAATACTCCTGTTCTTTATTTGGAACTATGGCAATGAATACTTCTGTGGAGCGTAAACCGGTAGCCAGGATATTTTGCGCCCTGTTTATATTAACAGTTCCCGATTTTGAATAGTAAAGGGTGTATGTTAATGGCTGGGTGATATTCTCCGGCGTTTCCCATGATATCTTGAGTTCATTGCCTATCTTTTCTACCATTATATTCTGAGGCGTATCGGGTCTCTCCTTACTTAGCCAGGTAAGAGGCGGCAGTAGCGCCGGGTATTTGAAGTACCGGCCTTTCAGTATTTCATAAAGCCCTTTTGTATTGCTTAGTACCTGTGTTCCCCGGAAGAAAGCGCATCCGGCAACGTTCGTAGCGCGGGTATAATCCAATTGATCCATAATATCCCTTACCGACCAATTGGCTTCCGTATCGGTTAGTTTATATACGCCTAAGCCCGGTATGAAGAAACGCCCATTGCTGTTGTCGGCCCAATTATCTACAAAAGGGTAGAAATTGTCATGCCTGTAATACATCATGGGGGCAATCATGTCATGTTTTCCTTCTTTCATCCACAATTGGGCATCCTGATGTACTTCAAAAGCCGTCCATCCGGCGTTAGGCATCCGTGGAATACGGTCGTATTTACCCAGAGGCGAACTGCTTACTTGCACCCAGGGCTTTGCCTCTTTCACCCAGTCGTATATACGAAATACCATCCGGTTGATATTATTCCTCCGCCAGGCGGTAAAGCTCATTGAGTTACCATATTTTTGGTATGTATCCCTGTCGGGGAACTTCCCGGCATTTTCCGGGTAATGGATATAATCAAAATGGATACCGTCTATATCATAGTTCGTAACGATTTCTTTTACTAACGAAAGGATGTAATCGGTTGTTTCCGGTATGCCGGGGTCTAAATACCATTCTCCTTCATGCAGTTTGCATAATTCGGGCTTTCTTTTTACAATGGTTTTATTGCCGCGGCTATTGACGCTTTTCACCAGGCCTGCCGGATACGTAACAAACCATGCATGACACTCCAACCCCCGTTTATGGCATTCTTCTATGGCGAAGGCTAATGGGTCATAACCGGGGGAACCGTCAAATTTACCCGAAAATATCCGGTTCATAGGCTCGATAGACGAAGGATAAATAACATCTCCCCGCAAACGTACCTGCAGGAATACAGTGTTGAAATTGGCTTCGCGCAGAAGGTCTAATTTATTACATAAATCCAGTTGTTGCTGCTTACGGGTTATTTCGTTGGTTGCCGGTTTTTTAGGCCAGTCTATTCCATAGATGGTAGTAATCCAGACAGCTCTGATTTCCCGTTTCGGCTGATTGATGGCGTAAAACGGCTGTATGGAAAGAATCGTTACGAATAAAAAAAGGTATAGTTTCATCATCTTATTGTTCGGTACATTGGGATAGTATCCCTTGCGCTTCAACAGGTATATCGGTTGTGATAAAATCCGCTCCTTTACGGGCCAGTTCTTTTATAAGCGCCGGGTTGTTTACGGTCCATACATTAATCGATAAGCCCATCTTTTTTGCTTCATCAAACCATTCCGGGTGTTCTTTCATCACGCTATGATTGTAATCCAATCCGGTAAAACCCATAGCTTTCAGTTGGGCGGGCGAAAGGTCTCCATTGAGGTAGGATACCTGAGCGCCGGGAACCAGGCTAATTAATTCTTTGCCGGCGTCTAAGTCGAATGTTATGTATTCGGTTTTGTCTTGCATACCTGAACCTGCAACCATCTCCACGCATACTTGTGCCGCTTTGCGGTTTCGCTCCGGCGTAGCATGTGGCTTTAATTCGAGAATTAACCGGCAATTATATATTTTTCCTTTGTTCAGATACTTTTCCAGCGTAGGAATCTTTTCCCCGTTTGTCAGTATTAAATCCATGATGTCCGGGTAATTGGATGTCTGGACAGGTATATCCAGTATTTTATCATCATGAAATATAACCGGAATGTTGTCTGCCGTAAGATGCACGTCGAACTCCGAACCATACACATTTATATCATTAGCCAATTGGAGCGCTTTGATAGAATTTTGCGCCGAACCTTCCGTTTGCCAATAGCCACGGTGGGCGATAACCTGTGTCTTATTATTCTGCGCCTGGCTTTGGCAGGGAATCAGCCCGGCAAGGAATAGCGCCCAAAATACAAGTTGTTTCATACCATTTATTTAATATCTAATAAATAACGTTCTGCTTCAATAGCCGCCATACATCCCGATCCGGCTGCCGTTACGGCTTGGCGGTAATGCGGGTCGGCCACGTCGCCGGCTGCAAAGATACCCGGCTTATCGGTACGGGGTGTTCCGGGATGTGTTTTTATATAACCCTTCGCGTCTGTGGAGAGCCATTTGGCAAATAATTCAGCGTTAGGCGTATGGCCGATGGCTAAGAAAAAACCGTCGATGGCGATGGATACTTTTTCTTCGTCGGGTTCGCCTTTCCGTTTAATCAGCCAGGCTCCTTCCACACCCTGTTCGCCAAATAACCCCACGGCGTTATGTTCGAACAATAGCTTGATGTTGGGCGTTTCCTTTACCCGTTTCTGCATTACCTTCGATGCGCGCAGACAGGGCTTGCGTACAATCAGGTAGACTAAAGAGGCTAATGACGACAGATACAATGCTTCTTCGCAGGCCGTATCGCCTCCGCCCACTACGGCAACCGTTTTTTTACGATAAAAGAACCCGTCGCAAGTGGCGCATGCCGAAACGCCCATTCCGGCATATTTCTGTTCGTCGGGCAAGCCTAAATAGTTGGCGGTAGCGCCGGTGGCGATGATTACCGTATCCGCTTCTATTTCTTTTTCCCCGTCTATTGTTATTATGTAGGGATTTTTGTCGAAATCTACGGAAGTAACCGTTCCCATCCGTATGTCGGCGCCGAAACGTGTGGCTTGCTTTTTAAAATCATTCATCAGTTCGGGGCCGCTTATTCCCCCGGGGTGTCCGGGGAAGTTTTCCACTTCGGTTGTTATTGTTAACTGTCCTCCGGGCTGTATGCCTTCGTAAAGTACCGGGCTTAAGTTGGCGCGCGAAGCATAGATGGCGGCCGTGTATCCCGCAGGTCCGGAACCGATGATGAGGCAACGGACTTTTTCATTTGTTGAATAGCTCATACTATTTGTGTTTTTAACGTAAGTCTATAATTTCCACATCCGGATAAGCCGCTTCGTTAAACCGGAAGAAGCTGTCTGGCTGGTTAACGCCTGTCTTTACATCGCTTATTACGATTGTATTGCTTACGCCGTTTTTCATTTGAATAACGATGCTGGCCGGCAGGCTTGCGTATTTTTCTATTTGCAATTCTATTTTTGTAACATCGCTCTTTTTCTTAGGCGTAAGCGTTACGTTGCAGGCCGCTTTCCCGTTGGGGGCGGTACTCTCTCCTTTGAAGGCAGCGGTAAATCCTTTCCTGTATGAGTTAAGCAGGATGGCAGGATTGGTGAGTTGAAGCTCGTCTCCTGTGGGAACGCTGATGTTTACCTCCCCGGTGCGCGCCATGTACACCCACTGGGTAGCGCCGTCGTACCATGTAAGGATGTGGGGCGTTTGCAGCGTGAATTTATCTCCTTTCATATTGATTTTACCTTCAAAGCTTTCGGCTGTATTTTGTTGTTCGGAACAGGCGCGTATGGCAAAGATGGCGGACAGGCCATTCGATGTATTACAGGCTGCGGCTGCCTTGTCGAGAATGTCTATTGCGTTTTGAGCGGATATTCCGCTTGCCAGTATGAGGCAAATAAGGATATACAGGTTCTTTTTCATATTATCTCAAATTGTTAAGTAACTGTTCCAGGCTGTATTCGTCTTGCAGTAACACCTGCCGGGCCTTGCTTCCTTCCGAGGGGCCTACAACGCCTGCTGCTTCCAGCTGGTCCATTAAGCGTCCGGCGCGGTTGTAGCCGATAGAGAATTTCCGCTGGATAGACGATGTGGAGCCTTGCTGCTGCATGACAATCAGGCGGGCTGCTTCGTCGAACAGAGGGTCTTTGTCGGACAGGTCTACGGCGCCGGGAGCCGAACTGTCTCCTTCGCCATAGTATTCGGGCAACTCAAATGCCGTGGGATAGCCGGCTTGATTACCGATAAATTCCGATATTTTTTCTACTTCAGGCGTATCTACAAAGGCGCATTGCACACGGGTGGTTTCGTTTCCCTGTGAAAACAGCAGGTCGCCGCGCCCGATTAACTGATTTGCTCCGGGCGAATCCAGGATGGTGCGCGAGTCTATCATGGATTGTACGCGGAAAGCCACGCGGGCCGGGAAGTTTGCCTTGATGGTTCCTGTAATGATATTGGTAGAAGGGCGCTGGGTGGCAATAATCATGTGAATACCTATGGCGCGGGCTTTCTGGGCGATACGTGCAATAGGCAGTTCTATTTCTTTACCGGCCGTCATAATCAAATCGCCATACTCGTCTATAATTACTACGATGTAAGGCATAAATTTATGCCCTTTATTGGGATTGAGGCAGCGGCTGATAAATTTGGCGTTGTATTCCGTTATGTTCCGGGTATGGGCTTTCTCCAGTAAGATATAACGGTCGTCCATCTCTTTACAAAGCGAGTTGAGCGTCTGGATTACCTTGGTAAAGTCTGTAATAATCGGTTTGTCGGCATCGGGAAGTTTGGCCAGGTAATGGCGTTCTATTTCGCCATAGATACTGAACTCTACCATTTTAGGGTCTATCAGTACGAACTTCAGTTCGGATGGATGCTTCTTATATAATAAAGAGGTGATGATGGCGTTAAGCCCTACGGATTTCCCTTGCCCGGTTGCTCCGGCCACCAGAAGGTGAGGCATCTTGCAGAGGTCGAACATGAATATCTCATTGGTGATTGTTTTGCCCAGGGTAACGGGCAGCTCGTATTTACATTCCTGAAACTTGCGCGAGGCGATAACGGACTGCATGGATACAATCTGGGGGTCTTTATTGGGCACTTCAATACCGATGGTTCCCTTTCCCGGCATGGGGGCTATGATGCGTATCCCCAAGGCTGCCAGGCTGAGGGCGATATCGTCTTCAAGGTTACGGATTTTTGCAATCCTCACTCCTGCGTCGGGCACTACTTCATAGAGTGTGATGGTAGGGCCTACGGTGGCTTTGATGGAAGCGATACTGATACCGAAATTCTCCAGCGTTTGCTTGATACGCTTTTGGTTGGCCGTTTGTTCTTCCATGTCTACCTGATGGTCGCTGGTGTTATATTTTTTAAGCAGTTCTACCGTGGGCTGGCGGAAGGAAGACAGGTCCAGCTTCGGGTCGTAATCTTCCAGGCCGGAAGCGTCGTATACTTCATCGTCTCCCACGGGTACTTCTACCGGGCCAAATACCGCGTTTCTTTTTTCTTCCGGCAGCGGGTTTTCTATTGGTTTTACAGGAGTGACGTCCGAATTATATTCTTCTTCGTCCGGGGCAAGGGTTACTACAAACGCCTCGTCGTCTCCATCGTCTTCGTCGTCTCCGTCGTTCTTGCCGTCGTCGTCCGTTTCATCCGTAACCTTCATTACCTTCTCTTTCGTATCTTCCGGCAGGGTAGCCTTTTCGCCCGGAGCCTCCGCCCGGCGACGCCGGTTTTCTAAAAGGTTCTTCATCCAGCCCAATGTAAACGCCCGCCGGAGGAAGGGGATGGTTTGCCTGCTTGAAAGAATGGCGATAATCAGGCCTGTGCCGGCAAGGAACAGGAGCATTCCGGGAATACCTATGTTATTGACTATTAATCCGGATAGATAATATCCGTGTTGCCCGCCCAGGTAAATAAAGCTGTCTTCATATCCTTTGATAAATACAAAAGCAAAGAACAAAGACCCCCAGATAAGCAATGAAGCGCTGAACAGAAGGCGCTTGATGATGGAAATCCGTTTGAAGTTCATCAGCCTGGCGCCTGCGGAGCCAAAGAAGTAGAGCAGCATAAAGGAAGATATCCCAAACCAGTGGTTCATCAGCAGATTGGCCAGGTAAGCGCCGCGCACCCCTGTCCAGTTATTAACAGAGCCTTTATAAACTGCCAGACTGCTTAGCGGGAGATTTTCTATTTTGCTTTGGTCGGCAGCTCCGGTAAAGAAGAAGGAGATAAGAGCCAGCGCTGTATACACGGTAAGGATTGAAAGAATAAGCCCGGATATAAAACGTGTCCGTTCATTTGTGAGGAAGTTCTTTATGAGCGTAAGCGTACTTTCTTCCCGGTTGTTTTTCCTTGTGTTGTTCGTTTTCTTTGCCATATTTTCAGTTGAATCATGCAAAGGTAATGAGAATAATTGAAATATCATCTTTTGTCTCTGCAATCCAAACAGGAGGGGAGGGCAGGGGAGGGGGCGTCAGCTTCGCCGGCCGGAGCCCCCGTCAGCGGGCGTCGAGCGCTTCAATAAATTTGGCGAAGGCTTTGTCGGTCCTGGGGCGCACCTCTTTCATGGTTCCCAGGCGTTCGGCGTCGCCGCGGCTTTTCTCGCGTTCGGCGTAGAGGTCGATAAA
>JAIRKZ010000021.1 GCA_031259845.1 Tannerellaceae bacterium | reverse complement strand
GCGTAATATGAAAAATCTAATTTACATTAACTCTAATGACTTTGACACCTTCTAATTTTTCCGTTTTCGTCTCAAGGCATTGCTAATTAAATATATATTTGTATCTTTGCGAAAAAAAGTGCTATGAAATGTCAGGGCAAACGCATCTAAAAAAAGAGGAGTAATAGTTGTGTATTCATTTGAAAAGTATTTTTTTTGTCAAAAACTTGATGAAATCACCTGTTGATTATTTTACAGACCTAACAGACCCTCGAGTGGACAGGACGAAGGATCATTTGATGGAAGACATCATCTTTATCACTATAGCGGCAGTGATCTGTGGCGCCGGGACGTGGAACGACATTGAACAATATGGAAAATCCAGGCAATCGTGGCTTAGCCAATATCTTCGTTTACCGAACGGTATACCCTCTCATGACACCTTTAACCGCTTTTTCAGTGCGTTGAATCCGGACGAGTTTGAAGGCGCTTTCCTCTCATGGATAAAGGACGTGTCGTCCCTGACGGAGGGAGAGATCGTAAGCATAGACGGTAAGACGATATGCGGTTCACGTACTTCGGGCAGCAAGCGTGCGGTTCATATCGTGAGCGCCTGGGCAAGCGCCAATCAACTGAGTTTGGGGCAGGTAAAGGTGGAAGAGAAGTCCAATGAGATTACCGCTATTCCCAAATTGTTGAAGGTATTAGCCATCAAGGGCTGTATCGTTACGATAGATGCGATGGGCTGTCAGCGTGAAATAGCAGCGGAACTCACAGGAAAGGAGGCGGATTACATATTGGCGGTTAAAGGTAATCAGGGTAATTTGGAAGGAAATGCCGAAGAAACGGTACGCTTTACAAAGGCGGCAGAGGAATGGGTAGAGGAGGATTTTGGCCACGGTCGTATAGAAAGTCGCAAATGTTCCGTTTACAGGGATTTATCTTTTATAGAGAATGTCTCGAAGTGGAAAGGATTGAAAGGTGTGGTAAACTCGGCTGGAACGAGAACAGCTACGTGTAAAAGAGGATCAGAAGGAAATTATTGACAATATAAATAAAAAACAGATTATTTTGCAAGGTTATTGATTATTTGTATATTTGCGACCGATTATAGAGAAGATGAGGAGGGGGCGGGCAGTCCCCTTCTTTTGTTCAGACAAATGTGAGTTATGATTGAACGGGAGAAAATAGTCCAACTTGTGGAAGACAAATTAACCGCATCGGATAATTATTTGGTGGAGGTATTTGTTAAACCGGGGAATCTCATCGTGGTTGAGATTGATAATGACCGGGCGGTGGGTATAGACGATTGCGTGGAGCTGAGCCGCTATCTGGAATCGCATCTTAACCGGGAGGAAGAAGATTTTGAGTTGGAAGTAGGTTCGGCCGGCATAACTTCGCCGTTTAAGACGCTCAGGCAATACATCAAAAATACAGGCAACGAGGTGGAGATGTTGCTGAAAAGCGGCGTAAAATTGACGGGAGTGTTGAAAACCGCCGGTGAAAAGGGCATTACGCTTTCTGTTGAGAAGAAAGTGAAGCCCGAAGGAGCCAAACGGAAAGTAACCATTGAAGAAGAGCAATGGTATACCTATGACGAGATCAAATATACGAAGTATTTAATAAGATTCAAGTAAGAAAGAAAAAGGATATGGCCAAAAGAGAGGAAATAGTCAGCATGATTGACACCCTTGCGGAGTTCAAGGAATTAAAGAATATTGATAAAGAAACAATGATTAGCGTATTGGAGGAGTCGTTCCGCAATGTAATCGCCAAGATGTTCGGTACGGATGAAAATTATGACGTGATTATCAACCCGGAAAAAGGAGATTTCGAGATATGGAGAAATCGTGTGGCCGTAGCTGATGATGAACTTGAAGACCCTAACCTGCAAATTACATTAACGGAAGCCCGCAAAATTGACCCGGACAGTGAGATAGGAGAGGAAATTACGGATGAAGTACATTTTGCAAAATTTGGCCGTCGCGCCATCTTAAACCTGCGCCAAACATTAGCTTCCAAGATTCTTGAATTACAGAAAGACAGTTTATTTACGAAATATAAAGAAAAAATCGGCCAGATTATAGCGGCTGATGTTTACCAGGTTTGGAAGAAAGAGATACTTTTGCTGGACGATGAAGGCAATGAGCTGTTACTCCCCAAGCCGGAACAGATTCCCACGGATTTTTACCGTAAAGGAGAAACCGTCCGGGCCATTGTGCAGAAAGTGGATAATATCAATAATAATCCGAAAATTATTCTTTCCCGGACAGATAAAGTATTTTTGCAACGATTATTTGAGCTGGAAGTTCCGGAAATCCATGACGGGTTGATTACGATTAAGGCAATTGCCCGTATTCCCGGAGAGAGAGCCAAAATAGCCGTTGAATCGTATGACGACCGGATAGACCCGGTAGGCGCCTGTGTGGGAATGAAAGGTTCGCGCATACACGGTATCGTTCGCGAGTTGAGGAACGAGAATATTGATGTGATTAACTATACGGCTAATGTGGCATTGTTTATACAACGCGCCTTAAGCCCTGCAAAAATATCCTCTATTCGCGTAAATGAGGAAGAACGCAAAGCAGAGGTGTATCTTCGTCCTGAAGAAGTATCGTTGGCCATTGGGAAAGGCGGTTTGAATATTAAGCTGGCCTGTATGCTGACGGAGTATGCAATAGACGTATTCCGCGATATAGACAATGCGGCTGAAGAGGACATCTACCTGGATGAGTTCTCTGATGAAATTGACAGCTGGGTAATTGATGCGCTGAAAAATATAGGTTGCTATACGGCGAAGAATGTATTGGCCCTGAGCCGTGAAGAAATTATCGAACGCGCCGACCTTGAAGAGCAAACTGTAGATGACGTACTGGGTATATTGTCTGCCGAGTTCGAAGATGATGAGACTAATGAGTAAAAAAGTATTACGACAAAGTTGGATATGCCTATAAAATTAAAAGAAGTAATAAGAAATTTAAACGTGGGGCTTTCTACAGTGGTGGACTTTCTTCAAAAGAATGGCCATACGGTGGAGAGTAACCCCAATACGAGAATTAGTGAAGAACAACTCACTTTGCTCGTAAAAGAATTCGGAAAGGATTTGTCGCCGCAAGAACGTGAATATTTATTTCACAAGCCTAAGGCTGTGGAAGCGCCTCTCCCTAAACCGGAGATAGAAAAAGAAAAAGAAAAGGAGCCGGAAGAAATTAAGACGGAAATTCCCGAAGAATTTAAACCGAAAATTGTTACAAAAGGTAAAATAGACCTGGACAGGCCGAAGAAAGTGACACCTCCTTCCATTGTGGAAGAACAACTCATAGAGAAAAAGCCTGAAAAAGCGGCCGAAGTTCCAGAAATTCCAATCTTCCCGGATGAAAAGATTGAGTCTGTTGAGGTAAAAGAGACAACTCTCATTGAAGTAAATAAAAACATTGTGAAAGAAAAAGAATCCAAAGAACTTCCCGAACCGGCCGTTACAAATGTAGCGGCAGCAGAAAAAGAAGAAGAATCCGGCGGGGAAGTTGAAATTGGTTTGATTGAACCCGGGGATGAAAAAGCGGACAATACACCCTTCCGGATTAATACGCCGAAAATCAAATCGAATATTAAGGTTACAGGTAAAATAGATCTTTCTGCAATTAACCAGTCTACCCGTCCTAAAAAGAAAACGAAAGAAGAGCGGAAGAAAGAACGGAATGAAAAGCGGGAAAAGTTTAATGTAAACAAGCCTGTCCAAGCAGCCGCCCCACCGTTTAAAGGGCCTAAAGACGGCGCGAAACCGGGAGCTCCCGTAAAACCGCCGTCCGAAAGCGGGGAAACGGATAAAGATGGGAAAAAGAAACGGAAACGGATTAAGAAAGACCGTGTAGATATCAATAACACACCCGGAACTAACTTCTCCCGCACACATCATGACGACCGTGGTAAAAACCGTTTGCGTAAACCTGTGAAAGCGGAGATCAATGAAGAGGATGTTCAAAAACAAATAAAAGAAACGCTTGCCCGCCTTACCCATAAAGGAAGCAAGAGCAGTAAGGGCGCCAAATACCGCCGCGACAAACGCGATGCCGCCTTACAGCGTGAACACGATTTGATGGAACTGGAAGAACAGGAAAGCAAGGTGTTAAAGCTAACGGAGTTTGTTACGGCAAACGACCTGGCGAATATGATGAATATCCCGGTTACGCAGGTAATTGCCACTTGTATGAGTATTGGCATCATGGTTTCTATTAATCAACGCTTAGACGCTGAAACAATTAATATTGTAGCGGAAGAATTTGGTTTCAAAACAGAATACGTCAGCGCCGAAGTGGTGGAAGCCATTAAAACAGACGAAACCGACAACGAGGAAGACTGGATTTCACGCCCGCCTATCGTAACGGTGATGGGGCACGTTGACCATGGAAAGACTTCCTTACTCGACAATATCCGTAACGCAAATGTTATTGCCGGAGAAGCCGGAGGAATTACCCAGCATATAGGCGCGTATAACGTAAAATTACAAAGCGGACGCCGGATTACATTCCTGGATACGCCCGGACACGAAGCATTTACCGCTATGCGTGCGCGCGGCGCGAAAGTTACAGACCTTGCCATTATCATTGTAGCAGCCGACGATAATGTAATGCCGCAGACCGTTGAGGCGATCAACCATGCTTCGGCAGCAGGCGTACCTATTGTATTTGCTATTAACAAAGTGGATAAATCAAACGCCAATCCTGAAAAAATCAAGGAAGAACTTGCCGCCATGAATTATCTGGTGGAAGACTGGGGCGGTAAATACCAAAGCCAGGAAATCTCGGCAAAAAAAGGGATTGGCGTAGCCGAATTATTGGAAAAGGTATTGCTCGAAGCCGATATGCTTGAATTGAAAGCCAATCCTAAACTGAGAGCGACCGGTTCGATTATCGAATCGTCTTTAGATAAAGGGCGTGGATATGTAGCTACGGTACTTGTGGAGAACGGAACATTAAAAACAGGCGACGTAGTGCTTGCCGGCACACATTTTGGCCGCATTAAGGCCATGTTTAACGAGCGCAACCAACGGAAAGATACAGCCGGCCCTTCGGAACCCGTGTTGATTTTAGGATTGAACGGCGCACCGCAGGCAGGCGATACATTTAATGTGTTGGAGACAGACCAGGAAGCGCGCGAAATAGCCGGTCGCCGTGAACAATTACAACGTGAACTGGGATTGCGTACACAGAAAATGTTGACGCTTGATGATATAGGGCGCCGTATAGCCGTAGGCAACTTCCAGGAACTGAATGTGATTGTAAAAGGTGATGTGGATGGTTCCGTAGAGGCGCTATCCGACTCGCTGATACGCCTTTCTACCGAGCAGATACAAGTAAATGTCATACATAAAGCCGTAGGGCAGATTTCCGAGTCGGATGTTGTCTTGGCGGCTGCTTCCGATGCTATCATTATAGGTTTCCAGGTACGCCCTTCACAACCGGCCCGGAGACTGGCAGAGAAAGACGGAGTAGAAATACGTTTATACTCTATTATTTATGATGCGATAGAAGAAGTGAAGAGCGCCATGGAAGGTATGCTTGCCCCGGAAGTGAAAGAAGAAATTACCGCCCTTGTAGAGGTGCGTGAAGTATTCAAAATCACAAAAGTGGGCACGGTTGCCGGATGTATGGTGAAAGAAGGTAAAATGAAGCGAAACAATAAAATTCGCCTGATTCGTGATGGTATCGTGATCTATGCCGGAGATTTGGGTTCGCTGAAGCGTTTCAAAGAAGACGTGAAAGAAGTTGCCTTTGGATATGAATGTGGGTTGAATATTACCGGATATAATGATATTAAAATAGGCGATATGATTGAAGCCTATGAGGAGGTAGAAGTAAAAAAAACCTTATAAGAGATGGGAATGAACTGGTTAGACATTGTTTTGGTATGTCTGGCTGCCATAGGATTAATGAAAGGCCTGTTTGATGGAGTTATCAAACAGGTTGTTTCGCTTATAGCCTTGGTGATAGCTATATCCTTCTGTGGGAAAGTAGCTGCCGCGCTAAAAGGATATATCCTCTCTTTGGGATGGTTCGAACAGGACGTTATGATCCTTAGCCATATCTTAGGATTTCTTTTACTTATGGGAATCGTATTATTGGCAGGATCAGTTATACATAAGATAATTGGCGTTACGCCTTTAAGTGTGCTAAACCATCTGGCCGGCGGACTATTCGGCTTACTGCTAATGATTATTTTCATCAGCCTGTTCCTGAATTTGATTGAGTTTGCAGACAGGGATTCGGAGCTGATTCCTCTGGAAACGAAAGTGGAGTCGCGCTTTTACGATCCTGTTAAGCAGATTATTCCAACTATTTATCCCTCCGGTTTGTTTTTCATAGAGGAATAAATGTTTTTATAGCAACGTCATTATGCAAGATTCAAATAAAATTATTGATGAAGTAACAAGTAGCGATTATAAATACGGATTTGTTACCAATATTGATACGGAAACAATACATAGAGGATTAGACGAAGAGATTGTCCGTATCATATCTGCTAAAAAAAATGAACCTGAGTGGTTATTGGAATTCAGGTTAAAGGCATACCGCCATTGGCTGACAATGGATATGCCTGACTGGCCGCATTTAACGATTCCGCCGATTAATTACCAGGATATCATTTATTATGCGGCGCCTAAGAAAAAAGAAGGCCCGAAAAACTTGGACGAAGTAGATACGGAGTTACTTAAAACATTTGACAAGTTAGGTATCCCGCTACAGGAGCAAAAGCATTTGGTAGGCATGGCTGTGGATGCCGTGATGGATAGCGTATCCGTAAAGACGACTTTCAAAGATGTGCTGGCCGAGAAAGGTATCATCTTTTCTTCCTTTAGCGAGGCTGTGCAACATCATCCTGATTTGGTTCGGAAATATATGGGAAGCGTGGTTAGCTACCGCGACAACTTCTTCGCGGCGCTAAACTCGGCTGTTTTTTCGGATGGTTCCTTTGTTTATATACCCAAAGGGGTGCGTTGTCCTATGGAATTAAGTACTTATTTCCGTATAAATGCAAAGAACACCGGGCAATTCGAACGAACGCTTATTGTTGCGGATGATGAATCATACGTCAGTTACCTGGAAGGATGTACGGCTCCCATGCGCGACGAAAACCAACTTCATGCGGCCATCGTCGAAATTATCGCTAAAGAACAGGCCGAAGTGAAATATTCCACCGTACAAAATTGGTATCCGGGCGATAAGGAAGGGAAAGGAGGTATCTATAATTTTGTCACCAAACGAGGCCTTTGTAAAGGACAGGGAAGTAAAATTTCCTGGACACAGGTTGAAACAGGCTCTGCCATCACCTGGAAATACCCCAGTTGTATTCTTGCCGGAGATGATTCGACAGGAGAGTTTTATTCGGTTGCCGTAACAAATAATCATCAACAGGCGGACACCGGAACCAAAATGATTCATCTTGGGAAAAATACCAGAAGCCGGATTGTGTCGAAAGGTATTTCTTCCGGATTTAGCCAAAACAGTTACCGGGGTCTGGTAAAAGTGTCTCCCCGTGCGGAAGGGGCGCGGAATCATAGCCAGTGCGATAGTTTATTGCTCAGTTCTACTTGTGGCGCACATACGTTTCCTTATGCGGATATACAGAATGAAACGGCCATTATAGAACACGAAGCTACCACCAGTAAAATTAGTGAAGAACAATTGTTTTATTGTAATCAGCGGGGAATACCCACCGAAGAAGCAATAGGATTAATTGTGAATGGCTACGCGAAAGAAGTAATGAACAAATTACCGATGGAGTTTGCCGTGGAAGCTCAGAAGCTATTGTCTATTTCATTGGAAGGGAGTGTAGGATAAATAGGATAATTAACATGAAGAGCTAATAAGATGTTGTTGGAAATAAAAAACTTACATGCCGCCATAAACGGCAAAGAAATATTAAAAGGAATCAATCTCTCTATAAACAAAGGGGAAATTCATGCCATTATGGGGCCGAATGGTTCCGGTAAAAGTACGCTAAGCAGCGTGTTGACGGGCCATCCTGATTTTGAAGTTACGGAAGGAACCGTCTTTTATGAAGGGAAAAACTTACTCGAACTTTCCCCGGAAGACAGAAGCAGGGAAGGGATATTCCTTAGTTTCCAGTATCCGGTAGAGATACCGGGCGTAAGTATGGTAAACTTTATGCGTGCGGCAGTGAATGAACACCGCAAATATAACAATCTCGAACCGGTTTCGGCTACAGACTTTCTAAAGCTGATGCGGGAGAAGCGGGCAATCGTAGATATGGATAGCAAGCTTACCGGACGTAGCGTAAATGAGGGCTTTTCGGGAGGGGAAAAGAAACGGAATGAGATTTTCCAGATGGCTATGCTGGAGCCGAAGCTGGCTATTCTCGACGAAACGGACAGCGGTTTGGATATAGACGCTCTACGCATTGTGGCTAACGGAGTAAACACCTTACGAACACCTGAAAATACAACAATTGTTATCACCCATTATCAACGATTGCTGGATTATATCAAACCGGATGTTGTACATGTACTGTATAAAGGGCGTATCATTAAAACGGGAGGCCCCGACTTGGCGTTGGAATTAGAAAAGAAAGGCTATGACTGGTTAAAAACCGAAGCGGATGAATACCTATGAAAGCAGAACAGCAATATATTGATTTATTTACGCAATACGAAACCCTGATACGAAACCATTCGTCGGAAGTATTAAATAAGTACCGGGCAAGCGCTTTTGCAGACTTTGAACGCTTAGGTTTCCCTTCGATAAAACACGAAGACTATAAGTATACGGATGTTGCGCAAGCTTTTGCCCCTGATTACGGCATTAACCTTAACAGAATTGATGTGCCGGTGAACCCGTATGATGTATTTCGTTGCGATGTGCCTAATCTGAACACGGCGCTTTATTTCATTGTGAATGATTCTTTTTGTGATAAAGTAAAGCCTGACGTAACGTTGCCTGAAGGAGTATATGCCGGAGGATTGAAGGCTTTCTCCGAACAAAATCCGGCTATTGCAGAACGTTATTATGGAAAAGCTGCGTCTGGCGGAAAGGATGGAATAATCGCGCTGAATACGATGCTGGCGCAGGACGGATTCGTTATTTATGTGCCGGAAGGAGTGGTGGTAGAAAAACCGGTACAATTAGTCAACATCTTCCGTAGCGATGTAGACACGATGGCAAACCGCCGGATATTGGTAATCATGGAACCTCATTCGCAAGCCAAATTATTAGTATGCGACCATAGTATAGATGATGTAAAGTTCCTGGCTACGGAAGTATTTGAAATCTTTGCAGGAGAGAATGCCTGTTTTGATTTGTATGACCTGGAAGAAAGTAACCGGTCTACCACTCGTTTTGCTTCTTTTCATGTTAAGCAGGAAGCGTCCAGTAATGTGTTGGTGAATGGGATAACGTTAAATAATGGCCTGACCCGTAATAACTATTATATCGAATTAAACGGCGAATATGCCGAGGCTACACTTTGTGGCATGTCTATCCTTGATGCGGAACAACAAGTTGACATTTATAGCCATATTACGCATGCCGCACCGAATTGCACCTGCAACGAATTAGTTAAGAATGTATTGAACGACCGCTCAGTTGGCGCTTTCAGCGGGCGTATTTTAGTGAAAGAAGGCGCACAAAAGACGGTTGCTTATCAAACCAACCGCAATCTGCTGATTACCCGTGAAGCCCGTATGTATGGCAAGCCTCAACTCGAAATTTATGCAGATGATGTAAAGTGTTCGCATGGTATGACAACAGGCCGGTTAGACGAAAACGCCTTGTTTTATCTCCAAAGCCGTGGTATCCCTAAAGAAGAGGCTCACATGATGCTAAGTGTAGCCTTTACGGCTGATATAGTAGAAAATGTGCGTTTGGACGGATTAAAAGAACGCCTTCATCATTTGGTGGGGAAACGTTTCAGGGGCGAATTGGCTCAGTGCGTTGGTTGTCATGGATGTCAATAAAAACGGGGAACCGGTTACCGCAGGCGTTTTACCCTTGATAACCGGCTTTGAATTAATTGTTTTTTTATGATTACAAAATAAACGTTTGGAACAACCTGTCGTCCGACAGTTCATCGTATCCCCTTACCTCTATGCCAAGGGCCTTACAAATGAAACGAAGCTGTTCATCTATAAAAGGAGAGTAAATCTCCTTTATCCTTTTAGCCTGCGCCCAAGATGTTAATGTTTTTACATCCTTCGATTGCAGTGTTTCGTTTTCAACGCCTACGACCTTGTCTTTCTCAACATCAAACACAACAGCCTGTCCAATTTCATTCTTCGGCTGTTTCTTACTTCTCAATAACAATGCAATTCTCATACTGCTTCAGTTAAGTTTTATCAGTTATCAAATATAGACAAAAAAACCGGAGTTTAAAACACAATTGTACTTATTTACCATCCCGGATGTCAATTATTGGATTTATTAATAAAACGGGCTGAAGCAGGCTGTTAGTATACAAAGAACGTTACGGATGGTTAATAATCATTAGGCGCTCATGCATGGCGGCAGCGGCTCTTCGCCCATCGCCCATCGCGAGGATTACGGTAGCGCCTCCGCGAACGATGTCTCCGCCGGCATATACATCGCTTAATGCTGATTGCATAGTAGATTCATTTACGATAATAGTGCCCCATTTGCTTACTTCCAATCTTGGGAAAGTACTTGGGATAAGCGGATTGGGCGATACGCCTATACTAACGATTACCTCGTCTACATCAATTGTTTCAATAGCTCCTTCAATAGCTACAGGACGGCGGCGCCCCGAAGCGTCTGGCTCCCCCAGGGCCATTTTTTGTAAACGCATCTGTTTAACGCGTCCCTGTTCATTGCCGGTATATTCAATCGGGTTGTGAAGCGTAAGAAATTCAATACCTTCTTCTTTGGCATGTTTCACTTCTTCAATACGGGCCGGCATTTCTTCTTCACTGCGGCGATAGACGATGATAGAACGTTCCGCTCCCAGGCGGCGTGCCGTCCGTACAGAATCCATCGCTGTGTTGCCTCCTCCGATAACGGCTACTTTTTTACCGATCAAGACCGGCGTATCGCTTTCTGGACGGGCGGCATTCATCAGGTTTACACGTGTAAGGTATTCGTTAGACGACATTACGCCAACCAGGTTCTCTCCCGGTATATTCATAAAGTTAGGCAGCCCGGCGCCACTGGCAACAAAGATACCCTTGAAGCCATCGTTATGTAAATCTTCATACGTGATTGTTTTGCCAACGATGCAATTGGTTACGAACTTCACGCCCATTTTCCGTAAGATGCCGATTTCAACATCTACTATTTCGTTTGGGAGGCGAAATTCGGGAATACCATATTTAAGTACGCCCCCTATTTCGTGCAATGCTTCAAATACTGTGATGTCGTAACCTGATTTTGCCATGTCTCCGGCAAAAGATAATCCGGCAGGCCCTGAACCTACAACCGCGATTTTGATGCCGTTCGGCTGAGCCGTTCCGGGAATGGAGATATGTCCGCTTTCCCGTTCATAATCGGCGGCAAAACGTTCCAGATAGCCGATAGCAACGGGTTCTTTCCCCATCTTGAGGTGTATACATTGCGCTTCGCATTGTTTTTCCTGCGGGCATACGCGCCCACAAACAGCCGGGAGAGCGCTTGTCTCTTTTAATACTTTCGCTGCTCCCAGAAATTCGCCTGCTTCAATGTGTTTTATAAATGTCGGGATATTGACGTTTACCGGACATCCCTCCATACATGCCGGTTTGGTGCAGTCTAAGCAGCGTTGCGCCTCTTTTTTTGCCTGCTGAGGAGTTAATCCCTTGTTTACTTCTTCATTACAGTGGCTACGGTATTCCGCATCGAGTTCATTCATGTGTACCCGTTCGATACTTGAACGGTCTTTAGCCTTTATGCTTTTCCGTAATTCTTCGCGCCAGGGTTCCATGCGGCGAATAGTTAGTTGTTCGATTGTCATGATATTTCCTCTTTATTTCTTTTCTATATCTTTGTAAGCGCCGAGGCGCACCAGCATTTCGTCGAAGTCTACCTGGTGAGCGTCAAATTCAGGGCCGTCTACGCATACGAATTTCGTTTTGCCTCCCACCGTGACACGGCAGGCACCACACATGCCTGTACCGTCTACCATAATCGTATTGAGAGATGCTACGGTAGGGATGTTATATTTTTTTGTCAATGCAGAAACAAACTTCATCATTATGGCCGGGCCTATCGTAACGCATAAATCTACTTTCTCCCGTTTGATAATGCTTTCTACGCCATCTGTTACCAGTCCTTTTGCGCCCAAAGAGCCATCGTCTGTCATGATGATTACTTCATCGGAGTTTACACGCATTTGTTCTTCAAGGATGACCAATTCTTTTGTCCGGGCCGCCAATACGACAATTACGCGGTTGCCCGCTTTGTGGAAGGCTTCTACGATGGGCATTAGCGGGGCTACGCCTACGCCGCCGCCGGCACAGACAACCGTTCCGGGTTTCCCTATATGCGTAGCCTGTCCCAACGGGCCTGCCAGGTCGGTAATTTCGTCGCCAACGTTCAGTGCGCATATTTTTCTCGACGAGCCGCCCACTGCCTGGATTACCAGCGTGATAGTTCCTTTTTCCAAATCAGCGCCTGCAATGGTTAAAGGGATACGTTCGCCATTTTTCCCTATTTTCACAATAACGAAGTGGCCGGCTTTACGCGAGCGGGCTATTAAGGGCGCCTCCACTTCCAGTTTTACTACATTTGCAGAGAAATACTCTTTGCTTACAATTTTATTCATATAATCGCTTGTTAGTATTTGCCGGGGCGTGATTTTCTTTTAGTTAAAGGCGCAAAGATAATCAAAACCGGAAAATAACCTGAAACTTAAAACGCACTATCTATATGAAAAATACCAACTTCGGGAAAAGAATGGGTTCGTAATCGCAGGGATCAACCATAATTAGTTGTATTTTTACGCCTTAATTGCGGAAAAATATGGACATACAATTAGTGGCTTGCGATTACAGAAATACGGCTCATAGAAAAGCCGTTGTAACTTTAATGAACGCTTACGTTAACGACGAAATGGGCGGGGGGAATCCTTTGGATGAAAACGAACAAATCCTTTTGCTGGAAGGCTTGGAAAAGCATCAGGAATCAATTGTTATCCTTGCGGAAACGGAGGGTGTTTTTGCTGGTTTGCTGGTTGCTTTTGAGAATTTTGCAACCTTCACGGTCCGTCCGATGATTAACATTCACGACGTTATTGTACTGGAAGGATACCGCGGGAAAGGGATTGGGCGGAAACTGATGCAGGCAATTACTGCGGAAGCCGGCAAACGGGGATGCAGCCGGATTACCCTCGAGGTGCGCGAGGATAATGTCAATGCCCAAAAACTTTATCGTAGCGAAGGCTTTGGCGAAGTGGAACCGAACCATTACTATTGGCGGAAGTATTTGTAGCCTTGCGCCTGTTATTCCGGCCTTTGCGGGAGGTTGCCGGCAAGTTCCTGCATGGTTTGTTTTATTTGTTGGAGTTCGCAGTCCATTCTCCGGTAAAGGGGGTCGTTTTTCCCCCGTACCTGCCCTACGAAATTGATATAGCCGTTAAGACGGTGAATGAAACGCAGTTGCTCTCCTTCGCCTGGTGGATTTGTCAGGTTGAAATGTCGTTGCGCGGCTGCTTCAATGCCGTTTTTTGTTGAATCGTGGAGCATGGCACGTATCTTTTTCAGCCGTTTCCGGTCTACATTTACTTTCTCATTTACGGTTATTCCTGTAACGGTTTGTTTGTGGTGCGAAGATTCGAGGCGTACTTTCTTCTCGTTGGTTTCAAAACCGTTCCGGCGGATTAGTTCCTTAATCTCCAATATCGTGCCTTCTGAAATAAATTCGTCAGACGAAAAGGTCAAATCATCGGCATAGCGGGTGAAGCGCAAATGGTGTTCACGGCAGAAAAGACGTAGAGCGGCGTCTAATCCCAGGCAAACAAAGTTTGACAAAACGGGCGAAGTGGGCGCGCCTGCCGGCAGTTTGGCTTCGCAGGTAACGAGGAGCGTGAAGGCGATTGCCATCTGTTCGCTGAAATTAAAGACGGGCGAAGTGAAAAGCTCCTTTATCCGCCGGGCCGGGATAGCCGGGAAAAAATCTTTCAGGTCGATGTTCAAAAGATGTTTCCTTCCGGTATGAACCCCGGCATTTGTCACAATGTTACAATGCGTCTTGCCGGAGGGTAGCGGGTTTATCACAAAGCCGTGCACTTCTTCGGGCTTTATACATAGATAATAGGCCTGTAAGAAATAGTTCAGCCTTTTCTGGATTTTCTTCAATTGCCCCAGAGGTTCGGAAATATGCCGCCCGCCGCCTCGCTTCTTTTTGATAATATGATGTTTATATTCCGGGGAGTTGATTATTTTCTCTATCCGGTAAATGGGCATAGCGAGGAAGCGGCAAAGGTTCATTGGAGTTTTGAGCGAGAGAAGGTGCAAAGCGTTGCGTTCGTACCTTCGCAGGGGGGTATTCTGTTTGTGGGGGAAAGGTAATATGCCGTGATTTTGCTGCATAAGTAAAAAATGAGCTGTTGTTAATTATCTTTGATTTTCTCGCTTTATGAGGAGCGGAGCGGAGCATAAAGCTAATCTCCACGTCTTCACGGGTTGCAGGAGCACAACCGCTATGTCTGTAAAATTGCGTCTGACATCATAATGTTTGAAACAACAGCTCATTATATCCTTAAAATGGCAGTTTGCCGTCTAACTCTTTCAATCGCTCCGGCGAAAAGGCAAAATCTTCTTTCACACCGGCGAGGTTTTTAAACGCAGGTATTCCGGCTTCAAACAGCAAGCGGACGTCGCCTGTGGCTCCGTTGCGATTTTTTGCCACAATAAATTCCGCAATGCCGATGAGGCTATTTCCTTTTTCGTCTTCGGAGATTCTGTAATATTCGGGGCGATGCACCATGATCACCTTGTCGGCGTCTTGTTCAATGGCGCCACTTTCGCGCAGATCGGCCAGTTGCGGGTGTTTGCCTTCTATTCCGATCCTGTATTCGGGGCCTCTGTTCAGCGAGCTCGAAGCGATAACGCATACGTTATGTTCCCGGGCCATGTTCTTCAGTTCGCGGCTCACTAAGCTCACTTCGTCTACACGCTGCCTCCAGCGCCGGCTGGAACTTATCAATTGCAGGTAATCAACTACAATTACCTTTACGCCATTTTCGCTGATTTGTTTTTCGCAATGCGCCTTTATGGCAGAGATGGCATTATTCCGGTTATCAAGCACAAACAGCCGGCGGCCGGCAAAGGCTTTTTCCACTGCGTCAATGCGTTCCCATTCCGCTTCGCTCATGGTTCCTTGCTGTATCCGGCGGATAGGGACTTCGGAGAGTGATGCGATAAAACGGTTTGCAAGCTGCTCGCCCGGGAAATCGAGCGAAACAAAAAGCAGCGGGACAGTTTTTGAGATATTCAGCGACAGGTCTACCAGGAAAGTCGTTTTCCCCATGGCCGGGCGTCCGCCTACTACGATAAATTCGCCGGGAAGGAAACCTCCCATGACGCTGTCTAACTGCTGGAATCCGGAGTTGAACACGTCGCCCCGGGGAGCGTCCGTTTTAAGCCGGCGCAGGTTTTCGCCAACGAGTTCGGCTACCGGTATGGCGTCGTTCGCGGCAAACCGTTCGTCTTCATAAAGCAATTTTTTTAAATGGTTAATTACTGCTTCATCGCCGTCTTGCCGGTAGCGGGCGATGAGGTCTTCTATTTTCTGTTGTAATTCCCGTGTCATTTCGCTTGTTTCTATCTTATCAGTATATTCTACTGCGGCGAAGGTACGAAATTGAACGTATATTACAAACCCGACCCACCTCTATTTCATCCGCCTGACATATTGCCATAAGAATACCCAAGCTGTCAGGGCGGCCAGTCCGTCGGAGATAGGGGCCGCGTACCATACGCCGTCTAACCCCAGGAAGGGGGGGAGGAACCATATAGCGGGGATGAGGTAGAGGAACTGCCGGGTAAGGCTCAGGAAGATGGCTTTCCAGGCAAGGCCGATACTTTGGAAGAATTGGCTGATTGTGATTTGCGAACCAACCACAATAAACAGTGACAAGCTAAGCCTGAGCCCGTTGGCCGATATGGCGGAGAGTTCGGCATCGGGGGTGAATCCCCGTACGATAATTTCAGGGAAAAGGCAGCAGCAGGCCCAGCCCAGCCCCATGATACCTGTTGCCGTGATAATGACCAGGCGGAGCGTTTCCATCACCCGGTGATGATGCCCGGCGCCATAGTTGAATCCCACAATCGGCTGCATCCCCTGGGCTATCCCGATAATGAGCATCACCAGCAGCATGGCCACGCTTGAGATGATACCGTTTGCGCCCAGCGCCAGGTCTCCCCCGTATGCCTGGAGCGAATGGTTCATCACCACGTTTACCAGGCTCCCGGCCAGTTGCATGGCAAAGGGGGATATGCCAATCGTTACGATTGTCCATACAATATGCCTGTCTGGTTTCAGGTATTTCCGGCGGAAGCGTATCAGGCTCTTCCTGCTTGCGAAGTGATGCATTACGAAGGCCGTACTGGCCGTCATCGAGATAACGGTAGCATAGGCCGCCCCTTTGATACCCATATCGAGGGCGAAGATGAAAACGGGGTCTAATACAACATTCAAGAAGGCTCCGATAAGCATCGTAGCCATTGCTTTGCGGGGATATCCCGAGGCGCGCATAACGCCATTGAAACTAAAGCTCAGGGCGGGAAGTATCGTTGTAGGGATAATAATATAAAGGTATTCCCTGGCGTAAGGGATTGTAGCCTCGCTTCCGCCAAACCAGAGCAGCAACCCGTCTAAGAAAAACAAACTGAGCACCACCGTGACGCCTGTAATGATAAACGTCATAGTCAGCGCATTACCCAGGATATGCTCGGCCCTGCCGGTATCCCGCCTTCCTAAAGAGATAGACACATGCGTGGCGGCCCCCGTGCCCACCAGCATACCGAATGCCTGGAGGAAGAGCTGGATGGGGAATGTGAGTGTGAGACCCGAAATAGCCAGCGCCCCTACGCCATGTCCGATAAACATCCGGTCTACAATATTGTAGAGCGAATTGACCATTGTGCCGGTTACCGCCGGGATTGCGTAATTCAGCAAGAGGCGGCCTACCTTCTCGTGTTCCAGCTTATAGGTGATACCGTTTGTTGTCATTTGTGTTGAGCGTTTCAATTGTAGCTACCAAATCCTCTATGCTGTTTACGCACAGCGACGTCTTATCCGGCAGGGTGACAACGATTTGCCCCCTACCCCGGCAGTTCACATTCACATATCTGTTATCCGGGGGGGAAGGGCGCCAACCGTTCCTCACAAGGGCATTCCCCGCCCAGTAGGAAGTAATAAAATCACCCGTCACGCCAATGGGCTTACAGGAAGCGGTTGCCGTAAGCTTCCCGGTGGAAGGGTCGAACAATATCCCCTCCTTACGGAAGAAATCCTCAAACTGTCCGTCCAGTATAAGGTCTTCCGGCGCACCACAGGCCATGGGGCGTCCTTTCCCCAGCAGCCAGAGGCGGTCGCCCATCTGTATGGCCAGGTCTATATCATGCGTAGACAGAAGAATGGCCTTCCGCTGCTCCCGCGCCAGTTTGCGCAGCAAGGCCATTGTTTCGATGCGGCTTGTAACGTCGAGGAAGGCCGTTGGCTCGTCGAGCAATATGATGGGACACTGCTGGGCCAGCGCTTTGGCTATCATGGTCTTCTGACGTTCTCCGTCGCTGAGTTCGGCTACGTAGCAGGAGGCCTTGTGGGCGATACCGGCAGCCTCGATCGACTGCTCTATAATCTCTCTGTCGCGCCTTTTCAGCAATCCGAAAAAGCCGGTGTAAGGATGGCGGCCCAGCGACACAAGTTCGTATACGGTTATCCCTCCTGCATGGGCCTTTTCGGTCAGCACAACGCCCGTGGCGAGCGAGAGCTCCGCCGGCGAAAACGCGCTCAAAGGCTTGCCGAGGAGAAACACCTCGCCCCCCAACGCCTTCTGGAAACCGCCAAGCGTCCGCAGCAAGGTAGACTTGCCAGCGCCGTTCAGTCCCAGCAAACAAGTTACCTCGCCGGCATACAGCCTCAGTTCCAGGCCGGGATGCACCACTGTCTTCTTCCTCTTACCCGGCGCATACCCAATGCACAGCCTGGCAGCCTCTATGGCCGGCCTTCGTTCCATCATGCCTGTTAATTGAAATATTGGATGTTCTTTCTGTTCATAATCACGTAAATAATAACGGGCGCCCCTATCAGCGGCGTAACGGCATTGAGCGGCAACACCGTATTCATCCCCGGCGCTACCATCAGCATATTGCACAAAAGCGCCACACACGAACCGGCAAGCAGCGTAGCCGGCAGCAATACTTTATGGTTAGACGAGCCCAGCAGCAAGCGGGCGATATGCGGAACGGCAAGCCCGATAAAAGACACTGGCCCGCAAAAAGCCGTGGTAACAGCCGTAAGCGCCCCGGTGCAAAGCAAGATTGCCATGCGCGTACGCCTTATCCGCACGCCCAGATTGGCCGCATACGATTCGCCCAGCAAAAGGGCGTTCAGCGGTTTGATAAGCAAAACGGCGGCAAACAGTCCGCCTGCCGAACAGAGCATAAAGAACGGAAGCTGCCCCAGCGATACGCCTGAAAAGTTACCCAGCCCCCACATCACATACGCATGCACCTTGTCGGCAGAGGCATAAAAATTGAGGATAGAAATAACCGACGAGGCTAAATAGCCAATCATCAGACCGATAATCAGCAACATTACATTATTGCCCACTCGCGAAGAGAAATAAAGGATTACGCCTAATACGGCGCACGCTCCTGCAAAAGCCGCCAGGATAATAGCCGGGTAACCGCTTACCGGCAAGTCTGCCAGCCGCCCCAGCGAACTTCCCCAGCAGAGCATCACCACGGCCACCCCCAGGTTAGCTCCGTCGCTGATACCCAGTATCGAGGGGCCCGCCAGGGGATTGCGGAAAAGCGTCTGCAACAACAACCCGCTCACCGCCAGCGACGCTCCTGCGAACATCGCCGTAAACGTCTGTGGAAGCCTTGACTGCAGTACAATATACCGCCATGAGGCACGCTCCGGTTCGCCGCCCAGCAAAATATCCAGCACGCTCCGCAGCGGGATGGAAACGGCGCCATAGCCCAGTCCTCCTGCGAACAACGCCATAAGCACCAGGGCCAGCAGGAGGTAAAGCAATGATACCCGCCCCTTCATCCGGCTTAGATAGACGATATACGGAGTACCTTCAATAGCTCCCGGTTAATGGGCTTGTCGTTCTTAATCGCCTTGGCAAAGGGTACGTACACAATCTCTTCGTTCTGGATGCCGGTCATCACGTTACGCTGGTCGTCGAGGAGCGCCTCAATCGCCGCAATACCCATACGGGTAGCCAGTATACGGTCTTGGGCCGAAGGGGCTCCTCCCCGCTGCAAATGCCCCAGGATACTTACCCGCACGTCGAACTGCGGATACTCTTTCTTTACGCGCTCGGCCACGCCCATCGCCCCGCCTGTTATCTCGCTTTCGGCTACAAGCACGATGCTGCTGTTCTTCGTCTTGCGCAGCCCCTTGTCTATCATCTCGGCCAGCTGGTCGGTCTCCATCGAAATCTCCGGGATAATAGCCGCCTCGGCGCCCGAAGCAATTGCCCCGTTCAGGGCCAGGAAACCGGCGTCGCGCCCCATCACCTCAATAAAGAACAGGCGGTCGTGCGAAGAGGCCGTATCCCGTATCTTGTCTACACATTCCAGAATCGTATTGAGCGCCGTGTCGTAACCAATCGTAACGTCAGTTCCAAACAAGTCATTATCAATCGTACCGGGAAGCCCTACTACCGGGTAATTAAATTCCTGGGCAAAAATCCGCGCGCCCGTCAGCGTACCGTCGCCGCCGATAACTACGAGGGCGTCAATGCCCTGTTCTACCAAACGGTCGTATGCCTGCCGCCTCCCTTCAGGGGTTTTGAACTCATCGCAGCGCGCCGTCTTCAGCACTGTACCGCCCCGCTGGATGATATTACTCACATGCTGCGTCCTGAAATCTTCAATTTCGCCGGTTATCAGCCCCTTATAACCTCTGTATATTCCCTTTACACTCATCCCGTTAGAGATAGCGCCCCGGGTTACTGCGCGAATAGCTGCGTTCATCCCCGGAGCATCTCCCCCGGAGGTTAATATACCAATTCTTTTTACCGTAGACATAATACCTTAATTAAAAATTCACCGCAAAAATAATAATAATTTATTGTTCCCCAATCAGGGGCGGGCGAATTAAACGCGATGCGCAGCCGTATAGACGTATCCTGTAATGCAGACGGGCCGCGGCATCTGTTAATTAAGCCTAATATTCCAAACTTCACGCTTTTTTAACAATAAGCAATATGTTACTTAAAGCGCCTTACGGGATAGCATTTTGCCAATGCGGTTACAGGGCGCTTCCAGGCGCAAGACAGGCTCAGGGTAAGGTATGCCTAAGGTATAGGCAGGATACAGGTAAGCGTCATTTTGCTAACAACAGGCGGCAGGCTTGCTTACACTTAGCGTCTGCCTACTATGTGGTTACTATGTGGCTCCGTGTTGCTTATCTTGTTTATTCGTGCTATCTTGCGAAAAATTACGTTTAACTATGCTTGCTTTGTAAAGGCAGGCGCTTAAAAACCAAACGCTTATGGCTATTCTTCATACAAGCGCATTCATACAAGCGCACGGTTCGATAGGGAATATTACCCTTCGCAGTGTTAACGGACAGATTATCGTATCCAGGAAAATCACCAGCATTAACAGTAACACGCCTAAACAAAGAGTCTGCCGCAGTAGCTTCAGGCAAATGACAAAACTGGCAAAATCCCTGAAGCTCATCATTGATACCGGCTTCGATCCGCTAAAGCACGGGAGTAAATATAATCATTTTTATAAAGCAAACACAGCTTTGGCCAATTTTATCAAGCAGGATATGATAAAAGACTGCCCTAAGCTGCCGGTTTGCATGCTCTATAACGCATTGACAGACGATACGTTTACGGGGCGCGTATTGTCTGCCAGGGGAAATATGGAGGATGGAGCGAATTTGTAATCGACGCGCAGGGGCAGGTGAGCGGCCTGCTTTATCTGTCGAGGGCGTTTAAGGCCGGCGACCGCATAACGGTAGGCATGGCCCTGCTGATAAAGATAGACCGTCACTTGATGGAAACCGTTGTATTGCAGGAATACAGCTTAGTTGCCACGGATATCGCAGAGCTTGCCTGCCCTAACCAGCTTTATCAATAAAAAGAATTGGGCCAGGTTGAACGCCGGAGCCTTCTCTCCAGCAGGGGAAAGCATCCACGGCGTCGTGATAACGGCGATAGTCACCGGACGCCCCGACTGTGCAGGCCGCCCGAACCGTTCCACAGCCTTTTTCACCATTCCGGCCGCCGGGCAAAAAAAATAAGCCCTCAGTTGAGCTAATGTTGCAGGAATTGTTTTACCTTTGGAATCTTTGTTAAACAATTAAATTAAAAAAAACATGGCACGACTCGTAACCCTCTACTCCCTGCAATGGGGAGATTTATCACTCGAAACCGTTTGTGAGAAAGCAAAAGCCTTTGGCTATGACGGCCTTGAAATCGGCCTCCCCAACCACTTGGACGTGCGCCAGACAGACCCGGCCTACTATCAAGGTATCAAAGACCTGCTGAACAAATACGGCCTGCAGCTCCGCACCATATCTACCCACCTGGTAGGCCAGGCCGTATGCGACAACATCGACAGCCGTCACAAAGCCATCCTCCCCCCGCATATCTGGGGCGACGGCAATCCTGAAGGCGTCCGCCGCCGGGCCTCGGAAGAACTCATCCGCACCGCCCATGCCGCCAAAGCGCTGGGCGTAAACACGGTAGTAGGTTTCACCGGAAGCTCCATCTGGCAATACCTCTACTCCTTCCCCCCCGTTCCGTCCGGCATGATTGAAGAAGGCTATCAAGACTTCGCCCGCCGCTTCACCCCTATCCTGGACGAATACCAGAAGCTGGGCATACGCTATGCCCTCGAAGTACACCCCACCGAAATAGCCTTCGACACCGTAACCGCCAGCCGCGCATTAGAGGCGCTGGGCAACCACCCGGCCTTCGGGTTCAATTACGACCCCAGCCACTTTGGCTACCAGGGCGTAGACTACGTGGGCTTCATCTACGAATTTGCCAGCCGCATCTTCCACGTACACATGAAAGACGTGTACTGGAGCGACACTTCCAAACCAGCCGGCGTATTCGGCGGCTACGCGGCCTTTGGCGACCCCCGCCGCTACTGGAACTTCCGCAGCCTGGGGCGAGGCAAAATAAACTTTGAAGAAATCATCCGCGCGCTCAACCACATTGGCTACCAAGGCCCTCTCTCCATCGAATGGGAAGACAGCGCAATGGACCGCGAACACGGCGCCCGCGAGTCGTGCGCCTTCACCAAACGCATCGACTTCCAGCCCTCGGCCCACGCCTTCGACTCGGTTTTCGAGAAGAAGTAATCTCTAAAAGAATCCAAAAAAATGACCATCTTTATCCCCGAATTATAAATTAATAGCTTTGTATTGGAAATAGTTGTATGTCAGCAACTCTATTTGAAAATAAAATTCAAGAGCTTAACTTCTCTTTTATATCAGAAAAAGGAGATAGTGGAGTTTTGTTGACTCAAAACTATGAAAATCTTCCACAAGTCATATCTGCCCCCGATATTCTCTTTGCTTTGGAAACAGCTAAGAACAAATTTGGGGCAGATGCTGTATATTTCCGTTATTTCCAAGATGGAAGGGCTACAGTACCACAATTATATATATTCGATTATACACTTAGACAAATAAGTCTTAAAGAAAAAAATCGCATACACAGAAATATGTGGAATGGTTATCAAGTCCCTGCATATATTATTATTGAAAAACAAATAAAAGACAACTGAAATGAATATACGAATGTATTTAATAGCTGCATGCTTACTGCCGGTCTTGCTGCCGGCACAAAATCAGGAGCCGCAATTAGTGGGCAAATGTTCCCTCGATGATTTCCAGAAAGAACCTTATTCGGAATGGTATACGAAAAACTATGCCGATTACGAGCCTAATCCGGAAATAATCAATCAACTGAAGAATTTCAACTGGAAAGATTACTCCGTTACTGTTTTTCTGGGTACGTGGTGTGGAGACAGCCGTCGCGAAGTTCCGCGTTTTGTCAAAGCGCTCGACGACGCCGGTTTTCCGCAACAAGCCATAACAGTCATTGCCGTAAGTGCGGAAGATTCTGTTTACAAGCAATCCCCCACCCACGAAGAAAGGGGCAGGCATATCTACCGGGTACCTACCTTTATCATATCGAAAAAAGACAGGGAAGTAAACCGGATTGTAGAAATACCCGCAGTATCGCCCGAACGGGATTTACTGGCCATCCTCAACGATACATATACGCCTGGCTACGAATCATATCTGCATCTTTCCCAATGGCTTGACGAAGGAATACTGAACGACAACAATATATCGCACAGGGGCTTGGCCAGACGAATAAAACACCTCACACAGTCGGTGGGCGAATTGAACAATTACGGATATGTATTGTCCAAAAGCGGCAGCAAAGGACTGGAGGCCGCAATCAATGTATTCAAAATAAACGCATACCTGTATCCCGAAGCGTGGCAGCCCCCAAGGTATCTTGCCGAAGCGCTGTATGATACAGGAAACTACGCACAAGCGCTCAACGCGATACAAAAAGCGATTGAACTGAACAGGGATATGAAGAATGCCAAAAGCCTGCTTGAACTGGAAAATAAAATTAAAAGTTATGCGTATGCCGGGAATTGTTTACCTTTGTAGCTGCTTAATTAAAGAAACAACAGATAAATCATGAAAAAAAACAGAGTAGCCATCGTAGGATATGGCAATATCGGGAGATACGTGCTCGAAGCGATACAGGCGTCGCCCGACTTTGAAGTAGCAGGAATAATACGCAGGGACCCAAGCAATATACCCCCCGAATTAAAACCGTATAAGGTAACAGACAGCATCACGCAACTCGACAAGGTAGACGTAGCCGTACTGGCCACCCCCACCCGCAGTGTAGAATCATACGCCAAAGAAATACTGGCCCTGGGGATTAATACGGTAGACAGCTTTGACATACATGGAGGCATAGCAGACCTCCGCCGCTCGCTGGACGCTGTGGCAAAAGCCCACAACGCCGTAGCCGTAATCTCAGCCGGATGGGACCCGGGAAGCGATTCCGTAGTGCGCGCGCTGCTCGAAGCCATGACCCCCAAAGGAATTACCTATACAAACTTCGGGCCTGGGATGAGCATGGGACATACCGTAGCCGTAAAAGCCATCAACGGCGTAAAAGCCGCCCTTAGCATGACCATCCCCACCGGCACAGGCATCCACCGCCGGATGGTATACATCGAAGTAAAAGACGGATACGACTTTGAACAGGTAGCCCGCGCCATCAAGGCAGACGACTATTTTGTGCACGACGATACCCATGTGATACAGGTAGAGAGCGTAGACAGCCTGCTTGATATGGGACACGGCGTAAACCTGGTGCGCAAAGGCGTCTCCGGGCAAACCCAGAACCAGCTCATAACCTTCGACATGAAAATCAATAACCCCGCCCTCACAGCCCAGGTATTGATAGCCGTAGCCCGCGCAAGCTTCAGGCAGCAACCGGGCGCCTACACCCTGATTGAACTCCCCGTGATAGACCTGCTCTACGGAGACAGGGAAGCCTTAATCAAACGCCTCGTCTGACGCCCTATGCTAAGCTATATTACCTGGACAGCAGACCCCGCCATCTTCACCATCGGTTCACATGAAGTAAGATGGTACGGACTGGCCTTTGCCGCCGGTTTCGTTATCGGCTACAAGATAGTGGAGCGGATGTGGAAAAACGAAAAGCTCAATCCCGCTTGGATAGAGTCTCTCCTGATGTACACGATTGCAGGTACAGTCATCGGCGCCCGCCTGGGACACTGCCTCTTCTATGCGCCGGAATATTACCTGGCACATCCGCTCGAAATCCTCCAGATATGGAAAGGCGGACTAGCCAGCCACGGCGGTACGCTGGGCATCGTGATAGCCATCTATTTCTACTCAAAGCGCGTAACGCACCGGAGCATGCTGTGGACATTCGACAAACTGGTAGTCCCCACCGGCCTGGTAGCCGCCTTCATCCGCCTGGGCAACCTGGCGAACCATGAAATCTACGGCCACCCCACCAACCTGCCCTGGGGCTTCCGATTCATACCCTCCGAACACATAAACACCTGGCGGCAGGGAGCCGAACCCATTTTCACGGCCCCCTGCCACCCCACCCAGCTATACGAGGCTATATGTTATCTCCTCACCTTTACCCTGTGTATGTGGCTTTACTTCAAAAAAGAAGCCTGGAAGAAAGAAGGCCTTATCTTCGGTATCTTCATGATATGCATCTTCGGTTCGCGCTTCTTCATCGAATTCCTGAAAAACATCCAGGAAGCCTTCGAAGCCAATATGATATTAAATATGGGACAATTACTCAGCATCCCGTTCGTCCTGGCCGGCCTGTACTTTATCCGCCGGGCGCTCAAACGAAGTTAAAAAAACGATATGTATAAACAAAAAGAAATAGCAACCAATGTTTTTTACGTAGGAGTAAACGACCGCCAGAAGACCCTTTTCGAAAACCTCTGGCCCCTGCCCTGCGGCGTATCCTACAACTCCTATCTCATAACCGACCGCCAAACTGTATTGATAGACACGGTAGACGTATGCTATTCCGATATCTTCCTCAAGAAGATAGCCGCGGCGCTTAACGGGCGTACGCTTGATTACCTGGTGGTAAACCACATGGAGCCCGACCATTCGGGCAGCATCCGCCTCCTCCGCCAGCAATATCCCGGCGTGAAAATCGCAGGAAACAGCAAAACGCACGGCATGCTCGCCGGTTTCCACGGCATAACAGACGGCCTGCTCGAAGTAAAAGAAGGCCAAACCCTCTCCATAGGCAGCCGCAGCCTCGTATTCTATATGGCCCCGATGGTGCATTGGCCGGAAGTAATGTTCACTTACAGCGCCGAAGACAAAATACTCTTCTCTGCCGACGCCTTCGGCACATACGGCACATTAGACGGCGGAATAATCGACGCCGAAATGAACATAGAGCGTTTCCGCGAAGAAATGATCCGTTACTACTCCAATATAGTGGGCAAATACGGAGGCCCCGTGCAGAAAGCGCTCCAGAAACTGTCTGCTCTGGAGGTCGAGACCATCTGTTCTACCCACGGCCCCGTCTGGCGGAAACACATCGGCGAAGCCATCTCCGTATACGACCGCCTGAGCCGCTATGAAGGAGCAGAAGGCGCAGTTGTCCTCTACGGCTCCATGTACGGCAATACCGAGCAAATGGCCGAAGCCATAGCCGGTTCGTTAGCCGGAAACGGTATCAAAGATATCGTACTCCACAACGCAAGCAAAAGCCACGCCTCCTACATCCTGAAAGACATATTCAAATACAAAGCCCTCATCGTAGGCAGCCCCACGTACAGCGGCCAGCTATTCCCCGAAATAGAATCAACGCTTAGCAAGATAGAAGTGCGCGAAGTAAAGAACCGCCTCTTCGGCTACTTCGGCTCCTTCACCTGGGCAGGCGTAGCCGTCAAACGCTTAGCCGAATTTGCCGCACGGATGAAATGGGAAACAGTAGGCGTCCCCGTAGAACAAAAGCAATCGCTTAACGAAGCCAATTACGCCGCCTGCCTGGCTTTGGGACAAGCCATGGCGGAAAAAATAAAAGAACAATCCACCCACTAAAACGCACACATCATGAGACTGATTATCGAACCCGATTATGCTTCGCTGTCCAAATGGACAGCCCGCTACATAGCAGCCCGGATTAACCGGGCAACCCCCTCGGCGCAAAGGCCTTTCGTATTGGGCCTCCCCACCGGTTCATCGCCCTTAGGCATGTATAAAAACCTGATTGAGCTCCACAAAGCAGGCCACGTATCGTTCGAACATATCATCACGTTCAACATGGACGAGTACGTAGCCCTGCCGCAAAACCATCCGCAGAGCTACCACACCTTCATGTGGGAAAACTTCTTCAGCCACATAAATATCAGGAAAGAAAACGTACATATCCTGAATGGAAACGCCCCCGACCTGGAAAAAGAATGTGCCGCCTACGAAGAAGAAATGAAAAAGGCCGGAGGCGTAGACCTCTTCCTGGGCGGCATAGGCCCGGACGGACATATCGCCTTCAACGAACCCGGCTCTTCCCTCTCTTCCCGCACCCGCATCAAGACATTGACCACAGACACCATTATAGCCAATTCGCGCTTCTTCGGCAATGATATAAACCAAGTGCCCAAAACCGCAGTAACGGTAGGCGTAGGCACGGTATTAGACGCCAAAGAAGTGTTGATTATGGTAAATGGCCACAGCAAAGCCCGCGCCCTGCAGCAGGCAGTAGAAGGAGCCGTCAACCAGATGTGGACAATCACAGCCCTCCAGCTACATCCCAAAGGAATCATCGTAGCAGACGAAGCTGCCTGCGCCGAACTGAAAGTAGGCGTCTATAAATATTTTAAAGACATAGAAAAAGATAATCTTAACCCGGACAGCCTGCTCTGCTAAAATGAACGGCAGGAAAGAAAAGCCCGTCAACTTTGCCGTTGCAGGATGCGGACACATAGGAAAACGGCATGCCGAAATGATTACGCGCGACGAGGGAGCGAGCCTCTCGGCCTTATGCGATATCCGCCCCCGGGAAGAATTAGATATAGAGGCGTATCGCGTCCCTTTCTTCCCCGACTTTGACGCCTTACTGTACGCCCCGCTTCCGGTAGACGTCGTCAGTATCTGTACGCCAAACGGATTACACGCGCCAATGGCCCTTAAAGCAATAGAAGCCGGCTATCATGTAATCATAGAAAAGCCCCTGGCGCTCACCCTGGCCGACGCCGAGCGTATCGTCTACGCCTCCCTGAAGTACAGGAAGCAAGTATTCTGTGTGATGCAAAACAGGTATTCCCCCCCTTCCGTATGGATAAAGGAAATGATAACGTCCGGAACGCTGGGCGACATTTATATGGTGCAGCTTAACTGCTACTGGAATCGTGACAGGCGCTACTATAAACCGGGCGACTGGCACGGAAGCGCTACCCTGGACGGGGGAACGCTCTTTACCCAATTCTCACATTTCATTGATATTATGTACTGGCTTTTCGGGGATATCTGCAACATACAGGCACGCTTGGCCGACTTCAACCATGCCGGGCTTACCGACTTTGAAGACTCAGGCCTCGTAACTTTCAACTTCGCCGGCGGGGGAATAGGCTCCCTCAACTACTCAACGTCCGTCTGGAACAAAAACATGGAAAGCAGCCTCCTGGTAATCGCCCAAAACGGAAGCGTCAAAATCGGCGGACAATACATGGACAAAGTAGACTATTGCCACATAAAAGATTACGTTCTCCCCGAGCTTGCTCCCACAAATCCCGGAAACGATTACGGCGCCTACAAAGGCTCTGCCCAAAACCACAACTTCGTCATCCGCAACGTAGTCCGGGTACTCTCCGGCTCCTCCCCCGAACCCATCACCACCAACGTATTAGAAGGAATGAAAGTAGTAGACATCATCCAACGCATCTATAACGCCGGCAAGGGGCATACTCGTCCGGCTTAACGCCTCCATACGTATTCTTTCTCTGGTCGGCATAGGGCGGGGATGTAAAAATGAGGTCTACGGAGTTGTCAGGAAGTTCTGTCAAGACTTCCGTACAATCTCCAAAACGTATATCTGTTTCTATCTTCATGTTAATCTATATCTGATTCTGTTTTCGCCGATAAAAATAGCGAATATTTATGAGATAAGACATATTATATGCTTCTTTGGCGTCAAAACGATTCGGCATGCGGTATGCCGACAGGGGTGTACGACAAAATTCCTTATCAGCTTTCTTTTACATCACAGCAACCCCCCATGTAGCAATTCATTCAATGAAAAAAAGCGAACAGGCCAGACATGATTACGCCCGGCTGAAGGAATTCCCCAAAATCCGCTAAAGGTACATCCGGCAAACCATTATGATGGTTTACTGAAGACATTGTAATGATTTTTTTCTTAGCGATGTTATTCTCCCTTGTATTGTTCTTCGTTCCCTTTGTATTGTTCTTTATAGCATTCTTCGTCAAAAGCCATTTCTATAATCAGGAAATGCGCTTCCTGTTCTGCCGTGATTTTTATGTCTTCCTTTATGATTTCCAATGCGTCCCGCGTATTCATACGGATACCGTTTACGGTTGCTTCGCCTTCGAACAGGACTAAATAGGCCTGGCGGTAGCTTCTGACCTGGAAATCTATCTGCTTCCCTTTTGAAAGGATAGTGGCATACATGTTTATGTCGGCGTGAATCTTTATGGGTGCGGCATTACCGGCATTATCATAAGAAGTGGCTATCGGCAGCCATTTGTCTAACCTGTCTTCCAGCTTAAAGCGGTAATCGCCGTAATTGGGCTTGTAGCCGTTCCTGTCGGGGAACACCCATATCTGGGCAAAGCGGAGTTCGCCGTCTGTGCGGTTGTATTCGCTGTGGGTTACTCCCGTTCCGGCGCTCATATATTGCGACTGCCCACGGG
>JAIRKZ010000180.1 GCA_031259845.1 Tannerellaceae bacterium | reverse complement strand
CAATAAATAAATTCTTCATAATTTTACCTCGTTTTAATTGGGGAATTAACCGGAAAGCTGTTTCTGCTACATCCCTTAACAGGTCTTGAACCTGGAGTTCTATCTGGTAACTACAGCCTGGCCAATAAAGGTCTGAATCGCAATATAAGTCTTACTTAGTGCCTTCGATAGTTCACCTTTATTGGCCGGTTAATTCCTTACATTAATACAACAAACATAAGCAATTAACCTCTCTGATTTCCTGACTGCCTGCATTCTTTTGATTACTGCAGGTTCTTATACTAACTTTCCATAGATATTTACAACGTTTTTCTTTTTAAGAAAAATCTACTGCAAACTAAGGGATGGTTCCGGGAAGACAATACGATCATCTGGAAAAACCTGCATACAGGCCTGAAAATGCCTGCCTGATAGTATGATTTTTTGTCCGGATAGCGTAAGGGAAACGGCTGGTTTACTCAAAAAGAAGCATCATTTCTAATTACTATTTTGATTGTTATAATATAAAAATAACAGCAGACAAGCAATATTTTCTGCTAATATCTGACGATTAGACACTAATTATTGAAAAAAAACTATCTTTCCGTAAAATCACAACTTCTCAAGAGCGGATTATTTTCCACAGCATTCCTATTTACCTCCAAAAAGCATACGTATTGAATAGCAGTTTTGTCAAAGTGATATTTTGACTCTTTTTCTCTATCCGAAAATCTTCTACCTCTGATAAATATTCTTGTATGGATTTCATGACCCAATGGTAATATTTTCCGTGCGGTTGCTCTGTAATAAAATATGCTCCCTTATTCTATGCACAAAATCATACCGCGCAGTATAGGTATGAATTTAAGGTTTTTTTAAAAATTTATTTGCAAGATATCAATAATTATATTTCCTTTGTTTCATAATAAATAGTTTTTATGAAAAATCCTTTTGTTCATTTCTTAGAGTTGCTCGGTGTCAAACACACTAAAAGATATTCTAACAGGGTTTACAATGAACATCCCTATAAAAATTCATTATATTCGTTTTCTTCTTTGCTCTCAGAATATAGCGTTGAAAATGTAACCGTACAATTGTTGGATGAAGATAAAGATATAAAAAAACTCGAAGTTCCAGTTATTGTTTCTTGTGGATCTGAAATCGGAATAATAAGCAAAATAGAAAATGATTCCATTACTCTTACTGCATTAAACAACATTAATGTAAAAATATCGATTGATCAATTCAATGAACTTTGGGATGGTATTACATTATTTGCAGAAGCAGGATCAAAATCAATTGAGCCTCATTATCAAAAACATAAACTGTCTGATTTGTTTAATTCTACACAAAAGTATATTTTACTTTTGTTCTCCATTTCTTTGATTCTTTCCACAGTATGGACTAAGGAATTGTATCTGAACTCAATTATTATGTTACTTCTTGTTATTAATCTTGCTGGTGTTTTTGTGAGCTATCTGTTGATATTGAAACATTATAAGATTCAAAGTAATTATGCAGACAAAATATGTTCGTTGATTCAAAAAGGAGACTGTAATGATGTATTGGATTCCAGTGCCTCTAAATTATTTGGTCTGATCGGTTGGAGTGAAGTGGGAATGAGTTATTTTGTTTCAAATTGCATTATATTACTGTTTAATCCCGAATTGTTACCTTTGCTGGCTGTGGTTAATGTATGCACCCTGCCATATTCCTTTTGGAGTGTATGGTATCAAAAATACAGAGTAAACAGTTGGTGTACACTGTGTTTGATTGTGCAAGGATTGCTGTGGCTAATTTTTATTGTAAATATGGTTTTCGGATACTTTAATCCGACACAAGACTCTTTGGTCGTTCAAAGTCTGGTTATACTGTCTTGTATTTATATAATCCCTTTTATTATAGTGAATCAATTGCTATCCTTGATCATCAAAAAAAACAAGATGGAAAATATTACACAGGAATTTAATAGTCTTAAAGCAAATGATGACGTCATTAAGGCAATCCTATCTAAACAATCCTACGTAGAGGTTGACAAGTCAAGTTCTCAAATTCTTTTTGGAAATAAAGACGCAGAGATATTAATTACTATTCTTACCAATCCCCATTGTACTCCTTGTGCCAGAATGCACAGCAAAATATCAGATTTCTTATCGGACAAAAATAGTAAATTCTGTATTCAATATATTTTCTCCTCTTTTGGAGAAGAATTTGATATGAGTTCTAAATTTATGATCGCTATCTATTTGAATAATCCAATAGATGAAGCTTGTGAAATTTATCACGAATGGTTCACTTTTGGTCGGATAAATAGCTTCTCTTTTTTTCAAAAATATAAAGTGACTTTTGACGAATATTGTATAAACGAATTTAATAAACATAATGAATGGAGGAAAAATTCAAAGCTTTCAGCTACACCTACTGTTTTAATCAATGGATATAAATTACCCAAGCATTATAACATAGAAGATATTCGTTTTTTCACAACTATTGATTTTTAGGATTATAATTCTATTTTATATATTTATTATTAATTAAAAAAATGTTTTTATGGATAAATTAAACAAACTTAAAGTGGAAAAGTTTAGAATATTGAAAGATTCTGAACTAAAGGAGATTATTGGTCGTGGTTTATACTCTGAATGTGCTTGTGGTTCAGGTAGCTGTAGTTGGCGAGGTGGTGCAATGAATGGGATGGGCTCAATTAATACAGGTCTGTGTAGCTACAGTTCTATAGCGAGGACATGCATCTGTTCGTAAACGAGTAGAATGCATTATTAATGTAAATTCAAACAATACTTTTATCGGTTATTTTATTTGCAGAAGTAGTTTCTGGTTGAATGTAAAAAGAGGAAATCCTCTTAAATTTATTTGTAGGATTTCTTCTTTTATTAATAGATTTTTAAACGTAGAGATATTTGAAAAGCAATTTACTTAAAAGAATCACTCAACATCTGATAATCTATTCTGCATTATTAGATAATATTGGATTGATGAATGGAAAAATGGGTATTGCCTTATTTTTTTATCATCTAAATAAAGTCTCAAAAGACAAAAATCATTTAGCCTTTGCTAATAAATTAATTAATGATATTACTTCTAAATTAGATTATAAAATTCCAAGAACTTTTTTCGATGGGCTTATTGGTATTTCATGGGGGATTGATCATCTGATTAAAAGCGATTTTGTATTGTTTGAGGATGATGAGATTTTATCAGAACTTGATAAAATTTTACTTGAGGTAAATGTAGTGACTCTAATGGACGAAAGTTTTAGTACAGGCATAAGAGGTATAGCCTATTACGTCATTTCAAGATGCAGTAATAAAAGAGAAATTCCAAAACCCTTTAATCGGGAATACATCAATGTTTTATATGATAGACTGAGACAAATGGATCAAAGAGAGGCTTTCGTTGTCCATTTGCAGAGCCATTTACGACACATTGTAAGCGGACATATCGTAGAGTATGATTTAAATCCGTTCTATAAGATAATAGACAATGACCCGTATGATGCAAATCTGTTTAACCAGAACAGAAATATAGGAATTCTAAATAATGGATACACAGGAATAGCTCTACGCATTTTGAGAAATATGGAATTAAAGAATGAAAAGAATTATAGTTATTAACAATAGCGACAGGGCTTTAAGTTATGGTATAGGTGTCTATACAATGAATCTTATCGAGTGTTTGAGTCGAATGGAATTATCTTTCGATATTATCTATTTAAATGCAGAACAATATGAGTTAAACATCGAAAAGAAAAATGGTTATAGAAAATTCTTTATACCATCTTTCCCTCATTCAACCGATATGAAGCTATCCTCCTATTGTCAAATGTTGCCATTTCTTTTCAAAGAATTATTCAATTTTGACGATGATATTATTTTCCATTTCAATTATTTCTTACCAGATACTCTAATTATTGAATTGAAAAAAATATTTAATTGCAAGATTTTATATACAGTACATTATACCGACTGGAGTTTTGCATTAAATGGTGATTTCCCTAAATTATATTCATTATTGAATAATAAAAAAAACGAGAATGGAATCTCACTGTATGAAAAAAGGATCATAGACTTGATAGAGTTGGATAAAAAGATTTTTCGCTCTGCAAATCTTATTTTGTTCATCTCTCAATATACTGCAATGACTTATTCGCAAATATCATTGCTTTCAGATATAAATTATACTGTTATAAATAATGGTTTGAAAGATGAATATAAAAAAATAACAGCCTCTCAAAAAAAAGCTATTCGGCAACGATATCATATCAAAGATTATGAAACTATTCTTTTTTTTGCCGGCAGATTAGATGAAATAAAAGGAGTTTATTGTCTTATTGAAGCATTTGTGAAAGTAATTCGTTCAAAACCAGATGTTCATTTGTTTATTGCAGGCGAAGGAGATTTCCCCAAGTTACTTTCAAAGTCACGATTTGCTTGTACTCAAATCACATTTTTAGGTTTCTTGAATAAATCCGAATTATACAATTTTTACCAAATTGCCCATATAGGAATCGCATGTTCCATTCACGAAGAATTCGGTTTAGTAGCCTTGGAAATGATGATGCATAAATTACCGGTTATCGTGACAGAGACGGGAGGATTAGCAGAAATAGTTGATGATAATGTAAACGGATTAAAAGTTCCCATTGTCAATAAAAAAGGAAAACGGACGGTAGCGATTAACCGATTAGCAGAAAAAATCTCTTTTCTGATAGATAAACCGGATGAGTGTAAGCGTTTAGGCTATAATGCACGAGAAAAATTTCTTTCTAATTATGACCTATCCATTTTTAGTGCGAAAATGAACACGATTTACAATTTATTATAATGAATAAAATACCTCCAATCATCCATCAGGTATGGTCTGATAAAATACGGCCTTTACCTTCGTTTTTTAAAGAATTATCAGAAACATGGAAAGAGAGATATCCAGATTGGGAATACATTTTGTGGGATGATCAAAAGATGGATGCTTTTATAACTAATTATTATCCGGAATTTTATTCCTATTATCTGTCTTTTCCTTATGACGTACAGCGTTGGGATACAATCCGTTACCTTTTCTTATATAAAATGGGAGGAATGTATGTCGATTTTGATTATGAAGCGATAGAACCCCTTTACGATATTCTTGAAAAATACTCTTGTTGTTTTGCTTCCGAACCGAAAGAGCATGCTTTATTATTTGAAAAAGACATCTATGTGAATAATGGTTTAATAATTACAGAACCTAATCATCCTTTTATGAAATGTATAATTGATTGCGTGATGGAAAAATACCATACAAATATCTGTTATTCGGACAAAATGAAGGAAGTCCTTTTAACGACGGGGCCATTAATGATCACTAATCTCTTTGAAAATTATGAAAATAAGAATGATATTTATATCATGCCACCAGAAATAGTAGCCCCACTCAATAAAATAGAAGTGGCAGACTATATAAATAGTGAAAATCTCTCGACTGAAGTCAGAACATTTTTGGAAAAGAAATTAATAAAAGCAAAAGCTGTTCATTACTTTGTGGGTAGCTGGTATTAGAAAATTATTCATTCAAGTCAACATATTATCATATTATGTTAAAAAACTTTCTAACCGCATGTCTTCTTTTTTTGCTTCCAGGGATGTTGTGGGGGCAAATGGCTGCGGATACAGCTTTTCTAAAGGTAAAGGCAAACCTGCTGACTCAGTTGGACGTATTTCCGCAGGAGAAAATACATCTGCATACCGATCGTAATTTGTATGTGCCGGGCGAACGGATACGGTTTAAGGCTTATGTTACAGACGCCCTTACCCATACGTTTCCTACACGCAGCCGGTATGTATATGCCGAACTGATTGATGCACGCGATTCACTTGTCAGCCGGGTGATGATACGGCCTGCGGAAGAGAACCTGTTTCATGGCGACCTCTTTCTTTCGGAAATCATTCCGGAAGGGAATTATACGCTGCGCGCCTATACCCGATACATGGAAAACTTAGGTGATGATTACTTCTTTAAGAAAAATATACGGATTGGAAACCTTCCCTCCGATACCAAACAGCCGTCTCAAACGCCACAGATAAGCAGGAATGAGAGGGCGGAAGAAGATGATTTCGATATTTCATTTTTTCCCGAAGGCGGAAACCTGCTGGAAGGGGTGTTTTGTAAAGTAGCTTTTAAGGCGTTAAACAGGAATGGCTATCCTGAAACTGTATCCGGGGAAATTATAGACGAATATGGAACGGCGCTTACTTCCGTACAGTCTTTCCACGCCGGAACAGGCGTTTTCAGTTTCCTTCCTGAGCCTGGGAAGCGCTACTTCCTGAAATGCCAGAATGGGAACGGTTTGGTAAAACAGTTTGAACTGCCTCAGCCTTCTCCCCGTGCACGTACGTTGACGGTCTCTCAACGAAACAACACACTTACGGTTGGCGTACTGAAAGCCGCAGACAGTCCCGATATTCCCTGTTATCTCCTGGCGCATTGCCGGGGAATGGTATTTCATTTTTCCGCCCTGAATGAAGACGATGAATGGATTGCCTTTCCGGAAGAGGCTTTACCTGCCGGAATCATCCAGTTAGTTTTGTTCGACCAACAGATGAATCCGTTGAGCGAACGCTTGGTATTCAATAACAATTATATCCCGCCACAAGTTGAGTTCCGTACAGACAAGGAAAGCTATCAAACCCACGATCGCGTTGTCTCCACTATATCCCTTACCGGTTCCGCCGGAAATGCGTTAAAGGGTCATTTGTCGGTAGCGGTTACAGACGACGGGGATGTAGCGGTTGATTCTGCAACTACCATCCTGTCGAGCCTGTTGCTTTCGTCCGAATTGAAGGGATATATCGAAAATCCTGCCTGGTATTTACAGGATAATGCCGAATCGGCCATTGCTTTGGATTATTTGATGATGACGCACGGGTGGAGAAGATACAACGTCGCGGAGGCAGTCAGAGGGAATCCGGCATATCCTCAAACGCCGTTTCAAACAAGCCAGGAAATAAGAGGCCAGGTAAGAAGCCTGGCGCGATCGAGGCCGGAAGCCGGAAGCGAAGTATTAATCATGCCGAAAGACGGAATAACAGACAGGGATTTCGGATTAACCCTTACGGATGAAAACGGCGCATTCCGCTTTACTGATTTCGAGTATCCCGACAGCACTTCATACTTTATACAGGCATTAAGCAAAAAAGGGAGTAAACATGTAGAACTTGTATTGAACAGGGAATCGTTTCCCAAACCGGTTCACGTTCCGCAAAGCCCGCCCGGAGAAGCTGCGGTATCGCAGGAGACAACAAAAGGCGACGATGAAACAAACGCATTTATCGAGAAGGCGGAGCAACGTTCAAGATATGATTCCGATATGCGGGTGGTGCGATTAAGTGAAGTGGTGATAACGGCGTCAAAACCCGTAAAGGAAGAACCGAGGCTCCGGTATTGGGCGAACAGCCTTTCCGATACAACCTTGCGAAGAAAAGACTTTGAGCGATGGCGTCCTGCATTAGTTTCCGATATAATCCGGGGAAAAATAGCAGGAGTAAACGTATCGTCCGGCGGAGGCATATCCATCCGGGCAGGTAATCCGCCGCTGGTTTTAATTGACGGGTTTCCCATGGATTGGCCTGAGTTAATGGAGTCGCCTTATGATTCGCCTTTAGAAGCCGTCAGTGTGATCGACGTGGAAAGTATTGATGTATTTAAAGGAGTTGCCGCTTCTGCATTTGGCGTACGCGGGGCCAATGGCGTTATCAGTATCACCACCAGAAGAGGAATAGACGATATCTTGGAAACAAACGGCATCCGCAGAAGCAAGGAATTGAATTATGCTGTTTATACGCCACTGGGCTATCAAAAGCCGGTAGCGTTTTATTCCCCCAAATATGAAACGGCGGAAGCCAGGTATCTGAGCGCTCCCGATTACCGCACGACCATCTTTTGGAAACCTGATTTGATTATTTCCGAAGAAAGCGATAACGCAACGTTTGAATTTTATACGTCCGACTTCCCAACTACCTATTCCGTCGTAATCGAAGGATTAACCACTGATGGCCGGATGGTACGACAGACGGGGAAAATACGCGTAGAATAAAAATGAATCTCTTCATATTAAATATTTCAGAAAAGAATCGTAAATTTGCATCTTCTTTATAAAATGGACTTTTAGTGATTGAATTATGATAAAGATTACATTTCCCGATGATTCCGTGAGAGAATATCCGGAAGGAGTAACTGCTCTTGAAATAGCAGAAAGTATTAGTTCGCGTTTGGCGCAGGAAGTTTTAGCTGCTGATGTGAATGGCGAGACGTGGGATTTGCTTCGTCCGCTAAACCGGGATTCTTCTGTTAAGTTATTAAAATGGGAAGACGACGAAGGGAAACATGCCTACTGGCATTCCAGCGCTCACTTAATGGCAGAAGCATTGCAGGAATTGTATCCGGGTATAAAATTCGGTATTGGGCCGGCCATTGAAAACGGTTTCTATTATGATGTAGACCCGGGTGAAGGAGAAACCATTAAGGAAAGTGATTTTCCGGCTATCGAAGCCAGGATGATGGAACTTGTTTCCCGCAAGGAAGAAATCAAACGCCAAAGCATCGCTAAAGATGAGGCCATGAAGATGTTCGGCGATAGGGGAGAGGTGTATAAAACCGAATTGATCGGCGAATTGGCCGACGGAACGATTACTACCTATACACAGGGTAGCTTTACCGACTTATGCCGTGGGCCGCACTTACCTGATACATCTTATATTAAAGCCGTTAAAATACTGAGCGTAGCCGGGGCATACTGGCGCGGCGATGAGAAACGCAAACAATTGGTTCGCCTGTACGGCATTACTTTCCCTAAAAAGAAGATGCTGGACGAATACCTGGCATTTTTGGAAGAGGCAAAAAGGCGCGACCATAGAAAAGTAGGTAAAGAGCTTGAACTGTTCGCTTTTTCGCACAACGTAGGAGCCGGTTTACCTTTATGGCTGCCGCGCGGTACGCAATTACGTTTACAGTTGGAAGATTTCCTGAAACGTATCCAGAAGAAGTATGGATATCTACAGGTAATGACGCCTCATATCGGAGGAAAACAATTATATGTAACTTCCGGCCATTATGAAAAATACGGAAAGGATTCTTTCCAACCGATACACACGCCGCAGGAAGGAGAAGAATTTCTGCTTAAACCGATGAACTGCCCGCATCATTGCGAGATTTACAAACTTACCCCCCGTTCATACAAAGACCTTCCGATTCGTTTTGCCGAGTTTGGAACCGTATACCGTTACGAACAAAGCGGCGAGTTACATGGTTTGACCCGTGTACGCGGCTTTACGCAGGATGACGCACACTTATTCTGTCGTCCGGACCAGTTGAAAGAAGAGTTTTTGAAAGTAATGGATATTATCTTTATTATTTTCAAGGCGCTCGACTTTGAGAATTTTGAAGCCCAGATATCCTTACGCGACCCGGATAATAAAGAGAAGTATATCGGTTCGGAAGAAAACTGGGAAAAAGCGGAAACAGCTATTATAGAAGCCTGCCGGGAAGCCGGTTTGAAAGCCAGGATAGAGCTGGGCGAAGCTGCTTTCTACGGGCCAAAGTTAGACTTTATGGTGAAAGACGCCATTGGCCGCCGCTGGCAATTGGGAACCATTCAGGTAGATTATAATTTACCCGAACGTTTCGAGTTGGAATATACCGGCGAAGACAACAGGAAACACCGTCCTGTGATGATTCATCGTGCGCCGTTCGGTTCAATGGAACGTTTTGTAGCGGTATTGATAGAACATACGGGAGGTAAATTCCCCTTATGGCTAACGCCAGACCAGGTAGCTGTTTTACCGGTAAGCGAGAAATATAATGATTATGCATTGGAAGTAGCCCGCCGGTTGGAAAGCCGGGATATACGCGTAATTGTAGACGACAGAAATGAAAAAGTAGGACGTAAAATACGGGATAATGAATTGAAACGTATCCCTTATATGCTCATTGTTGGAGAGAAAGAAGCTGAAAATAATGAAGTTTCGGTAAGAAAACAGGGCGAAGGAGATAAAGGTTCCATGAAAATTAGTACATTTGCTGCGCTTTTAAATGATGAAGTAGAGGAAATGATGAATCGCTGGCAGAAAAGTAAAGAAAAATAGTAACTTTAAAATAGTAATAACGAGGAGAATAAACATTTTTAATGAAGAATGACAATCTGAAAGACCAGTATAGAATAAATGAGCGTATCCGTGTTCGGGAAGTCCGTCTTGTAGGAGACGATGTAGAACAGGGAGTCTATTCAATATCAGAGGCGCTTAGAATCGCAGACGAAAAAGGTCTTGACCTGGTCGAAATTTCACCCAATGCTAATCCCCCCGTTTGTAGAGTAACAGATTATCAAAAATTCCTCTATCAACAGAAGAAGCGCCAGAAAGAGCAGAAAGCGAAGTCTGTAAAAGTTATAGTTAAGGAAATTCGTTTCGGGCCGCAAACCGACGACCATGATTATAATTTTAAATTGAAACACGCCAGAGGTTTTCTGGAAGAAGGGGCAAAAGTGAAAGCATACGTCTTTTTTAAAGGACGTTCTATCTTGTTTAAAGAACAGGGGGAAGTATTATTGCTTCGCTTTGCGAATGATTTGGAAGATTACGGCAAGGTAGAACAACTTCCTGTTTTGGAAGGAAAAAGAATGATCATTATGCTTTCGCCGAAAAAAGCAGGTTCCCCGAATACTCCTCCTGCCCCTAAGCCGCCGCAACAGGCTCCGGCAGCGCCTAAAAAGATTATCACGCTGAAGCCTAAAGCAGAAGCCGGGAAAAAAGAAGGAGAGGAAAGTAATGAAGGCAATGAATAAAAACTCCCGGCGACGGGAAAATATATAAATAATTAAAATAAAATTGGAAAATGCCTAAGATGAAGACTAATTCCGGCGCCAAAAAGAGGTTCGCCCTTACCGGAACAGGTAAAATCAAGAGAAAACATGCTTACAAGAGTCACATTCTGACAAAGAAGACTAAAAAGCAAAAGAGAAATCTTACACACATTGGATTAGTACATGCTACGAATGTGAGTAGTGTAAAAGAATTGCTTTGTTTGAAGTAACCCTTTTAAGTAAACGAGTTTAAAACGATTTTTATTAACCGAATGTATTTAGCAAAAAAGTTCATCCAGCAGAGATGACGCTAACATTCAAAAACAGATTAGAATTATGCCAAGGTCAGTAAATCATGTTGCTTCAAGAGCAAAAAGAAAACGGATTCTGAAACTTACGAGAGGATATTATGGCGCTCGTAAAAATGTTTGGACAGTAGCGAAGAACACGTGGGAAAAAGGTTTAACCTATGCTTATCGCGACCGTCGCAACAAAAAACGTAACTTCCGTGCATTGTGGATACAGCGTATCAATGCCGCCGCACGCCTGGAAGGTTTGTCTTATTCCCGTTTGATGGGAGCTTTACATGCTAAAGGCGTTGAAATCAACCGTAAGGTGTTGGCCGACTTGGCAATGAATCATCCCGAAGCATTCAAAGCGATTGTAGATAAGGTAAAGTAAGCCTGTGCAAGATACTTCCAGCCTATTTTTTGGCGTTTTTATTTGGGAGTTCTAAACTTTCTTTTTATATTTGTCGTAAGAATAAGAGATGATGAGTTAAGCCGCACTTGTTCGATTGGGAAACTCATCAGTAAAATACAATTCCGAGACATAGCTCTTGTTGTCAATGGCGGGCCGCAACCTTCGGGTATGCTTCGCACAGCGGATTACAAAGATAGCAAAGCACTCAAATCCTGTCATACGGAGTTTGTTCATATCTACAGTGCGGCTTTCTTTCATATATAAAGGAGAGATTTTACACAAAATCTCTCCTTTTTTAGTATACCTGCATTTTGAGAAACACTTTATATCATGAAAGCGAAGTATATCCATCCTTTATTTGTATCCGTTGGCTTGGCAGGATATTGTTATGCGGAAGCGCCGGATGTGGCGGGGCAGGAAGAAGCCCGGAAGCCCCTCAACGTAGTTTTTATCCTTTCAGACGATCATCGCTATGATTATATGGGCTTTATGGGCGCCGTTCCCTGGCTCCGGACGCCCTGTATGGACAGGATGGCCCGCGAAGGAGCCCATCTTAAGAATGCTTTCGTTACCACCTCCCTCTCTTCGCCCAGCAGGGCTTCTATCCTTACGGGTATGTATTCGCACGCTCACCGGGTGGTAGACAATTCGGCGCCGTTACCGGAGGGATTAACCTTTTTTCCCGAATACCTGCAAAAGGCCGGTTATCATACAGCCTTCTTCGGCAAATGGCACATGGGCAATGATTCGGGCGAGCCGCAACCGGGCTTTCACCACTGGGAAGGCTTCAGGGGGCAGGGCGAATATTATAATCCGCGTATCAACACCAATGGCCGGTGGGTTCAGTATGAAGACAGCGCTTACGTAACCGACCTGTTGACCGAACATGCTATCGGCTTTATGAAAGAGCGGCAGGCTGCCGGCGAGCGTTTCTTCGTTTACCTTTCGCACAAAGGCGTGCACGACGACTTTGCAGCGGCTAAGCGCCATAAAGATTGCTATAAGGATGAGGAGATTGTATTGCCTCCTTCCTTTTATACGCCCCGCTATGGAATAAAAGAGTTGCCCACTGTTGATAGCGCTACCGGGAAGGCGGCTTCGGGAGAAGAGTATTATGGAGAGCGTATGATGCCCAACTGGGTGAAGGCCCAGCGCGAGAGCTGGCATGGCGTAGACTACTCGTACCACGGGCGCCCGTGGGATGTGCAGGTTAGGAAGTATTGCGAAACGCTTCGCTCCGTAGACGAAAGCATCGGCTCCGTACTGGATTACCTGAAAGATAACGGGCTGGACAGGAATACGCTGGTGATTTACATGGGCGACAACGGTTTTGCCTGGGGCGAACATGGATTGATAGACAAACGGCAGTTTTACGAAGAATCCGTGAGAGTTCCCATGCTTGCCTGGTGTCCCGGCCTGCTGGAAGGCGGCGTTACGATAGAAGAGATGGTGCAGAATATAGACATAGCCCCCACCATCATGGATTACCTGGGAGTAAGCAAAGCCGGGCAGATGGCGGGCTATTCATTCATTCCCTTATTGAAAGGCGAAAAAACGGATTGGCGCGAGCGGATATTTTACGAATACTATTGGGAGCACGAGTTTCCGCAAACCCCTACGATGCACGGCGTACGTACCGGCCGTTATAAATACATCCGCTATCATGGTATATGGGATACCAACGAGTTTTACGACTTGCAGGAAGACCCTTTTGAGATGAAAAACCTGATAGCCGCCCCCGAATGCCAGCCTGTAATAAGGCAGCTAAACCATGAGTTGTACAACTGGATGGAAAGCACCGGCGGCATGGCTATCCCCCTCAAGCGCACCGAACGCCCGCATACAGACCACCGGAATACCGGAAACTATTGAACGGATATGATGACAAACAGCAAGATAATAAGGATACTGGCAGGCGGCGCCTTCGTAGCGTCCGCCTCCTTACAGGCGCAGACGGCGCCTAACGTAGTATTGTTCCTCCTCGACGACATGGGATATGGAGACCTTTCGCTTACCGGGGCCTCCGGCTATCAAACGCCGGCCATCGACGCACTGGCCCGCGAAGGCATGTTCTTCACCCATTTCTATGCCGCCCAGCCGATAAGCAGCGCCTCGCGGGCCGGGCTGATGACCGGCTGCTACCCGAACCGCCTGGGCATAAGCGGAGCCTTGATGCCCCAGGGAAATACCGGCCTGAACCCGGAGGAAGAAACGATAGCCGAAGTATTGCGGACGAAAGGATACGTCTGCGGGGCCGTGGGCAAATGGCACCTGGGCCACCTGAACCCTTTCCTGCCCTTGCAGCAGGGATTTGACGATTACCTCGGCCTGCCTTATTCCAACGATATGTGGCCCGTAGATTACGAAGGACGCCCGGCCACGCCAGCCTCCAACCTCCCCAACAAGCTCCGCCACCCGCCCCTGCCCCTGATAGACGGCAATGAGAAGGCGCGCCAGATATGGACGCTCCGCCACCAGGCCGAACTGACAACGCTGTATACCGAACGGGCCACCCGCTTCATCCGCGCCAATAAAGCGAAGCCCTTCTTCCTCTACCTCGCCTGGTCCATGCCGCACGTGCCGCTGGCCGTATCCGGAAAGTTCAAGGGAAAAAGCGCCCAGGGACTGTATGGCGACGTGATGATGGAAATAGACTGGAGCGTGGAGCAGGTAATAAAGACGCTGGACGAAAACGGGCTGGGCGATAACACCCTGGTGATCCTTACCTCAGACAACGGCCCGTGGTATAGCTTCGGAAACCATGCCGGCAGCAACGGCGGACTGCGCGAGGCCAAAGCCACCACCTTTGAAGGCGGACAGCGCGTGCCCTGCCTGATGCGCTGGAAAGGCGTCGTCCCCGCAGGCGCGGTGTGCAACCAACTGGTTTCCGCCATTGATATTTTACCCACCCTGGCGGCCATAACCGGCGCCGCATTACCCGCAAAGCCAATAGACGGCGTAGACATCTCGCCCCTGATGAAGGGCGAACCCGCCGCCTCCCCGCGCGAATACTTCCTGTATTATTATAATCAAAACAGCCTGGAAGCTATCCGCAACGACCGCTTCAAATTAATATTCCCCCACCGGCACGCCACGTACCTGGAGCCTGGCAACGACGGCTTCCCCGGTAAAACGGGCCAGGCCGAAACAGGCCTATCCCTCTACGACCTGCGCCGCGACCCGGGCGAACGCTTCGACGTAAAAGAAATGTATCCCCAAGTAGTAGAACGCCTCTCTGCCGAGGCCGAAAAAGCCAGGGAAGACCTGGGCGACGACCTTACAAACCGCCCCGGCGCCAACCGGAGAAAAGCCGGGCAGGCAGATCAGGCAGATCAATAACAAGCCCCCGCCGCCGACAGGCGGGCTTGGTGGGTTAACCCCCCATGCTTTATGGTCGCCCCCCCGTGCTTGGGGGTTGACCCTTCGTGCTTGGGGGTTGACCCTTCATGCTTGGGGGTTGACCCTTCATGCTTTGGGGTTGACCCTTCGTGCTTTGGGGTTGACCCTTCGTGCTTTGCTGTCGACCGACTGAGCTTTGCTGTCGACCGACTGAGCTTTGTTGTCGATCGACTGAGCTTTGCTGTCGACTGACCGGTCTTTGTTGTCGACTGACCGGTCTTTGTTGTCGACTGACCGGTCTTTGTTGTCGACTGACCGGTCTTTGTTGTCGAC
>JAIRKZ010000159.1 GCA_031259845.1 Tannerellaceae bacterium | reverse complement strand
TTCCCGTCTTTTGATTCAAGTTCGGTAACAATAACCGTCGAAGGAAAGTTTCTACCGTGTTGATAAACAAACATTGGTTGCTGAATAGCTTTTGCCAATCCTTTCAAATCATCCGTTTTACCGGCTGTTCGGGAATCTCTTTCAGGGCGTCGATTGTCATGCCCGCCTCGATACATATAGACGCGTCTTCATCTGAGGTGCATTCAAAAGACGTGTCTATTCTCCCGGATGCGTCGGCTACCGAAATATGCAGCCTCCCGCCCGACGTCCGCAAAAGAAAACACTCCATGATGGGGTTTACGGGCTTCCTTGAAATAATCCTCCCCGCGTCCTGAAGCCTTGTGAGGAGGTCTGATTTTGAAACTGAAAAAACATAGTGCCTATTTTTTATGCAAGGCACCCGGAGTTAATTTGTTGTGTGAGGGGAGTTTACAGGAAGAAAATAAAGCTCATGTATAAACATGAAAATATGGAAAACAGGCTTTCGCCTAAAATCCATTCCACTATTCCGGTGGCAAAGATATAACAGTTTTTCAAACAGGCAAAGAAAATTGAAAAAAAATGAAGCGATGCGCAGGTATGTTTTACAACATAAAAACCCTCCCGATAACCAGGCTGTTCAACCTGTCGATGCGCGAATAGTCCGGCTTAATATAAATAGATGTAACGCGATGAGCCGAAACATGATTCAGGGCGAAAGCAACATCATCCATTGACGCTCCGCACTCGTTCAGCGCTATTGTCGCCCATGAGTGGCGAAACGAATAGGGAGTAATCTTTTCCGTGATACCGGCTTTTTCGCACACCCGCCTGCAAGCCTTTCCCACGACGCTTGCAAAGTCCATTGCAGTTACATACCTTTCAGAGAAGCACAAAAGCCGTTCTTTCCCTTTATATTTGTCGAACAGCGGCAGTATCCTTTCCGGTATTTTAATCTCCGTATATGAGCCCGTAAGGCTTTTGTCGCGCGTTTTCTTCCGCCGGTAATGAAGCGTCCCGTTTTCAAGCGCATCAAGGGGCAAGTCGTACAGGTCGGCAGTATTAATCCCGGCAAGGCAGAATACCATAAGGCATACGTTTCGCGCCATTTCTTCACGCTCATACAGTCCGGGTATTTCAGTATTGAAAAATGAGCGTATCGTGTCAATTGATACACTCCGCTTTTCAGTCTGTTTCGCTTTGGGTATCACAATCTTTGAAAACGGATTGTGCCTTATCCTGACAATGCCCCTGTCTTCATCGTTGTATTTGAGCATGGCAGAGGCGAGTATCGCCTTTATACAGGTCGGGTAAAGATTCCGTTTCCGTGAGCTGTCCATCATGCTGTCTATCCATCCGCGCAGTACGCCTGATGTAATGTCAGAGAAAAGAATGCCGGTTTTATTCATATATTCATGAAGGCGTTTAACGGCCATCCGGTAGTTTAACGCCGAATGCCCGCGGCCATCAACAGTCATACCGGCTATGTATTCATTGGAGAAACCGGTAAACGATGGATCAGAATAATCATTCGTGAGATATTCTATAACCTCCTGAACACTCATATCCCGGCTGTCTATCCCGTTCAGCCTGCGGACATACCCGGCTATCTCGTTCATACATTCGCGAACGACATGCCTGTCGGACACTTCCGTTTTTTCTTTCCCCTCTTTCGTGTAAGTCTTTTTAAGTCCCTTGTCCGATACTACAAAAGATGTTTTGATATACGCCGGTTTGCTTTTGTGGTTTACGCAAATGTACACAGGATAATACCCGTCATTCCGCTTTCCGCGTATTTTGATTGAAAAGGTTGCCATTGCTGTAATTTGTTTGTAATTTTTCATGCAAATATAACACAAAAATCTGTGTTTTTAGGGGCAAAATCATGTTAAAAAGCAGCCTATGGGAATAGAAAAAGGGGCTTACCGCTTACCGTAAACCCCTTTTTTTCAACTATTTATGCTTTTGTGATCAGGCTGGGATTCGAACCCAGGACCCACAGCTTAGAAGGCTGTTGCTCTATCCAACTGAGCTACCCGACCGTCCTTAAAATCCGGTGCAAATGTAGCGTTTTTTATTGTATATGCAAATCCCGTAAATAAAAAGTATGCGGCAAAAACACAAAACAGATACGATTATGGCATGGATAGTTTTTAGACTAATAAACGATGTGGTCTTAATTATTATCGTATTTTTGCTGGATGTAATTTTAAAATGAAGCGTGTATGTTTATTTTAATGCCTGTCATTTTCATTTTAGGCATTTTAGCCATAGCATTAGAAGATAAGATAAAAATTAACAAGGCGGCAGTAGCTTTGTTTATGGCTATATCATTGTGGATGATACTTATGTTTGATGCTTACAGTATTTTTATTGAGCGGTCTAACTCTGTTTATCAGGAGTTTATAACAACTAATCCTGAGATGGGGGATTTGCCTCTCCATCATCAGTTCGTAAATTTTATATCGAATCGCGCGATAGTGTACCACATGGGGAATGTAGCCGAGACGCTGTTTTTTATTATGTGTTCCATGTTAATTGTGGTTATTATAGATAAACATGGCGGTTTCCGTTCGGTAACACGTTATCTGGCTACCGGCAATAAAAGGAAATTATTGTGGCTTATAAGTTTTGCCGCTTTTTTCTTTTCTGCCATATTAGACAACTTAGCTACCGCTATCGTGCTAATGGCTATCCTTCGTAAGATTGTGCCGGACCGGACAGACCGGATGAAATATGCCTGTATGATTATCATTGCAGCAAATGCCGGCGGCTCATGGTCGCCAATCGGGGATGTAACAACAATCTTGCTTTGGGTAGGCAAAAATATTACGGCTTCCCATCAGATCACGCATTTGTTCATACCGGCCTTTGTCAATTTATTAGCGCCCCTTTGTATCGCTCATTTCTGGTTGTTCAAAAAAGGGTCTGTTTTACGTGTCTTGAGTGAAGAAGAACAGCCCGATGAGTATATACCGGAAATACCCGATCATTCGCGTAAAACCATATTGGTTTTAGGCGTACTATCCCTGGCTTTGGTTCCGGTGTTTCAGATGGTAACCGATCTGCCTCCTTTTCTGGGCGTGTTGTTTGGGCTGGTTATATTGTGGTTTTATACCGATATTATGTACAGCCGCCTTCAGCGTATGAGGGAATCGCAGAAGCTGCGGATCGTAACGTTATTGCCTGATGTGGATTTGTCTACTATTTTCTTTTTTCTGGGTATATTAATGTCGGTTGGAGCATTGGAGACGTCGGGGCATTTGGGTTTATTGTCTACTTATCTGGATGGGCATATCCATCAACCTTACCTTATCAGTTTCATTATTGGTGTTTTATCATCCTGTGTAGATAATGTGGCGCTTGTGGCCGCAACGATGGGGATGTATCCTGTTGTGCAACAAGCGCCGGATTTAGCAGCCTATAGCCAGTTCTTTGTTTCCGACGGAGGTTTTTGGACATTCCTGGCCTATACTGCCGTAACGGGAGGTAGTATATTGATTATTGGTTCGGCTACCGGCGTAACGGTAATGGGGCTGGAGAGAATTGATTTTATGTATTATACCAAACGGTTTACTATTTTGGCGCTTATTGGTTATATTTGTGGCGCAGGTGTTTACATGCTATTATTTGCTTAAATTAATTTATATGAAGAGATTAATAATATTGGCTGTTTGTACGGCTTTAATTACAGGTATGGAAGCCATGGCCTGTACCGGTTTGTTAGTGGGGAAAAAAGCGTCGGTCGACGGGTCTGTAATGATAAGTTACTCTGCCGATTCACATACGCTGTATGGCGAGTTATACCGCTGGCCTGCGGCTACCTGGCCGAAAGGCGCCATGCTGGACGTTACGGAATGGGATACAGGAAAGCCTTTAGGTAAAATCCCACAGGTAGAACAAACCTATTCTGTAGTAGGAAATATGAATGAATATCAGGTAGCTATTACGGAAAGCACCTGGGGCGGGCGCGCGGAATTAGAAGATTCGACAGGTATAGTTGATTATGGCAGTTTGATATACATCGCTTTACAACGATCCAAAACAGCCCGTGAAGCCATTCATGTTATGACCGGCCTTGTAAAGGAACATGGTTATCACAGTAGCGGCGAAACATTTTCTATTGCCGATAAAAACGAAGCCTGGTTGATGGAATTGACAGGTAAAGGAGCAGGAAATAAAGGCGCCGTATGGGTAGCTATCCGTATTCCGGATGATTGCATTGCGGCCCATGCCAATCAGGCGCGTATTCAGCAGATACCTTTTAAAGATAAAGAAAATTGCATGTATTCTCCGGATGTAGTGTCTTTTGCCCGTGAAAAAGGATATTTTAGCGGGAAAGACGAAGATTTTAGTTTTGCGAAAGCTTATAATCCCTATGATTTTGGCGGATTGCGTGGTTGCGAAGCCCGCGTATGGTCATTCTTCCGTAAATATGACAAATCGATGGATGCATATACTGATTTTATAAAAGGCGATCCGGCGAAAGAACCGATGCCATTATATATCAAACCCGATAAAAAATTATCTGTCTGGGATGTACAGCATGCCATGAGAGACCATTATGAAGGCACTGTTCTTGATATGACGCAGGATGCCGGATCCGGTCCTTATAAAGTTCCTTACCGTTGGCGCCCAATGAACTTTACCGTTGATGGTGAAACCTATGTTAATGAACGGGCAATAGCGACTCAACAAACCGGATTTGTAATTGTGCCTCAAATGAGAAACTGGTTGCCTGATGAGATTGGCGGTATTCTTTGGTTTGGCGTTGACGACGCCGATATGGCAGTGTTTACTCCTTTATATAGCTCTATGTTGGATTCGCCGGAATGTTACCGCGCAGGTAATGGTGACATGCTTACCTTTTCGTGGACTTCGGCCTTTTGGATTCACAACTGGGTAGCTAATATGGCCTATCATAAATACAGTTTCATGATACAGGATATTCGAAAAGTACAACAAGAACTTGAGAATGCTTACCGGAACGCTATTCCTTCTATAGACAAAGCCGCTACGGAATTATTAGCTAAAGACCCTGTGGAAGCGCGGAAATTTCTGACTTGGTTTAGTATCACAACAGCAGATGATGCAACGAGCCGGTGGAAAAAATTAGGCGAATACTTGTTGGTTAAATATATTGACGGAAATGTAAAGAAAGAGGAGGATGGCCAATTTAAACGTAGCCCTTATGGAATGGCTGTATCGCCGGATTTCCCGGGTTATGACGAAATATATTATCGTAATATCGTAAAAAGCGCAGGGGAACGGCTGAAAGTAAAATAACCCCGGAAGATAGTTGCCAAAAGACAATAACATTCAGGACGTTTTTACTGTTATAGTCATAAACAGTATGACTAATTGACGGATTCGTCAGGGAGAAGTGTTAAAATAGATACTTTGCATCACACAGTACTGTTAAGTAGCGTTAAGCGTGATGTGTGGTCGTTAAAAGTGATAAAAAATGACGGACAAAGAGAATAACAGTACGTTTTTTGAGTTTAATTTGCCAAAAGAAAAGTGTTAAATTTAAGTGTTTAATTAAAATGTTGAAGTTATGAAGAGAATGTGGAAAAATATGCTTGGCATTGTATTAGTCGCTGTTATCAGCGCTGGCGCCGCTATAGGGACGAGTGCATATTTAATGAACAAAAATCATGAGGATTCTTTTTATACGGCTGATGCCGAATATGGCTTTAAACAACCGGTACATTTGGCAAATTACAATACGGTAGCTGCCGAAAATATTGATTTTACTGTTTCGGCTGAAAAGGCTATACATGCCGTAGTTCACATAAAGTCTACTATACAAAGCAAGGCGCAGCAGGGAGGCAGGCAGTATATCGACCCGTTTGAATATTTCTTTGGATTCGGAAATAGGGGACAGAGCCAGCCACGCCAGCGCGTAGGTTTCGGATCGGGGGTTATTATATCGGTAGATGGATATATTATTACAAATAATCATGTGGTAGAAGGAGCTGACGATTTGGAAGTGACCTTAAATGACAGCCGTAAATATACGGCCAAATTGATAGGCAATGACCCGTCTACGGATATTGCCTTATTAAAGATTGAAGGAACAGATTTTCCGACAATACCTTTTGGCGATTCGGATAAGTTGAAAGTGGGCGAATGGGTATTGGCCGTAGGAAATCCGTTTAAGCTGACATCAACGGTAACAGCCGGTATCGTAAGCGCCAAAGGCCGCGGCGTATTTACAGGAAGTGAGGATAGAAATAAGATAGCTTCTTATATCCAAACAGATGCAGCCGTAAACCCCGGTAACAGTGGCGGCGCTTTGGTTAATACCAAAGGCGAATTAGTAGGTATCAATACATTAATCTATTCGGAAACAGGAAACTTTGCCGGTTATTCGTTTGCCGTACCTGTCAGTATTGCCGGGAAGGTGGCGAGCGACCTGAAGCAATACGGAACGGTTCAAAGAGCTGTATTGGGTGTTTCGATTCTTGATGTACAGGCTTTGTCGGAAGAACAAAAGGAAAAAGTAAAAGTGTTGGAAGGAGCTTATGTAGCTGACTTTGCGCTTCGTAGTTCGGCCAAAGAAGCCGGTATGGAAGCCGGTGACGTAATTACAGCCGTCAACGATGTGAAAGTAAAATCGGTGAGCGCTCTACAGGAACAAGTAAGCCGTTACCGCCCGGGTGATAAAGTGAAGGTAATCGTAGACAGAAAAGGTTCGGCTAAAACATTTGTCGTAGAACTGCGCAATATGCAAGGGAATACGGAAGTAGTGAAAGGCGCCGGCGATGCAGCCGAATTATTGGGCGCTGCGTTCAATGAACTGTCTCCGAGACAAAAACAACAGTTAGGTATCAGTTATGGTATTGAAGTGTCTGGAGTAACGAATGGCAAGTTCAGAGACGCCGGCATTCAGAAAGGCTATATAATCATGATAGTAAACGACCAGAAGGTATCATCCATAGAAGAATTTGAAAAAATGGTTGATAAAGTCCTCAAAGGAGGCGGAGAAGACCAGGTGTTATTTATTAAAGGAATCTCTTCTAACGGGCGTACCCGGTACTATGCGATTGATCTTGCACAATAAAAAAGACAATAAGAAAATTGATAAGGTATAAGAGATTGTTAAAGGTTTTTAATTGGTTGCGTGTAGGGTGCACGCAACCAATACGTATAAAAAAAAGTGTTATCTTTGCACCCTATATTCTCAATTAAACGTTGGATGAGACAGTTAAAAATTACAAAGTCTATTACCAATCGCGAAAGCGCTTCGCTTGACAAGTATCTTCAGGAAATAGGCCGTGAAGACCTTATCACTGTGGAAGAGGAAGTAGAATTGGCACAGGCTATTAAAAGAGGAGACCGTAAAGCGTTAGAGAAATTGACCAGAGCAAATTTACGTTTCGTTGTTTCCGTAGCAAAACAGTATCAAAACCAAGGATTAAGTTTACCTGATTTAATTAATGAAGGTAACCTGGGGTTGATTAAAGCTGCTGAGAAGTTTGATGAAACGAGAGGGTTTAAGTTTATTTCTTACGCTGTATGGTGGATTCGCCAGTCTATTCTGCAAGCGTTGGCTGAACAGTCTAGAATCGTGCGTCTTCCTTTGAATCAGGTTGGCTCGCTGAATAAAATCAGTAAAGCTTTCTCTAAATTTGAACAGGAAAACGAACGCCGGCCGTCACCCGAAGAGTTAGCGGAAGAGTTGGATATCCCGGTAGATAAGATTTCCGATACATTAAAAGTATCTGGAAGGCATATCTCCGTTGATGCCCCATTCGTGGAAGGCGAAGACAATAATCTTTTGGATGTGCTTGTAAACGATGATGCTCCCATAGCAGACCGGTCGTTAATGAACGAGTCGTTGGCAAAAGAAATTGACAGAGCGCTTGCTACACTGACCGAAAGAGAATGTGAGATAATCAAAATGTTTTTCGGTATTGGTTGTCAGGAAATGACATTAGAAGAGATTGGCGACAAATTTGGCCTCACAAGAGAGCGCGTCCGCCAGATCAAGGAAAAAGCTATTAGAAGATTAAGACAAGGAACACGTAGCAAGCTCCTCAAATCGTATTTAGGTTGACATCTAAAGTTGAGTAATCAGGGCTCCCTATCGAAAAGATTCGGAGCCTTTTTTATTTTGTAGAATTAGCTATTTTGGTTAAGTTTGCCGGCAATTAATCATAAATAAATGTAATATGACAACAAGGCGTAATTTCCTGAAGACAGGTTCTCTTTCATTAGCCGGCCTGCTGATAGGCGAGACTGTTTATCCGGCTGTAACATCTTCAGATGTAAGTAAACCGCATAGTTCTTCAACTGCCAATACGTATGTAAGCCTGCGCCCGGCTCCCGGAGAGCGTAAATTCAGTTCTAAAATAGTAGACGAAACAATTGCCGCTTATAAAAAGCGTATCAAAGATACCAAACTGGCGTGGATGTTTGAGAATTGTTATCCCAATACGTTAGATACTACTTGTGAATATGCTGTAAAAAACGGACGCCCGGATTCGTTTATCATTACAGGCGACATACATGCCATGTGGCTGCGTGACTCTTCAGCGCAGGTATATCCTTATGTTGTGCTGGCAAAGAAAGAAAAGGCGTTGCAGGATATGCTGGCCGGAGTAATTAACCGCCAGACGGAATGTATCTTGATAGACCCTTATGCCAATGCCTTTAATAATGGCCCGTTGGGAAGCGAGTGGGAGAGCGACCATACGGAGATGAAGAAGGAATTACACGAACGTAAATGGGAAATCGATTCTCTTTGCTATCCGATACGCTTAGCTTATCATTACTGGAAGGAAACAGGCGATACATCTGTATTCGGCGACAGATGGGTAGCTGCCATTGAGGCAATTCTCAAAACATTTAAAGAGCAACAACGTAAAGACAGCCTTGGCCCGTATCGCTTTGCCCGCACAACCGACCGCCAAGGGGATACCTTATTGAACGACGGCTGGGGAAGCCCCGTAAATCCGGTTGGCCTGATAGTATCTTCTTTCCGTCCTTCTGATGACGCAAGCCTGTTCGGTTTCCTTGTTCCTTCTAATTTGTTTGCTGTTACCTCGCTTCGCCAAGCGGCGGAGATGCTTCGGAAGATTAAGCGAAATGATAGCCTGGCCGGGCGGTGTGAAGCCCTGGCAAATGAAGTAGAAGCAGCTATTAATAAATATGCAATTGTGGAACGTGAAGGTTTTGGTAAGGTATATGCTTATGAGGTAGACGGTTTTGGTAATTATGTTTGCATGGATGATGCGAATGTGCCAAGCCTGCTGGCGCTTCCTTTCCTTGGCTGTATAGATGTAAATGATCCTGTCTACCAAAATACGCGCCGCCTGGTATTAAGTAAATCCAATCCTTATTTCTTTAAGGGGAAAGCGGGCGAAGGAATCGGAGGGCCGCATATCGGATTCGATTTTATCTGGCCGATGAGTATTATTATGCGTGCAGCTACCTCGAGGGATGAAGAAGAAATCCGTTATTGCATCCAAACGCTCCGTGATACGGACGGCGGCACAGGGTTTATGCATGAATCGTTCCATAAAGACGATCCGTCGGACTTTACCCGTAAATGGTTTGCCTGGGCAAATACCTTATTCGGAGAATTGATTATTAAATTAACAGACCAGGGAAAGCTGAAAGATTTCTTCCATTGAAACCGGATATAAAAAGTATGCCCGGCCGGAAGAATCACCTTGGCCGGGCATACTTCCGTTACTTGTTACTCTATAGTCAATTCAATGCTTTTCAGGTCTTTATTGTCGGACGAACCACCGTATAACAACTGATATGTACCGGGGCGCACTTCCATGATTTGCTTCGGATCGTTGAACGACTGGAATGATTTGGAAGGAAGTTCCAGGCTCAACTGTACGGTTGCCCCAGCTTTCACATTTATCCGTTTAAAGGCTTTCAATGTTTTGAGGGGCGCCTCCGGGTCGTTTGGATTTTTGATATACAACTGCGCTACTTCGTCGCCATCCCGGTCTCCGGTATTTGCAATGTCTAACGTAAGCGCTACGGGTTCATCTCTTCCAATCTTCTTTTTAGACAGTTGAGCGTTCCTGTATTCGAACGTTGTATAGCTTAATCCGTATCCAAAAGGATAGAGAGGCGCTTCCGTCATATACCGGTATGTGCGGCCTTTCATATCGTAATTCTGGAAGTCGGGTAACTGGTCTGCCGATTTATAGAATGTAACCGGCAGGCGCCCTGCCGGATTATAATCGCCAAAGAGAATATCGGCTACGGCTGTTCCGGCTTCCTGCCCGCCATACCAGGCATTTAGGATAGCGTCTGCGTTGGCTTCTTCCCAGTTTAAAGCCAAAGCGCTGCCGGTGCAAACGATGTAAATAATTGGCCGGCCTGTTTCTTTCAATGCTTTTATCATCTCCTTTTGCACGCCGGGCAATTCAATATCCGTACGGTCTCCCTTTTTGAACCCTTCGGCGTCTACCGGCATTTCTTCGCCTTCCAGGCGGGGAGATATACCTCCTGCGAAGATGATTACATCGGCGTCTTTGGCTTTGGAGGCAATTGCTTTGTAATCCACCGGCGTGCGTATGCCATTGTCGGACGTGACAGAATCGCGGGTGGTATGGCGGCATCCTAATTCATAGATTACCTCGGCATTGGTTGCTTTGCTACGGATGCCTTCCAGTATCGTTACCGTTTTGCCGGGAAAACCATTGTAGTTGGCCCATAACATGACAGAATCGTTTGCATTCGGCCCTATAACGGCTATTTTCTTAATCTCTTTGCTTAGGGGCAGGATGTTATTTTTATTCTTGAGCAACACCATGCTCTTGCGGGCCATATCCAATGCCTGGGCAACGTGTTCGGGGCTTTCCACCACGCTGTATGGAATAGCGGCGTATGGTACGCTGGCGTCGGGGTCGAACATGCCCAGTTCAAAACGTCCCCTGAACAGGCGGCGCAGCGATACATCCAGTTCTTCTTCCGTAATTAATCCGTCTTGTACGGCTTTTAACAGGGCGTGATAACTGCCGCCACATTCCAGGTCTGTACCGCTTCTTACGGCGCTGGCCGAAGCTGTTTCGGCATCCGGGTGTGTTTCGTGGCGCGGCGTTCGGGCGTCTTTCCTCCAGAAATCGTCGATGGCTCCACAGTCGGACAGGATAATATTATCATATCCCCAGGTATTACGGAGGATATCTGTTAACAGTTTATTGCTGTTGCAACACGGTGTGCCGTCGTAACGATTGTAAGCGCACATCACCTCCTGTACGTTTCCTTCCGTTACCAATTCTTCAAAAGCAGGCAGGTAGGTTGTCCAGAGGTCGCGCGGAGATACGGTAACGTCAAACTCATGCCGGTTCCATTCCGGCCCGCTATGTACGGCGTAATGCTTTGCGCAGGCATGGGTTTTGAAGTATCTGGGGTCGTTGCCCTGCAGGCCTTTTACTACGGCCACGCCCATACGGCCGGTGAGGTAGGGGTCTTCGCCGTATGTTTCCATGCCGCGTCCCCAGCGCGGGTCGCGTACGATATTAATATTGGGCGTCCAGAACGTAAGGCCCTTGTAGCGGTCGTATTCGTTGTCTTTCTGGTATTGATGATATTTGGCGCGCGCTTCGTCGCTAATCATGCTGAATGTTTCATAAAGAGCCTGGTCGTCAAAAGTAGCAGCCATGGCGATAGACTGCGGAAAAACCGTTGCCCGCCCTGCCCTCGCTACGCCATGCAATGCCTCATTCCACCAGTCGTATTCAGGTATCCCCAGCCGTTCTATAGACGGCGTTTGGTTCATCATCTGGCTTACCTTTTCTTCAAGCGTAAGCCGTCCCAGCAGATCATTGATACGTTCTTCTACCGGAAGATCAGGATTGTAAAACGGAAAATCCTGTTGTTTGTCGCTGCATGAAAAGAAGCAGCCGAGTAAACAAATCGTTAATAATGCAAGATGTTTCATATATGTATATTGTTATAAGTAAGTTAGTGTAAAAACAACGCATGCAAAACTAATAGAATCGGCAACCTCTTTCAAACATAATTACTTAAATAACGTTACATGGGCAAAATATTATTCCCGGAGGCCCTCCCCGTAACCTTTCAGCTTCCGGTATTTCCCTTTTAATTGGGGCGCATCCCCCGCCGGGGTCGGGGGTCGGGCTTTCCGCTGCAAGTCCTCCTCCTCCCTGCGGTCGTCGTGCGGGCTTTACGCTGCAATCCCTTGCGCAGGCGGCAGTTTTTATTATAGCGCCTCCGGGCTTGGAGGCCGACCCACCGGGCCTTGCTGTCGACTGACAGAGCCTCGTTGTCGACCGCCCGGGCTTGGAGGCCGACAGCAGGAGATTTGTGGCCGACAGCAGGAGATTTGTGGCCGACAGCGGGAGCTTGGAGGCCGACAGCAGGAGCTCGGTGGCCGGCAGCAGGAGCTTGGTGGCCGACAGCAGGAGCTTGGTGGCCAACAGCAGGAGCTTGGTGGCCGACAGCAAGGGGTTAGAGGCCGGTAGGCGAAGATTGGTGGTCGACAGCAAGGGGTTTGAGACCGGCAGCCGAGGCTTAGAAGCCGGCAGGCGGAGCTTTGTGGCCGGCAGCGGTGGCTTTGCGGCCGGCTAACCGGGCCTTGCTGTCAGCCCCCGGGGGGGCTATGCGGAGAAACAGGAGAGGCCTGGGCGCAGCCCGCAATAGCCCGCGCAAGGGATTGCAGCGGAAAGCCCGCACGACGACCGGAGGGAGGAGGAGGACTTGCAGAGGGAGCAGGCAAAGGGAATCTCACCCTAAGCCTCTCATACGGCTCTTCCTGTTCGGTCAAACTGCCTTTGCTTACGTTGCCGATTTCCCGGACTGACAGCTCTACAGAGCAT
>JAIRKZ010000146.1 GCA_031259845.1 Tannerellaceae bacterium | reverse complement strand
TCGCTGCAAAACTCCGTTTGATGGATATTAATCCCTATACCTATGACGGATTGTATGATTTTCCCGTGCATAATTACGTTCTCAATGAGTATTCCGGCCAACTTCTCATCTTTGCAGTAAATATCGTTAGGCCATTTGACGCAGACGTCCGGGATATATTTGTCGAGCGTGTATTTCACACTCAGGGAAACCATTTCGGAGATAACGAAAGTCATATTGGCCGGCACGTCTATGGGGCGAAAAAGGATACTGAATGTCAGATTTCTTCCGGCTTCGGACACCCATGAATTACCGGTTTGCCCGCGTCCTGCCGTTTGAAAATCGGCAAGCACAACACTCCCGGAGGGAATCTCTTCCGTTTCGGTCAGCATTTGCAGGTACATATTGGTAGATTCTGTTTGGGCAAGACGAATCAGGCGAGGCTCTATTCCGGTACGTTCCGTGCTGCAATACAAAGCGGGGTTATCTTCATTCACCGGCATACTGTTCGCGTATTTTTTTAGGCAGTTTACGTATGACCTCGTGATACGAGTGATTTATCCAGCGTTTTATTTCGGCGTCCGGCATATCCCTGTCCAGATAAATATTATTCCAGTATTTTTTATTGAAGTGATAAGCCGGCGTCACTGCCGAATACCGGTCGCGCAGGGTTTCCGACTGTTCCGGGTCGCACTTCACGGCGACATTAGCCTCTTCCGCATCCAGCGAAACCAACAGATACATCCTGTTTTCCACCTTAAACACCAGCGAAACATCATCAAAAGGAAACGACTCCGTCGTATTCTTCAGGCTCAGGCAATAATCACGCAAATTTTCTACATTCATAATAAGTTTCTATTATTACGTGCAATATTAACTGTTTTTGATGAGAAATGCAAATATAAAAAGTTATTTGACAAGGCAAACGCATCTTAATTTTAACAATTGGATTGAAGAATAAAAATCCATTTATTTGCAAAAAAAACGTTATGTGTTCACCGATAAAATATTTTACAGAATTGACAGATCCCCGTATAGACCGGAGTAAAGAACATTTAATGGAGGATATCATCTTCATTACGATAGCTGCCGTGATTTGTGGCGCCGAGACATGGAATGACATAGAAAATTACGGCAGATATAAAGAGAGTTGGTTACGTCAGTATTTGCAGTTACCCAATGGTATCCCATCTGATGACACCTTTAAGCGTTTTTTCAGTGCATTGAATCCGGAAGAATTTGAAAAGACCTTTATTCAATGGGTATCGGAAGTAGCCGAAATGACGAAAGGAGAAGTAGTAAGTATAGAGGGCAAGAGTTTACGTGTCACTCGTGAAGGCAGTCAATCAAAGTGGGCGGTTCATATAGTAAGCGCGTGGGCCAATACGAATCGTTTAAGTATGGGAGAGGTGAAAGTGGCAGATAAATCGAATGAAATAACCGCTATACCAAAACTGCTGGAAGTATTGGCCATGCAGGGTTACACAGTCACTCTGGATGCTATGGGCTGTCAGAAAGAGATCGCGGAGAAAATAATAAAGAAAGGAGCGGACTATATATCGGTAGTGAAAGACAATCAGGGGTATTTGGAAGAAGATGTAAAACGGACGGAACGTTTTTGCCTTCCGTTAGAAGAATGAGTTGAAGAAGATTTTGGTCATGGGCGGATAGAAAAGCAGAAATGCAGTATCTACAGGGATTTTTCGTTTATCGAAAATGCCGCAGAGTGGAAAGACTTGAAAACTGTAATAAAAAACGAAAGTTATCGCTACATAAAATTGGAAAGCAAGGAAGGAACAGAACCTCGCTATTATATAACCAGCTCTGGCGAAAGTGCGGAAAAACCTGACAAGGCGATTTGTTCCCTCAAGGGGTCGAGAAAGAGAAACGCAGGCGTGTCTAACTTTAGAATTTACGTATGTACACACACTTGGACTTATGTTGGTAAGAGTAGGAAAGTATGGTCGATTTATGCTTACCATAGAGAAACAGGCGAAGTCGTAGCCTTTGTTTTGGGAAAGCGAGACTTGAAAACAGCATGGAAATTGAAGAAAAAATTATCTGATTCAGGAGTAAACTACGGAAGTATTTCTTTATCCTTTAATATTAATTCTTGTACTGTTTCCATGACACAAAGGTACGAAAAAACAGGCAGTTAACCAAATAAAAAAGCAAGTATTTATGCGTTTTATGTGATATTTTCGAATCTTTTTTTCGCCGTACTTTTTCCGGCGAGAGCCCCTCCACCATCAATACCAAATCCCGCCACAAAAGATGATAACAGCGGCTTTTTCCGTAGAAAACAGGAAGGGAAAAGCGCCCCTTTTCCAGCCGTTTATGGTAAAGAACCAGACCGCCGCGCTCCCAATGAAGCAACTTGATGGTCGTTCGCGAGCGGTTCATGAAGATAAAAACCTCCCCTGTCAAAGGATCGCGTCCCATATCACTGCGGACAACGCCCGACAGTACGTCGAAACCTTTGCGCATATCCTGACTTGATGGGCACAGCCGGTAACGCACGGATTCATTCGGACTGAACATTACTCCCCCAATTTGATGAGTAAGGAAAGCGTGTCGGCAGACCAGCCGCTACCGGCAGGAATAACCACTTTTACCCCCCTGGGGATAATGGTTCTCTATTCCGTCAGGCAGGAAAACATCTGCGGATTCTTCCTCGAATTTTACTTCATGGAACAGTTTTTCTTCTACTAGGGACTTTGCTTTCGTTAAGGATAACTCCGGATGAACTGACCGATGGCGCCTGTTCCATTTATAAAACCGAGAATTGCCAATTAATTTAAGTTGCTATCTATAATTTTCTGCAATAAAAAAAGGTCAATAAGTTATATTAAGTGAGAACATTGCACGAAAGATGGGTTTAATTACTGCTTTATCTTCTTGATATTAGTTCTATTATTTGTATCTTAGCGTTATTAAAAGGATCAAAAACAGTAATAATATGCAACCAAGTTTTTCCAGCTATGATGTAGAGCGCCACTCTGCCAAGACATCTATGTATTATAACCGAATAAAAGAACTTATAGACTGTTCTCAAATAGAGAAAGAGATTAACCGTT
>JAIRKZ010000091.1 GCA_031259845.1 Tannerellaceae bacterium | reverse complement strand
AAAGAATCCACATTTAAGGATTGTCCGTTAACATTCAATGCCGGAAAGACGGACAGGCAAAGGGCGAGGGCGAGGGCGAGGGTAAGCATACGTTTCATAAGAGTTCTATATTTAAGTTTTGCAAAACTATCAATTTTATACACACGCTCCTATCCCCTAAAAGGGTAATTTCTTCATATCGGATGCAAAACTACCCTTTTGGGGGATTGACGGATATGGGTATCCGGGGTACTTTTACGTCAATGAAAAATCCTACAACTATAAAAATGAATGACAATGAAAACATCAAGTACAAAAGCTCCCGTTGGAGCAGGAAAAAAAGCACAAACAGGTATCGTAAGCCTGATTCTTGCCATTATGTTGTTGTCTGGCTGTGCAGTTCATAATGCGGCTGTTTCAAGCACAGGAACGCCGTTTTATCTGGCATACGATTCCGAGGAAATTATCCGCGACCAGTCACAAGTGGCAACCCTTACTTCCACATACGGTTTGGAAATAGACGGCGTTGCAGTGAACAGCAAAAACATGCGCTCTACCACTACATCGAATGCAACGAAATCAACAGTTGTTGTCGATGTACAGCCGGGCGAACACAAAGTACGGCTCACCAATACCCAAAGTCTTGGAGTCCGGCAAACAACGCCTCTCACTCACCATTTTGAAGCAGGACGTATTTATAACGTCACCATCAAGATTCTTCCGGTCATTGAAGAAAACAAATCGGCAGATGTAGCTCAAAAGATTGCCAAAAACAGGAATAGCGCTGCGTTTACAGCAAAACAGAAATAACTTATTAACTCTATAACCGATATGAAGACACGAGAATTTAAAAACCGAAAAAGTGTAGCGGGATACATGTTGTTGCTTGCCATATTGACATTCGTTTATACAGGATGCAGCAAAGACGAAACGGACAACGAAGGCGAGTTCGTTCCGGTAACTTCTATTACCGGCATAAGCACGGTGGCCGAAGTGAACAAACCCCTTACCCTTGATGCAACGGTGTCGCCGGCCAACGCTACCAACAAAGCCATCAAATGGACGATAAAAAACGCCGGAACCACCCGCGCAACTATCTCAAACGGTAATACCCTGACCGCCGAAGCAGCAGGAACCGCTGACATTACAGCTACCATTGACGGCGGAACTACGCAAACTTCGCCCTTTACCGCCGATTTTAGCATCACGGTGAAAAACGCAGTAGAGATGCCAACCGTCGCCAGCGTAGAGGTAAGCCCCGCAACCGTAGCCGTAGTCAAGGGCGACTCGCTGCAGTTTACCGCAACCGTCACCGGTAACAAACTTGAAGAAGCAGACAAAACCGTTATCTGGACAGTGACAGGCGGCGCCAAACCGGCTACCGCCATCACCGCCGACGGCAAACTCACCGTAGACGAAGGCGAAACAGCCTCAAGCCTCACAGTTAAAGCAACCTCCACGCTCGACAATCTACGTAGCGGAACGGCAAACGTAACGCTAACCGACAAGCCGAAAGATGCCAGAGCCGATTACTTCGGTACGTGGCGAAGTGTTCCCGAAAACGGATATTGGGAACAGATAACCCTCGCCAGCGACGAAATCGTTTGGGTGAATACAAACGGCAGCGGATTCACAATAAACGATCCTGCCTGGACGGAGACAGACAACACCGTGGGCAATAACGTTGCCGACTATCCCGCTGGCTACAAAGTGACCGGAATAATTACTTCGATCAATGGATATACCGGTATACCCAAAGCCGACGGTAGTGGAACTTGTACCTCCGGCGACCTCTCCCTCATCTCCTACTACCTCCATACCGATAAAAAATCCATCCGCATCGGCAATTTTAAAACTGCCGGGCAGGAAGCCTACTACGGCCCGTATAATCCGGAAACAGACGTCGAATACTGGCAAGTATCCTGGGAACTGAACGGGGGCGCATGGCCTGCCAGTGACAATCATGTTACTCAGGTGGTCAAAGACGGTAAACTTGCTTATCCCGCCGCTCCCACAAAGGCAGGTAACACCTTCGACGGGTGGTATAAAGATTCTTCCCTGTCAAACCGGGTTAGCTTCCCTTACGACATGAGCGACGTAACAGGCAATTTCACGCTGTATGCCAAATGGACTGATTCAACGCCTTCGGCCAAGCTTTCCGTCACGAAATCGCCCGGCGCAGGATTCTACACATCCATTTCCGTACAGGTGCGTAATGCCAACGGAGAGTGGGGGGCATACAAATACCGTATCTCGAACGGAGGCGGAACGGAAGAAATAAATGTTGTTCCGGGAACTTACAGGCTCTTTGTCACATACTGGTCATGTCCGTATGTAAGTTGTATGTCGTCGGGTTGGTCAAGCTCATTTTCCGTATCATCCGGACAAACCCGTAAGATAAGCATTGTCGGCAGCGCGGTCGGCGTTTAATAAAAATCGCAACAAACTTATCACACGCATACGGTTGGCTTATGAAACAGTATTTATTTTAACCCGAAAAATCATGAAAACTAAATTGCATTTATTAGTTTCCTTCCTGCTCTTAACGGTAGCTTTCGCATCATGCGACAAGGAGGGCGGCGAGCCGGAGATGAGCTATACCGTAACGTTCGATGCAGACGGCGGCGCTCCCGCTCCCCAATCTCAAACGGTAAAGGCAGGAGAAATGGCCGTTGCGCCTGCCGCCAATCCCGCCCAAAAAGGTTATGTATTTATGTCCTGGCAGTTGAGCGGCGCTTCTACCGCCTACAATTTCAGTACGCCTGTAAACAGCGATATCACCCTCCAGGCCCGGTGGGAAGAAGAAGCCAGCGTTGCCTACTGGCAGGTTACATGGGAACTGAACGGCGGAACATGGCCCGCGGATGACAACCACGCCACGCAGGCAGTGAAAGGCGGAACGCTTGCCGAGCCTGCCGCCCCCGTGAAAGCAGGCAGCACGTTCGAAGGCTGGTATAAGAAAGCCGCCCTGACAAACAAAATCATATTCCCCTACGATGTAAGTCCGGTTACAGGCAATTTCACACTGTATGCCAAATGGACAAGCGGGGGAGACGGCGGTTCAACCGACCCGGCGGGCTATAAGATATTCGCTTCGCTTGCGGAACTGAAATCGTGGCTGGCAAGCCAATCGGACAACACTGCCGATACGCCTTATAAAGCAGGGCTGAAAGGGATAAACCTTGATGAAGGGAATAACTGGAACGATTTAGGCCTTGCCATAAAAGGCGCGAAGTATATGGATTTGAACCTGCAAGGATGTACCGGAACAGTTATTCCCGATGGATATATAGAAGTGAAAGGAACGCCTCCCAATGTAACCATTATAACCTATGGCACGTTTGTCAATTGCGACAACCTTGTAGCCATAAATTTCCCGCCCGGCTTGCAAACCATCGGCGAATACGCATTCAGGGGCTGCGACAACCTGGCTTCCGTACCCCTGCTGCAGGGCTTTACAAGCATAAATGACCGCGCTCTTGAATATTGCGCAAAACTTACCTCCATTACGTTGCCGCAAGGGTTGAAAAAGATAGGTGGAGACGCGTTTCAGCTAAGCGGTCTGACATCCATTACCATACCCGGCTCTGTAACCGATTTTGAAGCAGGCGTATTCATGCGTTGTGAATCTCTGACAACCGTAACTATCGAGGACGGGATAAAAGCCATTGGTGCAGACGCTTTCTGGCGCTGCTCTTCGCTCTCTGAACTCATCATGTTGTGCACGGTTCCCCCTACTTTGGAAGTCAATACCAAGGGTCTGGAACCTTTGGAAGACACTCCGGCTACTCTAAAAATCAAAGTTCCCGTCGCCAGCCTGAACGCCTACCAAACCGCCGCAGGGTGGAAAGACCATGCCAACAAAATAGTAGCGAACACCAACTGACTTACCGCAAAGGAATGAAACGCTGACACTGCAAAGGAATGATAATTAAAGGAGATTGCCCCTGCCGATGGGCAATCTCCTTTTGTTTTAATAAACATATTCTACTGTTTTATGCCTCACGATTATTTATTCACTATGTCATCAATAAAGATTACGTTTAGTTATGCTTCTGTCCTTTTTGTCATTCTGTCATTTTACCCCCTCCCTGTTTCGCGTATTTGTACGCCAATCAGGGACAGCCTCCAAAAACACGCTGTATTTTGCACTTATATTTTGATAAAATAACACGAAAAGAAAGGAAGCGCTAACTATATGCACGCCAATCAATCTTTTACTTATACAAAACGAAGCAAAAGCAGCCATTTGCTATCTGTTTGCTCAACAAAAACAGCATGTGAAAACAGTTGTTTCAGCGCCGTTCCGGGTCTCCGGAAGCCACTTTTCCGGGCGCTTCCGGGCCTTCCGGTTTTTTATTGCGATGCCTTCAGCAAGTCATTGGGATGCTTTTGTAAAGACATCTCAATGACTTTGCAAAGGCACCGTAATCCTTTCCTCAAGTCTCCGTCATGTTTTGCCGGAACCTTCTCGCAAAATGGTCGATAATGACTGATTTGATTACGAAAACAACCGGAATCGCCCGCTGGTTTCTCCTGTCCGCACAAAACCCCCGTTAGCAGAAAACGCAAATTCCTTAACATCTGTCAGCGGATAAGCCTTAACGGTAGCATATTGTAAAACGGCCTGGCTTCCCTTCTTCTTCCTTTTTCCCTCCCAGCCTTATATTCTTCGTATTTTTCCTTTTTTATGTGTTAAAGTAAAATTAATAATAAAATTGCCGGCAAAACCGAAGCATGATTTGCCGGATAGAATGATTTTTATTTTGGAAAACAATTTATGTGTGTATTTTTTGCAACAAACTGATAATTATACTGTTATATTTTATTTAAGAAAACTTCACACATTGATTGTTGAAAATTGTTGTCTCAAACAGATACACTGATGTATAAATCATTTATCTTTGCCCGTATATATTTATCCTTTGTTATAGACTAAACGAAAACAAGAAAAAGACATGTTATTATGATTCAAACAGTAATAAAACGCGATGGGCGGATCGTTGGTTTCAATGAAGAAAAAATCATGGGCGCTATACGTAAAGCAATGCTTCATACCGAAAAGGGAGAAGACGCATCATTAATAAGATGTATCGCCGACTATATTTTATGCCAGGGCCGAGAGCAAATGACTGTGGAAGAAATCCAGGATATGGTGGAGATCGAATTGATGAAAAGCCCCCGGAAAGAGGTGGCTAAGAAATATATTGCTTATCGCGACCAGCGAAATATCGCCCGGAAAGCTAAGACAAAAGATATATTCCTTGAAATCATTGAGACCAAGTCTAATGATATTACGCGTGAGAACGCGAATATGAATGCAGACACGCCGGCGGGGATGATGATGAAATTTGCCAGCGAGTCTACCAAGCCTTTTGTTGACGATTATCTGCTGCTCCCGGATGTGAAAGAAGCGGTTCGCCAAAACTACCTCCACATCCATGATAAGGATTATTATCCCACAAAGAGCCTTACCTGCGTACAGCACCCGCTGGATAAAATACTTGAAAACGGCTTTACGGCCGGCCATGGCGAATCGCGCCCGGCCAAGCGGATAGAAACGGCAAGCATGCTGGGATGTATCTCTTTGGAAACAGCCCAGAACGAGATGCACGGCGGACAGGCCATTCCTGCGTTCGACTTCTATATGGCGCCGTATGTAAGGCTTACTTTCATTGAAGAGATAAAAACACTGGAACAGATAACCGGGAACGATTACAAACATTTATATAATGTAACGATTGCCGATTACCTGCGAAAAGAACTGGACGGCTTAACAGGAGAAGAACGGATTCTGCAACATGCCATCAACCGGACGATAGGGCGCGTGCATCAATCCATGGAATCGTTTATCCATAATATGAATACCATCCATTCGCGCGGAGGAAACCAGGTGGTGTTCAGCTCTATTAATTATGGAACGGACACCTCGGCAGAAGGAAGATGCATTATCCGTGAATTATTAATCAGCACGGATGAAGGAGTAGGAAATGGAGGAACAGCCATCTTCCCCATCCAGATATGGAAAAAGAAAAGAGGGGTAAGCTATCTGCCCGAAGACCGGAATTATGACTTGTACGTATTGGCCTGTAAAGTAAGCGCCCGGCGTTTCTTCCCTAATTTCCTGAATCTCGACGCTACATTCAACCGGCACGAAGAGTGGCGCGAAGATGACCCGAAGCGTTATCTTTATGAAGTAGCGACGATGGGATGCCGTACCCGGGTTTTTGAAAACCGTTTTGGAAGAAAAACATCTATCGGACGCGGAAATCTTTCTTTTTCGACATTGAACCTGGTACGTATGGCTATCGAGTGTATGAAGGCCGGGAATCAACAGGAGCGGATTGCCTGTTTTTATACGAAATTAAATAAAATGCTTGAATTGGCCGCTATACAGTTGCACAGGCGTTTTGAGTTTCAGAAAACAGCGTTGGCGAAACAATTTCCCCTGTTGATGTCTGTACTTTGGGAAGGCTGTGAAACCCTGAAACCAGACGATACCATCGAACGCGTTATTAACCAGGGAACACTTGGCATCGGTTTTATCGGATTGGCAGAAGCGTTAGTGGCCTTAACGGGCAAACATCATGGCGAAGATGAAGAGGCGCAGAAACTGGGCCTCGAAATTGTAACCCACATGCGCGACAGAATAAATGAATTTTCAGAAAAATACCGGCACAATTACAGTGTTCTGGCTACGCCGGCAGAAGGATTATCCGGGCATTTTACACGCAGGGATAAGAAAACATTCGGCATTCTGCCGGGAATAACCGACAGAGACTATTACACAAATTCTAACCATGTGCCGGTTTACTATCTGTGCAGCGCTCATCATAAGGCAAAGATTGAAGCGCCGTATCATGACATAACACGCGGCGGCCATATCTTTTATGTAGAAATAGACGGCGATGCTACCCATAACCCCGAAGCCATTATGACGGTTGTAGATTTGATGGATAAACACGACATGGGGTATGCTTCGGTGAATCATAACCGGAACAGGTGCTCGGATTGCGGGTATGAAAATGCAGCGTCGCAGATGAACGAGTGCCCCAAATGCGGAAGTATGCGTATAGACAAGCTACAGCGTATAACAGGCTACCTGGTAGGAACAACCAAGCGTTGGAACAGCGCTAAATTAGCCGAACTAAACGACAGGATCATCCATGAATAAGCTTTCCCTGCTAAAAATAGTAGAAGATACAACGGTAGACGGACCGGGGTTTCGGACGGCTGTTTATGCTGCCGGATGCCATCATCATTGTAAAGGATGCCATAATCCGCAATCATGGGATATACATGGCGGCGTTTACTATACGGTAGAGGAGATACTGGATATTGTTAAAAGAGCCGAATTTTCAAATGTTACCTTCAGCGGCGGCGACCCGCTGATGCAACCGGAAGGTTTTACGGAACTCGCCCGGCGTATCCGCCAGGAAACCCGCAAAACAATCTGGTGTTATACGGGATACCGGTACGAACAGATTCTGGCGTCTCCCGAACTTGCCGGAATTTTACCTTACATAGACGTATTGGTAGATGGCCTGTATATGGAAAGCCTTCGAGACGAGGCCTTGCGCTTTAAAGGCAGCGCTAACCAACGCATTATTGACATAACGGCCTCACGCGCCGTCGGAAAAATTGTGTTATGGACACATGAATACATAAAAAATAACTATCTTGCAGCTTTAAAATTAATCCATTATGAACAAAATTACCAGACGTAGGTTTATTAAGACAGGAGCTGCCGGAATGGCCGGGCTGACTGTCATCGGGTCGGGCTTTGCCAACATCGGTTGTGCGCCGGCTAATGTTACAGTAGATAAAGTGAAATTGGGGAAAACGGGATTACAGGTTTCCCGTATAGCTATGGGAACAGGAACGGTGGGATATAACAAAGGCTCCAATCAAACGCGCAAAGGCATGGATGCTTTTGTAAAAATGGCGCATCATGCCTATGAACGGGGAATCCGTTTCTTTGATATGGCCGACGGGTATGGCTCGCATCCTTTTGTAGGCGAGGCGATAAAAACATTGCCTCGCGAAAAACTAACCTTACTTTCCAAAGTATGGACACACGAAGACGGCTCTGAAAACAATCAGCCGGTGGATAAGATCCTCGACCGTTTCCGCCAGGAAACAGGTACGGATTACATTGATATCCTTTTGATGCATTGCATGATGGAAGGTAGCTGGGATAAAACCCGCACGCATTATATCGATGGACTGGCCAAAGCAAAACAAGACGGCGTAATCAGGGCAACAGGCGTTTCCTGCCATAACATAGACGCCCTTCGCACAGCCTCGCAACATCCCTGGGTAGACGTAATCATGGCCCGGCTCAATCCGTTCGGGGCAAAGATGGACGGAACTCCCGATGAAATAAGTGAAATCCTTGCACAGGCGCAGGCTAACGGAAAGGGAGTAATTGCCATGAAAGTATTCGGGGAAGGAGAGCGCATTAAAGACGATGAACGCGAACAATCCATCAAATTCGCCCTTACACGGGGTAATATCAGTTGCATGACGCTGGGTATGGAAAGCGAATTACAGATAGATGATGCGGTAGAAAGAGTGATGCGGCTCGCTAAAGCCTGATTATTTTTTGATCAGGTTCATAAATTCTTCACGCGTTTTTGCCTGCTGGAAGAAACCGGTGAAATCAGACGTCGTTGTAAATGAATTTTGTTTTGCCACGCCGCGCATCTGCATGCACATGTGTTGAGCTTCTATTACCACCATTACGCCTAAGGGATTTAATGTTTTCTGAATACAATCTTTAATTTCCAGCGTCATCCGTTCCTGTATTTGTAAACGGCGGGCAAAGACGTCTACTACGCGGGGAATCTTACTCAATCCCGTGATGTATTTATTAGGAATGTAAGCCACATGCGCTTTCCCGAAGAACGGGAGCATGTGATGTTCGCAAAGGGAAAAGAAGTCAATATCCTTTACAATAACCATTTGTTTGTATCCCTCCTCACGGAACATAGCCGACGACAATATTTCCCCCGGATCTTCATTGTATCCGCCGGTGAGGAACTGCATGGCTTTGGCTACACGCGCCGGCGTTTTCAGCAACCCTTCGCGTTCGGGATTCTCTCCCAGTAATTGGATTATTTTTTTGTAATAGGAGGATAGTATTTCGCACGTTTCCGAAACACCTTCACTTGTATCTTTCATCATTTGCGTTCTTTGCGTTGTTTAGTTAAAATAGTAATCCAGCGGAATCTGGATTTCTTCCCGCACGATATACATTTCTTTACCGAAAGACGGGAATACCTCGGCTATACGGCGTTGCGTATAATAGGCTTCGTCGTGCGAGTTGTAATCGCCTACACGTAACCTCCAGAAAGGAGCGACGTATGTAACGTATGTTTTGAGGCCGGGAAAAGCCTCTTTTATTTGTTGTTCTTTCTGAAATGCTTCGTCTTTGGATGTACGCTGGTTGTTTCCAGAGAAAATCTGTACGCGGTATCCCTGCACTTTTAAAAAGGAGTATCCATCGCTTGTTTCTACATTTCTACCTGATTGGCGGAATCCCACCATGTTCCTGATGTTGAGAGGCTGGTCAATCGTTACTTCTCCTTTCCCGGATTGCTTTTCCTGCAAGGCGTCAAAAATGGTTGTATAGGAACCGGGTAAATATTGGGCGGATACATTACCTGCGCAAGTAAGAAATAAGAATAGCCTGGTAAAAAATAAAAACAGTTTCATTCGTTTATGGTTTTACAGAGGCAAGGCTTTGCCTTGCCTCCGGATAAGACTAATTAAAATGCTTCTACGATAGGAAGGAACTTTTCTACGGATAGAGAAGCGCCGCCAATCAAGCCGCCGTCAACGTCTGGTTTGGCAACCAGGCTTTTTGCGTTTTCCGCATTCATACTTCCGCCATAAAGGATTGGGCAATTACCGGCTACCGTTTGCCCGTATTTGTTTGCCAGGGTGCTTCGTATGTGCGCATGGATTTCCTGCGCCTGTTCTGCCGTGGCTGTTTTTCCGGTTCCGATAGCCCAAACGGGTTCGTAAGCGATAACAAGTTTTCCGAAATCCTCGGCAGATAAATCAAACAAAGCGCCTTCCACTTGCCGGTCTACCACCTCAAAATGTTTGCCGGCTTCTCTTTCTTCCAGTACTTCGCCGATACAGAAAATCGGGGTAAGTCCATTGGCTAATGCCAGGTTTACTTTTTCCTTCAGGATTCCATCATTTTCATGATAGTAGCTACGCCTTTCCGAGTGTCCGATAATAACATACGTTGCTCCGGCGGAAGCTATCATGGCCGCCGATACTTCGCCGGTGAAGGCTCCTTTAGCGTTATTGGCGCAATTCTGGGCGGCAACGCCGATTTTAGTCGTGTCGATTGCTGCCGCAATACTTGCCAGGTGAGTGAACGGAACGCCGATTACAACATCACATTTGAGCGTTTTGCCTTTCAGGGCTTCGTTCAATCCTTTTGCCAATGCCATGCCTTCGGGAAGCGTTGTGTTCATTTTCCAGTTTCCGGCAATAATATTCTTTCTCATAAGTTTTATAAATTAATATATGATACAATATGTTTATTCGTTTTCAAATTCTTTCCGGCGACGGAAATGCAGGTAATCATACGCCCAAACGAGCAGCAAAGGTACGGTAAAACCCGACAAGTTGATATAAATCCACCGGTTTCCTTCATCATTTGCCGGTTTTTCTTCCAAATAACCGCTTACTGCCTTGTCTATATTTTCTTCTTCCGGGATATCATTATAGTGCCATTTTTTCAAGACCGTTCCGTTCTTTATCAAGACAAGCCCCGGATTGGAGCGGATGATTGTCTTCAATAAAACATCGTCGGCAAAGAGGAAAGGATATTCGGCTCCGGTGATATCAATCCAGGCCTGTATATATTTCTGAGCCGATCCGGTGATGCAATAGAAGGGGATTCGGCGTTCCAGCGCATAATCATACAGGTTGTTGATTTCATCAATCCGTTCGTCGCTCGCTTCTTCCAGTTTATGGGCGATAAGCAAAAGAATGGGTTCTTCGTTATAAAGGATGACATCCGAAACATCCCTGTTGTCGTTGTCGTTGTCGTAAACGTTGAATGTTTCAATCCGTGGCCTTATCCCCCCGGCGGCTAACTTTGTATGTGCATCAACAAATGTCCACGACGAATCGTTCGCCGGGTAATTATCTAATGTAAATTCTTTCTTTACGCCGTCTTTTTCGTAAATAAAAACAGATTCGCAGGCGTCGTGCGGCGCATCGCCGGGGATTGTCATTTGTTCCGGGATATTGGCTCCGATTTTATATGGGCGGAAATCAATCAGGGGAAGGTGGTTGTAATTCCACCAGGAAAAACCAACGCAATAGACATAAACAAATAAGACGACAAACCAATAGATGTTGAATGTAAAGCATTGGTAAAGTTTCTGGTTATGAATCAAGACAAACACAGCGGCCGACAACAAAACGATATTCTTATAGAACGTTGCCCAATTGGAGAGAATAACAGCGTCGCCGAAACATCCGCAATCCGACACCGGGTTGAAAAGGGCCAGATAAAGCGTTAGCGGCGTCATAACCAGCATAACCAACAGTACCAATATAGACATATACCGCCTGTACACCCCCAACAGCACACAAACGCCCAAGGTAAATTCCACCGCGCCCAGATTGATGGAAGCCAGCAGTGCGAGCGGTTTAAAATCCTGTAAGCCAAAGGCCGTTAAATAATCTTCAATTTTAATAGCAAATCCTGTGGGGTCTATCGCCTTAACAAATCCGGAGAAAACAAATACACAGCCGGTTAATAACCGGCAAATCTCGGCAACGGTTTTTATGATTCTTTCCTTATGATTCATTTATTTGTTCTTCTCCAAATTCAAGCCTTATCAAACCAAAAAGGGCGTAATTTATCATGTCCATATAATTAGCGTCTACGCCTTCCGATACGATTGTTTTACCTCCCCGGCTTTCGATTTGTTTCACACGGTATAGTTTCATCAGAATCAGGTCGGTGTACGAACTGACTTTCATCCGGCGCCATGCTTCGTCATAATCATGATTTTTGGCATACATCAGTTCTTTGGTAGCCGTTATATGTTTATCGTACAGGCTTAGCGCTTTGTCGGGAGTGATATCCGGCATGCCGGCAAAGCCTGATTCGAGTTGGATAAGTCCGATTACGCCATAATTAACGATCGCCATAAACTCAGACTTTATTCCTTCATCAATCATGCCGGCGCCTTTTATTTCGAGGCTGCGAATCCGGTTTGCTTTTATAAGTAATTGGTCGGTAACCGATTCGGGACGCATGATTCGCCACGACGGATTGTAGTCCTTTAGTTTATTTTCAAACAAACCCCTGCACTGGGCGATTACTTCATCAAATTGCGCTTTTGTATCCTCCATAGATAAACATAATTATGTGGCAAATATACAAACTTAAAACGTTCCGGCATTTTATTTGTTTAACAAATAAACAGTCTATCTTTGCCTATCAATAAATAATAAGTGATGGGATTGAAAGAACAATATTGGAAATATTCATTAATTGGCATTGTCCTTCTTTTGGGAATTATCCTGACAAAAGAGTTTATGCCTTTCCTCGGGGGGATTTTAGGCGCATTTACTATCTATATATTAGTAAGAAAGCAGATGTTTTACCTTACCGGGCCGAAGCGCTGGAACAAAAGCCTGGTTGCCTTGTTATTATTATTTGAAACGATTCTTTGTTTTCTTATACCCCTTACGCTTGCCGTATGGTTGTTTATAGCCGAGATACAGGATTTCAACCTGGATACCGCCGGGTTGGCCGCCCGGATAGAACGCCTCATTAATTTGATAGAAGAAAAAACAACGTACAACATCCTCGACACAAGCAACCTGATGCCCGTTATTTCCATCTTACCTACAATCGGGCAATTTTTAATGAGCGGCATCAGTGGGTTTATAATCAATATCATAATGCTGCTTCTCGTTCTCTATTTCATGCTTGTAGACGGGCGTAAGATGGAGCAATATGTGTATGAGATACTCCCTTTTAACCACTCAAACCGGCATGTGGTGTTGAAAGAGTTAAACGTGCTGGTTAAAGCAAACGCACTGGGGATTCCGCTCTTAGCGATTATTCAGGGAGCCATTGCTTTTATCGGCTACCTTATATTCGGCGCCCCGAGTCCTGTTGTATTTGCGTTCCTTACCTGTTTTGCTTCCATCGTCCCGCTTTTGGGAACCGGGTTTGTATGGCTTCCGCTCTCTGCCTACCTGGCTCTTACGGGAGATTGGGCGAATGCGTTGGGCTTATTTGCTTATTCGTTGCTCATCCTTACGAATATTGACAACCTGATTCGTTTTGTTTTGCAGAAAAAACTGGCCGATACACATCCCCTTGTTACCATCTTCGGCGTTATCATCGGATTATCGCTGTTCGGCTTTATGGGCATTATTTTCGGCCCGATTTTGTTGTCGGGATTCATTTTATGCTTTCATATTTTTAAAGTAGAATACCTCGAAGGAAAACCGTTTACCGGAACAGAAGAAAAGGAGGAAAAAAAAGGAGACGCCAGCGCCCGGGATTGAAGAAACTTCATAATTAAAATAAAGAGCAGATGAAAAAAATAGTTTATTTCCAGTTTGGGGTTTTGGCTCTTATTATGATTGGCTGTCATAAACCCGTTAATAAAATGGCCGTCCTGATAGATACTCCCGCTATTTACGCGCCCCCTGCGGAGCTAAATCTCGATCCATTTTACAAGAAATATATGAATGTAAACGGCATTCATGTGGTCAGTTCCTGGCGCGTACCGGATTCCTGTTTCCATGCAGCCTATATAACGATCAAAGCCATGACGGAGGCGCTCTCGAAAGAGGTATTGGATACGCTTACTAACAAAAATACACGTATCGGGATTATGGCGCGTTACGAGGGTACGACGGATATACCGGAACATGCCCACCTGGCGGCAGATACATCCCTGAACTGGGATTTGCGTGCACGCGGACTTGGCGGCTCGCGCAAGAATCCCTTCTCTACCTGCGCCGAAGAAAATATCCTGGCCTACCAGATAGATAAATATCATGCCGAAGATATCCTGATACATGAATTTTCACACACCATCCATGGCGCCGGGATTCTTTCCATTGACCCCGGTTTCAACGATGAGTTACAGGCTTCGCTCGATGCGGCCCTGGCGAAAGGACGGTGGAAAAATGTATACGCCGCCACCAATGTTGCAGAATACTGGGCCGAAGGCGTGCAAAATTGGTTTAACGTGAATGCCGAAGTAGATAATGACAACGGCGACGGTAAACATAATAAGATCAACACGCGCGAAGAAATGAAACGCTACGACCCGGGACTGTATGAAATCATCTCGCGTTTCTTCCCCGAAGTGGAAGAACAAATCAGCCGCCATAAAAAAGTAAACTTGTACAACTGGAAGTAAATGAATTGTCAACGCATGCATATCTTATTTTTGCAGTGTTCATTTTAAAAACATTTCCGGATTACATTTTCCGGCTGGAAGCAGATTACGCGAGTTCGAGCTAAGCGATTCACGACTTTTTGCATATCAGGAATCTCAATGTCCAAGAGATGGTTTTGGCGGTATCATAATTGCGTTGCCGTTGCGCTGTGCATAAAAATGAGGAGACAGCATTTCGATTCCGGCCTCATTGAACTTTTCAAGTATTCTCTCATTTAGTTCCGAATAGACAGCAACTAATGTTTTTACCTGCCTTGTGTAAGCATTTATCTGGTAAGAGCAATAAAAATCGTCCAGTTTTGTAATCATAACAAAGGGTTTGGGGTGGGAAATGATTCCTTTCGCCCCTACCGTGGCCGAGATTAACAAGTCCCGGACTTCATTTTTATCTATTTCATATCCGACAGTAATGTCAACAGTAACAATAACGCCATGTTGTTTTTCTATAGACATGCTATAATTCACAGTCTGTGACGACATAACCGCGGAATTTGGCAAAGTAACTATTTCGTTCAAACGTGTGCGGATACGTGTGACAAAAGGTGTTTTTTCAACAACAACGCCCATTATATCATTTAGTTTTATTTGATCTCCTATTTTGAACGAACGCATATATGTAAGTACCATCCCTGCCATTAAATTTCCTATGACTGTAGTAGACCCTAATGATACGACTAATCCCAGGAAGACGGATACACCTTTAAAAATTTCAGAATCCGAATTAGGTAAAAGAGGCCATATCATTATGAACATAAACGAATACAACAGGAATTTTAAAATATTGTAGGTAGGAAAAGCCCAATCATCATAAAAACCGGTTATACGTAATTTACCCGTCGCAACTTCATTGGCTATATACTTCAATCCTTTATTTAAGTATCTGAAACAAAACAGGATTACAAGTATTTTCAATAATTTGGGCAAATATCTGATAATACTAAGTAAAATATCTTTCAACGGATTCCATACATAAGAGAAAACCGAATAGGCAATATCCTCTGTTTCGGGAAAAATAGAAAACAGAATAGGGATAGTAATTAACAGTTGCAGAAGTATTATTACGATGTGCAAACCATTAGAGAAGAAAATGAGTACATGCGCCTGCTTCCTTACATTTAAAAATTCATACTCCTTGAATGAAATGGGGCGCAATTTTGTCCGCATCAATCCGACTATTAACCGGCGCAGCTTTTTAAATAATTTATTAGTTAAGTAAATAAGTCCTGTTTGCAGAGCAATGACCAGCATAGAGAATAAAATATTCTTTATTTTCATCATTAACCCATATTCGGAATGTAATTGTTCTATTTTACCGGCAATGACAGGAAGATACAATCCGGCTAATTCCTGCCTGCTCATATTCTGCCACAACCCATCCTGATCGGTAACTGTAAGTATAACCTGATCTCCGCTCATTATATCTGTGGCATATTCGCTATCGAAAACAAACAGACTGTCAAGGTTCAGTGTCAGGCTTTTTCCCAGATTCATGATAATCTTTTCGGCTCTGTCTACTCTGTCACGGGGCGTTACTCCTCCCCTTTTAGTATAAAGCACCAGAAGAGTGTCTTTTTCTACAACAAGAGGAACCCCCTTAGTCAGACTGCGTAATGAATCAATCTGAGCGCGCTGCCTGACTCTTTTTATGGAATCTTCTTCAAGGCTTTGCCGTATATTATTATTATACCGGGTTTGCAGCAGTATCTCATTCAGCTTAAATTCTTGTATTTGCAATCGGAGTTCTTCAATCAGAAACGAATCTTTCACATTTTTAGATAATGAATCCGTTCCGGTATACGGCACATTTATATCTTCATTATTTTGAGAATATAAAGAGAACTGTAAAAACAAAAGAGATACTATCGCCCAAACTCTTTTCATACAATCTAATCTGTTAAATGAAAATCAAATACTTGGCAAAACAATATGAACATGCTAACCCCAGACAAAATTACTGAAATTTTCCGTATGGCAGACGATTTCCGCAAAGAATTTATATGTTCTCCCCCTCTCCCGGCCCGAATCCCGATTAGACCCGGTTAAGAGGTAAAAACAAAACCCAGACATTCACATGCCCGGGTTAAGATAAGAATTTAAACCTAAATTGGGGACTAACCCAATGTCATTACCTGACGAATATTTTTTCTATAATATATTCGTCATTTATCGTCACTTTCACAATATATGTTTGTGGGGAATCCAGGTATGCCTGGTAATTATCCGATTTAACATGGCTGCTGTATACCAATGCCCCGGCCATATTGTAAACTTCCAGACTGCGGGCAACAGAAGGCGTTTGTACATAAATACACCCGTCTTTTGATGTTATGATTGCTTTGTTTGCCTGAACCGTTTCATTCGCCGTCTCTATATATCCGGTATATTGCATTTCCAGCGTAAAACGGTCATTGAGTTCTATTACCTTATCATTGGGCGATTGTTTAACGGCCGTAAAGGTATAGGTTGGATTCTGCTGTACGTCCGTTTTTTTGTTGTTCTGCAAATGGTCAATCAGGTATACCTTGTAGCCAAAGGTTTCCATGCCGGAGAAGTGAAGACTTACCTTACCGGCTTCTTTCAGGCGGATACCCAAACGGATAGCGGCATGCTGGAAATTGTTGCTTGCCTGGATAGCCAGCGGGTCATTGGCAGGAGAAAAGCTGTATACCGAAACCGCCGTTTCCGACGAGAACAATTTATAGGCATCGTCATCCTTGTTGTAATCCGGGCTTGCTTTCGGATGGAAGAATAATACGGTAACGCTCTGCTCGCGGTTCTGCATGGCTTTGATACGAAGCGTATGGACTTCTGCCGTATCAGCGCGTAACGTATAATTTCTTAAAGGGGAGGGATTGAGGGTTGTGGTCCAGGCCGGATTCATATTCAATACGCTGATTGTTTCGCCGGGATTTGCCTTCTTTACAAAGAAGGATTGCAATGGGGCGATATATCCCGTATGGTTGGTTCCGCTCCCAAACCAACTATCTGCATTATCAATGATGTAACGGTTGCCGGATGCTTTATACGGCAATATGGTAATGAAATCTCCCGGAGCGGCATTCGGCTGCGTGTTGGTTCCGCCATTCCAAATCTTGACTGAATTTTCAAGATTCGTATTATTCGCCAGAAAGCTCTTGATATCCAGGTAAGCCATAAACGGATTGGCTACCTGTATATAGTTTGAACTGGACATAGCGCTTGGCACACGAATCCGGTTTCCTGCCGCAATAACGGTGTCCGACATAAATTTGCCGGCGTGGGCGTTACGCGGCGTATGATACAGCGCACCATCCGTTGCCGTATAGCTTTTTTCTGTTTTGGGGAATACAAATATGCTATCTTTGTTCAGCGAAGTAGCAAGCAGTTTCAGATTAAACGCCTGTCCCTGTCCCAATTCAACCCCAAGGTTTTTGAATGTGGCTGTAAAATGATTATCCTTAGCGACGCTCGACAAATCATCCGGGTTTTTAGACTGGAAGAAGTTTACAAAAACATCTCCCCAGTAAGGCGCATTCCCTTTTTTGAAATGATAATCGCCCGAATACATATTCATCAAAGGGGCAGACCACATGATAAAGCGGTTCCTGTCTGCCGGGTTTAGCTTTAGCTCTACTTGTGCATTCGTATAGGTAAGCCAATGAATACCGGCTATCATGGCGTTGTTTTTCATTGTGATATTCGCACATGAGGCGGGCCTTGTTAATATCGGATAGTTTTTCAGACCGGAAGGAATAATGATATCCGTGCAACTTGCCGGCGCAATTGACGCCGAGGTTTCCACGCTCCCTTTTATTTCTACCCAGTTACGCGGATCATTCCAATTGGTATCTATTACTCCCGTCCATTTCATAACGGCTTGACGACCGGGATTCCCTAACGGACTCACCGTCAGTTGTCCGGGAACAAATTCAATCCTGTCGTTATTCCACGTAGTCAGCAACGGCTTCACCGTATATGTCTTAGGAGCTGTTATGGCGCCGAAACGAATCGTTAAACTATCGGAAGACGTTTGCAATTGATTCTGCTCATTCCACCAGATAAAGCGAATGTCTTTAGGAGATTCTTTGAGTTTGACAGAGAAGTCGTCGCCATGGCAAACGCCAAAACTTCCTGATACAGGTTGCATAATATAAATGTATACATTGGCGGAAAATTCTCTTTTCACCCCGCTGCCCGTGAGCGCATAGTTGAACGCATACGAAAAGGTATCGATATTACCCGGCGGAATAGTTCCGTTATGCGTATAAATAATATTGCTGCCCGAGAACGTAAGCGTACCGGCAACCGGCCCTTTTCCCCGGATATATTGATTACTCATTTTGAAATCCGGTTTCAGAGCAGGAAACGGATTCGACGGATCGGATATATTGATCACATCATTTGCAAAGACGTCAATCATAACAGATTTGAACTCCTGCACGGTAACGGCGTCATGATTAAGATTGATCAATGATACTTTTACAGCCTGGTCTGTCCAGTTGCAGTCACGATAGGCGCGGCGCGCTTTTCCGATACCTCCGGCGGGGTCGGCCGGGGGATTCGAGACATTTGTACCGGCTCCTTGCCCTTCATTATTTGTTCCGAAATGCCATTTCCAATTTGTTTTCCCCTTGTCATCATATCCGCTGTCATCTCCCAGGCGGACATGATATACCGAATATGCGTTAGCAACAGGTATCCGTACCCGTATTTCCTGTCCTGCTTTAATGACTGTGGTTACGCCTAAGTTACTTAAACTCTCTTTTTTTACAAAAGTAGACGGGCTAATCTGGTTTTCATAGATTGCAATGGGCGCATTGACCGAAATATCCGTTTTTGCCGTTGCCTTATTTCCTATCGTTACTTCAATAAAAGCCTTGCCTCCCTGCATAACAATCTTCGGGCGTTTGGCTTCATCTTTCGCTTTTTCTGTAACGAGGTAGGATTCCGTTAAAAAGACAATGGGTTCAAAACTGTTTATTTTTCCGGCTCCATTCGATAAGGTTGTAAAATAAGGCGTTTGATTGATCGTAGCATTATACGGTTGATAATTATTTATCGTTTTTTCTACAATGCCTTCATCATTTTTTACGTCATGTTGATATTTGTACGCCAGGCGGTTTTTGGCCGGCCCTACGGGCGTTGTTAAGTCATCGTTAATTTTGAATGGGTCGTAAATAAATTGATTCCATACAGGGCGTGCCGGCGCAAATTTGTCGCCCGTGTTTCCTAAGGCATAAACATTCCCGTGATATCTTCCATTCTCAGGATAACCCATTACAAGCATTTCGGCAGATGCGTCATTATCAATATCGGCAATAACCGGATATTCAAAACCTGTTCCGGAATAGACCGTCTTGTTAAATAAGATAATATCCGTACTGCTTTCATCTAATGCAACATACGATTTGGTCGGTTTTATAATTCGTAACGATTTCCTGTCCCGGTAACAGATTTCCATAATACCATCATTATCGAAATCAAACATGGTAAATCCCGTATCGACAGAATCATCATTGTGTTCCAGGAAGAAGGAGAACTTGAGTTTTTTGGTTATATCTGTTTCCTTCCCGTCAAAAGTAAGCGCGAAGATAACGCCGTCGCCATTGGTTGTTTGCCCTTTTAAGCCCGACACGCCGGGATGTACTTCTTTATCGGTAAATTCCACACGCCCGGACAGGACAGTAATTTCAGGCAGGCGTTTCCCCCCATATTCAACGCCGTTAATATCGCCTATATACACATACGAATTACTGCCTAACCCTCCCCTGCTTATGTATTTAACCGTTTTCTTCGCTATGACGCGAGGATTTGCTACGCCATTAGCGAATCCGGGATTCCATACAGTCACTAAAACAGGTCCGTTATCCTCCACTGAAACCGCACGGACAGTGACAATATCCGGCAAACCGTCACCGTCAATGTCTGCAACTCCGGTAAAACCGTCACCCGGATTATCGCTGCTATTCAATTCGATTTCCTGCACTTTCCAGGCGCCGCCCGGTTTGGTAATCCTGTACATTTTACCGCCGGCAGCTATATCATAAATACCGTCTCCATCCAAATCATAAATATAGGGAAACACCTGATATCTGTCATTATCGTATCTGGCCAACGGATTGCGTCCCATATAATTTTGGTCGATGGTAAATAATAATTCTCCACTTACGGCGTCATACACTTTATTGTAGACAAGCAGTTCGGGCGTACCGTCTCCATCCAAATCGCAGACTTGTGGCGTGGGAAGCGAAGCTTTGGATGTTATGCCATCTCCATAACCGACAGGAAACGTTCTGTTATGTTCCAATACATAGACAGAGTCTGCCGGCCGTAGATTAAAAGACACAACTTTGCCTCTGTATTCCGATTTGTCTCCCCCTCCACCCTGGGGAAATGCCATGATAAGTTCCACAACCCCGTCTCTGTTCGCATCTACAAGGACAGCCGATGAAGGTGAAGAGTGCCATCCGTCGTGTACAAAGTTGTCCGACGCTATTTGTAAACTAGAAATAAGCTTCCCCGTTTGTCCGTTAAAAATACGGACACTCTCATAATGATAATCCCAAGAGGACCCTTTTTTGCCCATAGCTATAATTTCCGGGTAGCCGTCTTTATTCAAATCCGCAACAAGCGGGATGGAAAATGCAACTAAATTATAAGACTGACCCGTTATAAATCGATAATCCCCGGAAAATGCAATCTTTCCCATGAAATCAAAACAGGTATTCGGATGATCGACCGGGTCTATATAACCAACCGGTTCGTTCTTATCAACAATAATAACTTTAACGATACCTGTTTTTTCGTACAAAACGCCGTTTATCTTCCTGCTGACCTTATAAGAGAACGTATCCGTTACATTAACGCCTACTGGTTTACCGCCCGGGGTAGCCGGTGTAAACGTTGTTTTTTTATCAGTCGTCAGCTTGGATAGCGTGCCATACTTCATGGATGTATTTAGCAATTCGAAATCTAACTGGCTGATATCAACGCCGGCGGGCGTCTCCAAGACAAATTCTTTCAAATCGATTTCTTTCGGCAAAGGAAGTTTGGCTCCTTCATTTGAATGAAACAAAACCGTTATAACAGGAGAATGGGCTAATGCAACATTCCAATAATCGATAGCGCCTAAGGAGATTGGGTAACGGGCCGATCGTTCATTACCGGATTGATCTTTATCCTGATTGATCGCAACATCCTTTTTCAAATCGGAAACGGTAAGTCCTTTCTCCAAAAACAAGTGATTTGGATCGGATGTGTTTTCCAGCTTATGGAACTGGCCGCCCGGGCTGTTATTATCTACCAGTATCGTATCAAAACAATTTGCAAACTGATCCTTTGTGAAGGAAGACGAGAGTGTACTGCCTGTTTTCCAGTATGTTGTTCCCGAAACATTGTTTTTTAATCCGACGCGATACTCGGGAGTCGTTCCTCCGAAAGAAATAGTTGAACTTCCTGTAACTAAATTATTGATAATTCTTTTTTGAGGCAAGTAGGTGTTGATATACAACGCACCCGAATTATATACGGTATTATTAAAGAAATAAGTATTATTAGCTACCAGTTCTATAACATAAGCGCTTGTATTACCGGAAAAGGTGTTATTATAGATATAGGCAGACTTAAGACTCTGGAGATAAATCAATCGATTAGTACCTCTTTCATTATTAATAATACTACTGTTGGAAAGGGTAAATTCTGACGTACTATTATTTATTTGAAATAAATTACCCAGGATATTATTACAATTCCGTACAGTCACATTATCCATATTTAATGAATTATTCCAGGAAGTAACAGCTACAAAAGGACTGGCGCTATTGTTATTAAAATTCTGGAAGATTATGTTTTTAACGTTTAATGCAAACTTGGCGTTATCCGGGCGCCCACGATTGATATTAACAAATACGTTGGTATGCTTGCTGCCATCGAATATAACGGGAGAGCCATTTCCCCAAACATCAAATGTAACGGTTTTACCATCCCAACCAGAGCTGGTGAGCCCATAATCACTCGTGTTTGCAAAATAGCCTGTATAATATACGCCACCTTTTTCAAAAAAGATATTAACCGTATCGCCGGCAGGTTTCTTTTTAATAACCTTCTCAAATAATTCGCTTAGATTATACGGAGAAGCCTGCGTACCATTACCTTTTGCTGAGGTAGTATGGGAAACATACACATTTATTTGCGACTTTGCCTCTGTAATGCCAAAAATAAGAGAAATAAATAAAGCTATTATTCCAATATGTATCGTTTTTTTCATTTCCATCTAATTACCTGAATAAAACAAAAATATAAACCCCTAATTAATGTAAAACTTATAGTTAAAATCATATATATTACTTTTTTACAGACATAAAAAACACGTCTATTTGCTAAAACGGAATTTGATGACAAAGGAAAGGAAAGGAAAGGATATTACTGTGGAAATTAGTGAGAATTATACTTTAAAAATTATATATATAAGCTGCTTATTCAAAGTATAAATCAATGCTGCGTATAGTTTGTGTTCCATAAACGATAAAATAGACGATTATTGTGCAAAGCATTTTACTTTCAATAGAAAATAGCGTTATTCCATTTTAAAAAAAAGACAAAATAGATATACTCATAATCCTTAAACGCAAAAAGAGAGAATAATAGATTAAGGCAGTCTACCAAATAATAAATATAAAATGAAAAATAATTATTTATCAAATGTATCTTTGTGTGGATTTTTTTAAGCCAATTTGCTAATCAGAAAAACAATAAACTCCAAGCCCCCTAATGATAAATCTTTTAATGGAAATCTCTGTCGTTTCTTAAAATATAAATATAATCCAACGTTTATGATGAATAGGCCTTTAAATAGCATAGTAGTGGATACGATTATTAAATATATTCCTGACTATCAGAATCCTGTAGAGTGCATAATGGATATACTTGATCTTGGAAAAGACTCTATCTACAGAAGAATTAACGGGAAAATACCTTTTACTTTCGAGGAGTTAGTCAAATTATCAAAAAAATTGAATTTTTCCCTGGATGTAATTCTGAAGGATGAAGACAATCTTAACGCTAACATAATGGGCGAATTTAAAAAGTTTTCAGCCAACGATCTCCTCATAAGCAAACTGCAAGCCTTTTATAACTTAAAGAAAAATTTTGTAGGCGATATTAATTCGTTTAAATCAATAGCTTCATTTAATAAGTTCTATATCTTCTTAATCCCGAAATATGAACTTTTATTCAAATATTACTATTATCGATGGATTTATCAGATCGATGATTTGTCTATACTGTTCCCTTTTTCCGATCTGAAGGTTCCGGGAGAATTAATAGAATTACAAAAAAAAATAAATCAGGTGATGTATGTAAACAATGAGAGCAATTACATTATGTGCCCTAATGCATTGTTGAACACAGTAAGGGATATCCAATATTTCTATAAAAGAGAATTAATCACAAAGGAAGAGTTAATATTACTAAAGGAAGAACTGCTGGACATGATGCGTAACCTGGAGTCTACGCTGAAAATAGCCTGGAATGAATACGACTCTTTGATCAATATATTCGTATCAACGGTCAGTATTGATTCGAGCATACTGTATATAGAAAATAAAGAAACAAAAATGGCTCTTAACTGGTATAATCAAATATGTCCGATAATAGAATACGATCTCAGGAAAATAATGGAATACAAAATATGGCTGGATTCATTAAAGAAGTTTTCCATATTAATCTCCAAATCGAATTATGAGTACACCGCTATTTTTATAAAAGAGCAAATGAAAATTATTGAGAGTATGGACAATATTAAAAACACGTAACCTTCACTCCCAATCCTCTATTCCTTCTTCGGGCTCAATAACCATTTGCTTTGTATCTAATGACACCCGGATGGAATAACGCTTGTTTCGTTCGAATACAACGGGGGTATTGTTTTTTATCCGGACTTCTTTCCCGCCTTTCAAGAACAGGGTGGCATATTTTAACTGGGAGCCGGCAGGGAGAATTACTTTCGAGTTCGTTTCTACATACATTTTCTCCGTGCCGTTATTTTCACAGGCCAGCACGAATACCTTTTCCGTCAGAGGCGTCACATCTTTCGTTTCATCTTCTATCAGGGTGAAATCGGCCAAGGCATTGCAATGTTTAAAGTGCAACGTAATATGATATGCGTCTTCACTATATGATATATGTATGGTGGAGGGGTCTTCACTGTCTACAAACAAACTGTCGGGAAGCGTTTCCGCGCCGGGAATCACCGCCGGATAGATTTCATGGACATAGGTTGCACGCACCCTGCCGGGGTTGCCCACTTTAAGGAGTACCGGATAATTGAACACAAGGGAATCGCCTATGATACTTCCCTGCTGGAAACTCGTTTGGTGAATATCCCCATAATAGATGGTGATTTTATCCTGTTCAACGCCGGCAACGGGAATACCTGTCCTCGTTTTGGGAAGTTCTATGGATAATGTAAAGTTGGCTTCGGCAAAGTCGCCGGATTCCAAAGGACTGTCTTTTCCACACGAAGTTATCAGCAGTATGAAAAGACAAATAACCAGGGGACTTAATCGTTCTCTCTTTCTCATTTTGTTTGAGGTTGCGCGTAAATATAATGGTTTTATTGATATGTTGTATATATTCTGATAAATATTTCCCGGAAAACAGCCCACAGACAGACAGGAGATAGCGCTCCAAAACTTTATTTTTTTCCATTTTTTCCGTCACATTTCCCGCAACTATATTATATTCAGAAGAATAAATGTGACTGAGCAGGTGACGGGAGGTGACGGGAGGTGACGGAAAAGATGAAATAAACCCGGAAAGAAAAACCATTCATGAAAACAGTCCGTATTTTTTTGTTTTTACATACGGTCATTTCATACATTCGCCCCATCCGTTTCTTCCTTTCACCCTTGTCACAAGGGTGAAAGGCGGAAAACAGGCTAAACAAAACAGTAAATTATCCTGTACAAAGCATTTAAACGATGACTAAAAGCTATTACATTACGCCCTTTTTCCAAATAAAAGACTAACTTGCGACGCGATTTTACTTACACTCATAACTTTGTAGCCGAATGAAAAAGCAAACGTATGTATTCCTGACAGCCTTTTTAGTGTGTATTCCCTTCTTTACCTGTACGAAAGGCGTAAGTATGGAAGAACTGGTTCGGGCCGAAAAACAGATGGAGGCTAACCCGAACAGCGCATTAGCTGTGCTGAATTCAATACGTTCTCCCCAGAAAATGAGCAAAGCCCATTATGCCGAATACTGCCTGCTGCTTACCGAAGCCCGGGACAAGAACTATTACCGGTTTACGTCAGACTCGCTGATACGGGTGGCGGTAGCTTATTATGAGGGCATGAAAGATAACCGGAAACTACCCAAAGCATATTATTACAGGGGACGTGTCTGCCAGGAACTCAAAGAGATACCATATTCCCTGGAATATTACCTGAAAGCGGAACGCGCCGCCGGGGAACATGCAGATAATGCGAGGCTGGCGTCGCGCATATATTACAATATGGGAAGCATCTATACCCAATTACATCTTTATGAGGATGCGATGAGCGCTTATAAAAAAGCGGAACATTATTTATATGTCGGTAAAGATTCTGTCGGACTTCCCTTTGTGCTGAGGAACATAGCCCGTATTTATCATGTGACGGAAGCGCCGGATAGCGCCGTTTTTTATTACCGGCAGGCCGTCGCATTATCGGAAAAGGTACACAATCAGGATGCCTTGCTTTCTTCTTTGTGGGAGATAGCAGGTTTATATATTGACCTTGGGGAGTATGGCGAAGCGGCAAGCTGTTTGTATAAGGTAGCAAGACTGATGCCGGATAAATCAGCCCCGGATCAACTTAAATTGACCTATGCCCATTTTTATCAGCAAACCGGAAAAAGCGATTCGGCCTTATATTACCTCAATCAAAGTATACAAAGTGAAAATATTTATACAAAGGCTGCCTCTTATTACAGGTTATACCAAATAGCCAAAGCCGGGCAGAATTACAGGCAGGCGCTTGCCTATGCAGATACCTGTCACCTGTATAAAGATTCCATTGCGCAACAGGCCGGAAGGGAGGAAAGTTTGCGGATTCAATATCTGTATAACTTTCAGAAAATCACCGCTGAAAAAGAGCAGTTGAAACGGAGAAACAACCAAAAACAGCAGTTGATCATTCTCCTGATTATTATTTCCTTCTCCGGTATTTTATTTACGGTTATGCTGTTCCTGTACCAAAGGCAGCACAGGAAAAATGAACTACTGATAAAAGAAAAGCAGTTGAGATTGCAGAAGGAATTATACGAAAAAAGCCTGAAGCATATTGAAGAGAACATGCGTAAAATAGCATCGTTGACCGATAAGGTGCAAAAGAATGAAGCCCGGCTCAATCAAACGGAAAAAGCGTTGCTGGAGAAACAGATGGAATTATTACGGCAGGGCAATTCTCAGATAGAACTTACAGATGAAAAGAAAAGGTTCCAATATGAGACGCTGCTTTCTTCTCCCATTTATAAGAGTCTGAAAAACACAACGCCCGGAGAAACGCTGAACAAAGAACTGTGGAATGCTTTTAAGCAAACGGCCGATCAAATTTATGATTGTCTGGAAACAAAGCTAAGGGTATACTGTCCGAAAATATCCGGAATCGAATTAAAGGTTTGCTACCTGATAAACACAGGCTTTTCCATAACGGAAATTGCACACCTTATCGGGCGTACCAATTCCGCCGTCACCCACTGCCGTAAGCGGCTTTATGAAAAGATACATGGCTCACCCGGTTCCGGTGACGATTTGGATCGATTTATAGCAAACCTGTAAAGGAGTGAGTCGCGTTGACTTTTTGTTGACTTTTTGCCGTCCGCCTGATTTGTCAACAAAAAGTCAACAAAAAAATGATGGAGGTAAACAAAAACATGGTTAGTTTTGGCAATGCAAACCATTAAAAAGCTCATTTATGAAAAAGCATTTGTATTACTTAGCGTTATTTCTCCTGTTTATCCCCATGTCAGTATGGGGAGATACGGTACCGATTGAGGGACGATGGGGTGAAACGGGTTTACGTTCTTTCTCTCCTGTACCATTTACCGTAGAAAAAGAAAATAATGTGTTATACATATACTCCAACAAGGCCGTTAGTAATGTATACATATATATTGCCTCCACAGAAGGAGATGTTTTCTACGAAGGGATATATACATTCACAGCCTTCGAAGCGATAGCCTTCCCTTTGAATGGCCCGCCCGCAGGGAGTTATACTATTGAGATTTCCCATAGCAACGGCGTTTTGAGTGGCGGATTTATTAATCCTTGATAGGTAAATATAGTAGAGATGGAGCACCACATTCGAGGTTTAGATGTATTTTCTTCTATTACAGCCGAAAGTTTCTATGTGTTGGACATACAGAGTAAACAATTTTGCTACGTCAAGCCTGACGATCTTTTTCTATGCGGTTTTTCTGTCGAAGACGCGCTAAAGTCGGGATATGATTTCTACTCTAAAATAATTTATCCCGATGATTTGCCGTTGTGGGAAGATATACGCAAGGCCGTTTCGCGGTATCTTAAAAATCATAAAGAGAAACGGGATGAATTCAATTATCTTT